>NZ_KI421500.1:3147724-3447724 GCF_000473145.1 Leisingera daeponensis DSM 23529 | reverse complement strand
CCCCGCAGCGCCGGAGCCGGTGTATGACGCTGCCGGAATCTACCCCGGGCCGGTGATGCAGTCGCTGAAAGGGCGGCCGCTGCGCTGGAAGACACTGGGCATGGGGGTGAAACAGGACATCCTGTTCGAAGATGCGGCGGGATCCGCCCGGCTGCTGTATATCCCTGCGGGGCAGGCGGTGCCGGATCACAGCCACAACGGGCTGGAGCTGACGCTGGTGCTGCAGGGCAGCTTCAGCGACGAGACCGGGCGGTTTGGTGTGGGCGATGTCGAAATCGGCGACGAAGACCTGGATCACACGCCGGTTGCAGATCCCGGCGATCCCTGCATCTGCCTGGCGGCCACCGACGCGCCGCTGCGGTTCAAGGCGCTGATGCCGCGCCTGCTGCAGCCGCTGTTCCGGATCTGAGGCCCGCACGCCGGGACGCCGCCCGTGCGGCGGCCCGGCTTATTTGCCGCGGTAGACCAGCCAGTCGGGCAGCAGCTCAAACGCCCGGATCGCATAGGAAAACGGGCGCGGGAAATCCGTCCGGAACCGGCGCGAGCGCATCGCGGACACCACGTGCCCGGCGGCCTCCTCAGGCTCCATCAGCTGCGGCATCTTAAAGCTGTTCTTGTCCGTCAGACGGGTTTTGATGAAGCCCGGATTGACCACGCGGACGGTGACGCCGCTGTCCCTCAGGTCAAGGCGCATCGTTTCCGCCAGGCTGATCAGCGCCGCCTTGCTGGCGCCATAGCCGATGGAGGCCGGCAGCCCCCGGTAGCCCGCCAAGGACCCGACCAGGGTGATATCGCCGCGCCCGGCCTTCACGAACTCCGGCACGATCTGCCCCAGCACCCGCAGCGCCCCGGTGAAGTTCACATCGCTCATCCCCAGCACCGCGTCCGCATCCCAATTCTGGGTCCGCATCGGCTCGTAGGCGCCGGCGTTGTAGACCAGCGCATCCACCGGCCCGGCCCGGCGGTAAGCCTCTGCGACCGACTCCGCATCGGTCACATCCAGCGGCACCGCCTGCGCCTGTGTCAGCTCGCCTGCCAGCTCCTCCAGCGCGTCTTCGGACCGCGCCGACAAAATCAGCCGGGCCCCCTCCTGGTCCAGCTTCTGCGCCACCGCGCGCCCCAGCCCGTGACTGGCCCCGACCAGCCAGATGGTCTTGCCTGCAAAATCTGTCATGCTCCGCCTCCGGAAAATGTCGAACTGTCGGAAATCAGCGGCTTTGGCGGTGGCGGCTTGCGCAGGAACGGCGCCCGCTTGATCCAAAGCCTGAGCGCCTGCCAGTAAATCAGCGCCACCACGCGGGCCGCCCCGAAGGGCCTGCGCAGCGCGGCGCGCAGCAGGCCGCCGGATGTCACCGGGCGGCGCGCCCCCTCCAGCGTGGCAAGCACACCCTCGGCCCCGTTGGTATAGGAAATCCGGATATTGAACGCCTGTTCCGTCATCCCGAAGTTGAACCGGTAGCGCCCCGCGACCTGCTGAAACGGCGAGACATGCATCAGCTTCTCCGCCTCGATCACATCGCTGTGCAGGATCGGGCGGAAATCCGGATGCGCCGCGAAATAGCAGTGGCGGTGGCCGAAGGTGTTGTTCACCTCCGCAATGAAGGCGCGCGGACTGCCGTCCCTGACCGCAATCCAGAAACTCACCGGATTGAAATGGAACCACAGGAAGCTCGGCTGGGTCAGCAGCATCAGATGGGCGCCCTCCAAGGGAAAGCCGCGCCGCTCCAGCTCCTCCCGGAACCACAGGAGGCCGCGGCCGCGGCCGCGCGGGCCGCCGTGACGCCGGTCGTGGATCGAAAACAGGTTGAAGCGGTTGCGCGACAGCAGCGGCGGCGCGCCGCGGGTCATGTCGGTCAGAATATAATCCACCCCATAGCGGAAGGCGTTCTTCAGCCGCCCCCGGCGGGCATGAAACGTCTGTGCTGAAACATGCTCAATCATGCACAGGTTACGCAGCCGCCGCCGCCCCGGATCACCCGCACGCACAGTTTTATCGCGAATGCGGTGATCCGCTTTCTTGCCTGCGGCGTATCCGGTCCAAACAACAGCAAGGGAAAACCGACGCATGCTGGATCAAACTCAGGGGCCACGCCGCAAGATCGCCATCGCGGGAGGCGGCATTTCCGGACTGTCCGCGGCGTATTATCTGGCTGGCAGCCATGACGTCACCTTGTTTGAGGCCGCGCCCCGGCTGGGCGGCCATGCCCGCACGGTTCTGGCGGGCAAGAACGGCGATCAGCCGGTCGATACCGGCTTCATCGTGTTCAACTATGTCACCTACCCTTACCTCACCCGGCTGTTCCGCGAGCTCGACGTGCCGGTGATCAAAAGCGAGATGAGCTTTTGCGCCAGCATCGACAACGGCCGCCTGGAATACGGGCTGAACAGCCTGCGGATGCTGGCGGCGCAGAAGCGCAATCTGGTGCGCCCGCAGTTTCACAAGATGGTCGCGGACATCGTGCGTTTCGGAAAACGGGCCGAGGCCGCCGCCACCGATGACGACAAGACCATTGGCGAACTGGTGGAGGAACTGGGCCTGGGCAGCTGGTTCCGCGACCATTACCTAATGCCGATGTGCGGCGCGATCTGGTCGACCCCGGTCACCGACGTCGATGCCTTTCCGGCCAAGTCGCTGGTCCGTTTCTTCCGCAACCACGCGCTGCTGGCGGGCACCGGCAAGCACCAGTGGTGGACGGTCAAGGGCGGCAGCATCGAATACGTCCGCCGGCTGGAGGCGGCGCTGGTTGCGCGCGGCTGCGAGATCCGCACCGGCAGCCCGATCCGGCAGGTCACCCGGCAGGCGGGCGGCGTTTTGGTGCAGGCAGAGGGCGCAGACCCGCGCCTGTTCGATGACATCATCCTTGCCTGCCATTCCGATCAGGCGCTGGCCATTCTGGGGGCAGATGCCACACCGGCCGAGGCCGCAGCGCTGGGGGCGATCCGCTATCAGCCGAACACGGCGGTTCTGCATTGCGACGAAGGCCAGATGCCCAAGCGGCGCAGCTGCTGGTCCAGCTGGGCCTACCGCAGCCAGGACGGCGGCGTCGGCGTCACCTACTGGATGAACCGCCTGCAAAACATCCCCGAAAGCGACCCGCTGTTCGTGACCCTGAACCCGACCCGTCCCATTCCCGCGGAGAGGGTCTATGACACGGTGGAATTCTCGCACCCGGTCTTCGACAAGGCGGCGCTGCGTGCGCAGCACCAGATCCGGGCGATGCAGGGGCAGAACCGGACCTGGTTCGCCGGTGCCTACAACCGCCACGGCTTTCACGAAGACGGCATCGCCAGCGCCATGCGGATTGTCCGCATGATGAACTCTCTCACCTCCTCTCCGGTCAAAGGAACAGATCATGGCATTCACGGACAAAGCCCTTCAGTCGGAATTCCTGGACACCTGCGCGAGACTGCGTGAGGGCCGGCTGACGCTGCGCACCCCGGATGGCGCACGGTATGAATTCGGCGACAGCGGCCCCGAGGCTGAAATGCAGATCAACGACTGGGCCGCGGTTTCCGCGATGGCGGCGCACGGCCAGGTCGGTCTGGGCGAGACCTATGTGCAGGGCTTGTGGGACACCCCGTCGGTCGATGCCCTGATGCAGCTGGCGATGCGCAACCGGGATCACCTGGGCAGCTACGATCAGGCCAGCCCGCTGAACCGCGCCAAGTTCCGTATCGTCGACACCCTGCTGCGGGCCAATTCCAAACGCGGCGCGCGCAAGAACATCCGCGCCCATTACGATGTTGGCAATGAGTTCTACCAGCTGTGGCTGGACGACGGCATGACCTATTCCTCCGGCCTGTTCGGGGCGGAGGGCGACGACCTGGCGCAGGCGCAGACCCGCAAGAACGCCCGCATCCTGTCACGGCTGGGCGAGGGCGAACAGGTGCTGGAGATCGGCTGCGGCTGGGGCGGCTTTGCCGAACAGGCCAGTGCCGAAGGCCGCAATGTGACCGGCGTCACCATCTCCCGCAACCAGCACAGCTATGCCGAAAGCCGCCTGGACGGGCGCGCCGACATCCAGCTGCGCGATTACCGCGATATCGAGGGCAAGTTCTCCAGCATCGTCTCCATCGAGATGATCGAGGCCGTGGGAGAGCGGTATTGGCCCAGCTACTTCGCCAAGCTCAAAAGCAGCCTGGCCGAAGGCGGCCGGGTGCTGCTGCAGGCGATCACGGTGCGCGATGACTTCTTCCCGACCTACCGCACCTCCTCCGACTATATCCGCCAGTATGTCTTTCCCGGCGGCATGCTGCTGTCCGACCAGATGATCGCGCAGCAGGCAAGATCCGCCGGGCTGCAGGTCGCGGACAGTTTCGCCTTTGGCCAGGATTACGCCCGCACCTGCCGGATCTGGGCAGAGCGACTGGCCGCGCAGAAGCGCCGGATCGCGGAACTGGGACACGGCGAGGCGTTCTTCCGCAACTGGCAGTACTATCTGGAGATCTGCGCCGCCTCCTTTGCCATCGGCCACACCAACGTGGTGCAGGTGGAGCTGGCCCATGCGTAAGCTGTTGCTGACCCTCTGTTTTCTTGCGGTCCCGGCCGTCGGCTTTGCCTCCTCTGTACAGTCGCTGCTGCCGGGGGCCGAACAGCGCGGCGTTGCCACCTTCCGGCTGCTGGGCCTGCCGGTCTATCAGGCGCGGCTGTTCACGCCTGGCGCGGCTCCGCTGGACTGGTCGCAGGATTTCGGAATTGAGCTCACCTATCAGCGCAGGCTGAGCCAGGACGATCTGGTCGAAGCCACCCTGCGCGAAATGCGGCGCCTGGGGCAGCCCGCCCCGGCCCGCGCCCGGTTTGAGGCCTGTTTCCAGGCCGTCTCCCCCGGCGACCGGTATCTCGCCGTCAGCCAGGGGCCGGACCGGGTGAAATTCCTGCGTAACGGGCGCACCGCCTGCACCCTGAGCCAGCCCGGCATCAAGCGCGGTTTCATGTCGATCTTTGTCGGCGCAAACACCCGCTCCGCCCGGTTCACCCGCGCGCTGCTGGGCTGATGATGCTGTATCCCCGCGTCAGCCTCTATGCGATGATGCTCGCCTCGGCGGGGATCCCGCTTTATATTCACCTGCCGCAATTTGCCTCGGTGAATTTGGGGATCGGCCTGGGGGCGCTTGGCGGCATCCTGCTGTTGATCCGCCTGTTCGATCTGGTTCAGGACCCGCTGATCGGCTGGGCCATCGACCGCTGGCCGCAGGCGCAGCTTTGGTTTGCGCTGGCGGCGGCAGGCGGTCTGGCCGTCGGCTTTCCGCTGCTGTTTGGCCTGACAGCAGGCCCGCTGGTGGTGCCTAAGCTGGTCTTGATCCTGCTCTTGCTGTTCTCGGCCTACAGCCTTGGCATGATCCTGCTTTATGGCCGCAGTGCCACGCTGGCCAAACAATCCACCCCGCGCGAGCTGATGACGCTGGCCGCCTTCCGCGAGGCGGGGATGCTCAGCGGCGTGATCTTTGCCGCCATCGCGCCAGCGGTTCTTGTGGCGCTCGGAGCCGCGGGACAGGGCTATGCCGCCTTTGGCCTGACCCTCGGCGGCTTTGCCCTGCTGACCGCTGCGGCCACCCGGCCCATGTGGAGGCGACCGGCCGTCACCGGGCAGCCGCTGTCGGCGATGGCGCTGACCCAGGCCGGCGCGGTGCGCCTGCTGGCGCTGGCAGTGCTCAACAGCCTGCCGGTGGCGCTGACCTCCACCCTGTTCCTGTTCTTTGTCGAGGACCGGCTGAACCTGCCCGCCTACGCAGGGCCGCTGCTGGTGCTGTTTTTTCTCTGCGCCGGGCTCAGCGTGCCGCTGTGGGCGCGCCTCAGCCAGCGGATCGGCGCGAAACAAACCTTGCTGATCGCCATGCCGCTGGCCATTGCCAGCTTTGCCGGCGCAGCCTTTATGGGGCCGGGCAGTCTGCTGGGCTTTGCGGTGATCTGCGCGGTATCGGGCGCCACCCTGGGCGCTGACATGGTGCTGCTTCCCGCCATGTTCAGCATCGCGCTGACCCGCGCGGGCCTCAACGCCTCCGCTGCCTTCGGGATCTGGTCCTTTGCCGGCAAGCTGGCGCTGGCGCTGGCCGCCGCCCTGGCGCTGCCGCTGCTGGAGCAGCAGGGCTTCCAGCCCGGGGCAGACAACAGCCCGCAGGCGCTGAGCGCCCTGGCCCTGGCCTATGCCGTCCTGCCCTGCGTTTTGAAAACCGCCGCCTTCGCCTTTGCCCTGACGCTGCCATCAGAAAGAGCAACCGCATGAAACTCCTGACCCTCGCCCTCGCCCTCATCGTGCTTGTGATGATCGCGAAAACCTACCTGTTCAGCTTCCGCTTCCAGTCGCCGCAGGATTACGCGGACACCGGCCCGCAGTTCATCCTGACCAAGCACCTGTCCGGCGAGATCCTGTCGGAAGGGGTGATTTTCGGCCCCACCGGCAAGATGGCCAACAGCTTCACCGCCAAAATGGTGGGCGAATGGGACGGCGATACCGGCACGCTGAGCGAAGAGTTCACCTATTCCAACGGCGTCACCCAAAGCCGCAAATGGTTCCTCACCCTTGGGCCCGGCAATACCTTCACCGCCACCGCCGATGACCTGGCTGGAGAGGCGCAGGGCATCGTGTCCGGCGCCACCGTGCAGCTGACCTACGAGATCATCCTGCCCGAAAGCGCTGGCGGGCACACCCTTAAAGCCACCGACTGGCTGTATCTCACCGCGGACGGGGTGATCATGAACAAGTCCGAGATGCGCAAATTCGGCCTCAAGGTTGCGGAGCTGGTCGCCACCATGCGGCCTGCCAGCTAAGCCCTGCGGTGACACCCGATGACCTCCTCTGACGATCAGTCCGGCGGCCGCAGCCTCATCCTCATTCTGGGCGATCAGCTCAACCGCAACATCGCCGCGCTCAAGGACGCAGACCCTGACCGCGACATCGTCCTGATGGCGGAAGTTGCGGAGGAAGCCGGCTATGTCCAGCACCACAAGAAGAAGATCGCGTTCCTGTTTTCGGCAATGCGCCACTTTGCCAAGGCACTAATGGAGGACGGCTGGCAGGTGCATTACGTGCGGCTGGACGACCCGGAAAACACCGGCAGCCTGACTGGCGAGATCGACCGGCTGCGCGCGGCGCATGCGGTTGCCCGCGCGGTTGTGACCGAGCCCGGCGAATACCGGCTGAAAACTGCCCTTCAGGACTGGGCGGAGGCGGCGGAAATTCCCCTGAATATGCTGCAGGACAGCCGGTTCCTGTGCTCCCACGATCGGTTTGGCGAATGGGCCGAGGGGCGCAAACAGCTGCGGATGGAGTATTTCTACCGCGAGATGCGCCGCGAAACCGGGCTGCTGATGGACGGCGATGAGCCGGAGGGCGGCCAATGGAACTTCGACCACGAAAACCGCAAGCCCGCCGAAGTCGGCCTGACGCTGCCAAGGCCGCCGCAAACCACCCCGGATGAGATCACGGAGGAGGTTCTGGATCTGGTGGAGGAGCAGTTCGGCGATCACTTCGGCACCCTGCGCCCGTTCTGGTTTGCGGTGACCCGCGAGGATGCGCTGGCGGCACTGGAGCGCTTCGCCGGGGAGGCGCTGCCGGATTTCGGCGACTATCAGGATGCGATGCTGGAGGGGGAGAAGTTTCTCTACCACTCCGTCCTGTCGCAGTACATCAACGCGGGTCTGCTGGAGCCGCTGGAGGTCTGCCGCCGGGTGGAGCGGGCCTATTACGAGGGCGATGCCCCCCTCAATGCGGCCGAGGGGTTCATCCGCCAGATCATCGGCTGGCGCGAATATGTGCGCGGGATCTACTGGCGCAACATGCCGGGCTATACCGAACAGAACTTTCTGAAGGCCACCCGCCCCCTGCCCGGCTTCTACTGGACGGCTGAGACGGACATGGCCTGCGTGGCGGCCGCGGTCAGTCAAACCCGCGACGAGGCCTATGCGCATCACATCCAGCGGCTGATGGTGACGGGAAACTTCGCCATGCTGGCAGGCGTCGACCCGCATCAGGTGCACGAATGGTATCTGGCGGTTTACGCTGACGCCTATGAATGGGTGGAGGCCCCCAATGTGATCGGCATGAGCCAGTATGCCGACGGCGGCCTGCTGGGGTCGAAACCCTATGCCGCCAGCGGCAATTACATCAACAAGATGTCCGACCATTGCGCGGGCTGCCGCTACAGCGTGTCGAAGAAAACCGGCGAGGACGCCTGCCCGTTCAACCCGCTTTACTGGGATTTTCTGGTGCGCAACCGGGACAGGCTGCGCAACAATCCCCGCCTGAAGCGGGCCTACAGCACCTGGGACAGGATGTCCGGGTCGCGGCAGCAGGAATACCTGGACAGCGCGCAGAAGGTGCTGGACCGGCTTTGAGCGGCGGTGCGGGGCGCGGGCCCGGCCTAGGGCGGGGGTCAGTCCGGCCAGGGCAGCGAA
The DNA here is from genome assembly GCF_000473145.1 of Leisingera daeponensis DSM 23529. Classification (NCBI taxonomy): domain Bacteria; kingdom Pseudomonadati; phylum Pseudomonadota; class Alphaproteobacteria; order Rhodobacterales; family Roseobacteraceae; genus Leisingera; species Leisingera daeponensis. The sequence goes on along the minus strand of NZ_KI421500.1, from coordinate 3,439,329 downwards.
TAGGTCTTCACATTGGTGAAGAACTTCATCGCCTCGATCACCCCTTCCTTGACGCCGTTGCCGCTGTCCTTGATGCCGCCGAACGGGGACATTTCGATGCGGTAGCCGGGCTGCTCCCAGATGTTGCAGGTGCCGACGTCCAGCCCGTTGATAAAGGCAATCGCCCGGTTCAGATCGTTGGTGCAGACGCCCGAAGACAGGCCGAACTGGGTGGAGTTTGAGATCCGCATCACCTCTGCGTCGTCATCCGGCACCCGCACGATCGGGATGATCGGGCCAAAGGTCTCCTCCATCACCAGTTCGCTGCCGTGCGGCACCTTGTCCACGACGATCGGCGGCAGCAGCGCCCCCTGGCGGCCGGGGTGATAGAGGATTTCGGCACCCTCCCGTTCCGCCTGCAACACCCGGTTCTCGAACAGTTCGGCCGCCTGTTCATGGATCACGCAGCCCAGTTCCGTTTCAGGGTCCTGCGGATCGCCGAACCTGATCTTACGCGCCTTCTCCAGCACCATGGGCACGAAGCGGTCCGCAACGCTTTCCTGCACCAAGATGCGCTTGATGGCGGTGCAGCGCTGGCCGGAATTGCCGGTGGCGCCGGCCACGGCAATCGCCGCAGCCTTGTCCAGGTCGCCATCGCTGAGGTCATTCAGCACGATCAGCGGGTCGTTGCCCCCCAGCTCCAGCGCCTGCCGCTTGTAGACGCCCTTTTCGGCGATCATCTTGCCCACCGGCACGCCGCCGGTGAAGGTGATGATGTCGATATTGCCGTTGGTGATCATCTCATCACCGATGTCCTGCGGCCAGCCGGTCACCACCTGGAACATCTCCGGCGGCAGCCCCGCTTCATAGAGGATATCGGCCAGCGCGATGCAGGTCAGCGGCGTCAGCTCCGTCGGCTTGCAGACCATGCAGTTGTTGGTGGCAATCGCGGGCGCGACCTTGTGGCTGACCATGTTCAGAGGGTGGTTGAAAGGGGTAATGGCCGAGATCGCCCGGACCGGCTCGCGCTTGGTGAAGATCTTACGCGCCTTGCCGTTGTGGGTCAGGTCGCAGGAGAAGATCTCGCCATCATCCTTCAGCGCCTCTGCCGCCGCAAACTGGAAGACGTCCTGCGCCCGCTTGGTCTCATAGATCGCATGCTGGCGGCTGATGCCCAGCTCCAGCACCAGCCATTCGGCCAGCCAGCCGCGCTTCTCGCCGATCAGCTCGCCAGCCCGCTGCAGAATTCGGCTGCGCTCATAGCGGGTGAGCTTGGGCCTGTAGTTTGCCGCAATCTCAAACGCCATGCGGGCGTGTTCCGCCTGCCCCGCCGGCACGGTGCCGACCACCTCGCCGGTATAGGGGTAGCGGACCGGCACGGTTGCTTCGGTGAAAACGGCCTCGCCGCCGATGCGCATGCCCTCGTTGCGGATTTCGATACTGGTCATAGCGTCCCCCCTTGGTTCACAGCGCTGCCGCGGTGCAGGCGTAGAAGAAAGCGTCAAAGTTGCGCAAAGCCTCAGGCTGCTCCGGCAGATCCAGAACCCGGTTCACGATAAAGGGCACCTCCTGTTCCGTCAGCCCGCCGTGGCTGCGCAAAGGCTCCTTCAGCGCGGCCAGGTCGTGACGGTGGGCCGAGGTGCCAATCGTGACGTTCTCGCCGGAGATCACCACCAGATGGCCGATCCGGTCCTTGGGCAGCTCAAAACGGCGCACGGCCTCGTCCTGGTCAAAGACATGGGTAATCCCGTCCAGGGCCTCAATCTGCGGAATGATCTCGCTCATTATCACGCCATCGGGCAGGTACACAGTTGCAAAAGACCCCAGCGCGCCGTGGTGGACGACATAAGGATCGGTGATCGGCAGGATCACCCGGGCCTTTCCCGCGCCCAGGCTTTCATCCAGATAATCCTGAAGGTAGACCACATTGGGCGACCCGTCGGCATGGTGCTTGGGTTTCATGCCGTGATCGGCAGTCACCACGATGGCCGCGCCCGTTTCATCCAGTTGCGCCAGATACCTGTCGAACATCGCATAGAAGTCCAGCGCGCCCTGCTCGTCCGGGGCGAACTTGTGCTGGATGTAGTCGGTGGTCGACAGGTACATCACGTCCGGGCGGAACTCCTGCAACAGCTTTACCCCGGCGGCAAAGACGAACTCGCTCAGCTCCGCCGAATAGACCTCCGGCACCTCCATGCCGAGCCACGCGCTGGCGTTGTCAATGCCGTGCTCCGCCTTGGTGGTCTCCCCCGACCGCTCCGAGGAGAACGCGACCGCCCGGTTTTCGTCGAACCTGAGGCCCGCCCCCAAAAGCGCCCGCAGCTTGTCCTTGGCGGTGACCACGGCAACCCGGCAGCCCGCCTCGTAGAATTGCGAGAAGATGGTGGGCGCGCGCAAAAACCGCACGTCGTTCATCATCACTTCTTCGCCTGTGTCCGGGTCGATAAGGTAGTTGCCGCAGATCCCGTGCACCGCAGGCGGCCGGCCCGTCGCGATGCTGAGGTTGTTGGGATTGGTGAAGGACGGGATCACCGAATGCGCCAGCCGGTCCGTGCCAGTCTCGCGGATCCGCTTCAGCGTTGGCATCAGCCCCTGGGCGATGGCCGCCTCCAGGTAGTCCGGCTCGCAGCCGTCCAGGCAGATCGCAATCGCCGGAACCTTGGGCGCCGGATAGCTGCGCCCGTTGGCGTTGACAGGCCCGGTGAAGGGGGTTCCAGTGGTCATGTCTTGAAGTCCTTTGTGTCTCAGGCGGCCAGTTTGGCGCGTTCTTTCAGGGCCGCAGCGGGGGGCGCCGCGCTGGCGACCCCCATTTCGGCCAGGGTTTCCTTGGCGGCGGCCACAACCCGCCGTATCACATGTTCGTCCATCTGCCCGATGCAGCCGATGCGGAAGCTGTCCACCACCGTCAGCTTGCCCGGGTAGAGGATAAAGCCCTTCGCCTTCATCAGATCGTAAAAGCGGCTGAACTCGAAATTACGGTCCGCAGGGCAAAAGAATGTGACGATGATGGGGCTCAGCCAGCGGCTGTCCAGCAGGGTCTCGAACCCCAGCTGCCGCATCCCCGCCACCATCACGTCGCGGTTCCTGGCATAGCGCGCGCCGCGCGCGGCCACCCCGCCCTCCGCTTCATGCGCGCGCAGCGCCTCCAGAAAGGAGGCCGCAACATGTGTCGGCGGCGTGAACCGCCACTGGCCGGTCGCCTCCAGCGCGGCCCATTGCGCATGCACATCCAGGGACAGCGAATGGCTGTTACCCTCGGCGGCCTCGATTTCCGCCTTGCGGGCAAGGATAAAGCCGAAGCCCGGCACCCCTTCGATGCACTTGTTGGCCGAGGACACCATCGCCTCATACCGGATCTGCGCAGGCTCCAGCCCGATCGCGCCAAAGGCCGACATCGAGTCTATCAGCAGCTTGCGCCCCGCCGCATAGGTGGCTTGCGAAATCTCCTCCACCGGGTTCAAAATGCCCGAAGACGTCTCGCAATGGACCGCCACCACATGGGTGATCGCGGGGTCTTGCGCCAGGATCTGCGCCACCTCCGCCCCGCGCGGCGGCAGGTAGTCGCCCTTGTCCAGCACCGCATGATCGCGGCCCAGATACCTGAGCGTCTGCGCCGCGCGCTGGCCGTAGGCGCCGTTGGCCAGCACCAGCGCCTTGCCGCCGGGGGGAATGAAGGAGCCCAGCATCGCCTCCACCGCAAAACTGCCCGAACCCTGCATCGGCACGCAGTCAAACGCTTCCGCGCCTGCGCCCAGCAGCGCCAGCAGGCGGCGGCGGATCTCGCGGGTCATGGCGCGGAAATCATCATCCCAGCTGCCCCAGTCCCGCAGCATCGCCTGCTTCACCGCATAGGAGGTGGTCAGCGGCCCCGGCGTCAGCAAATAGGGCTCGCCCAGCCGGGGCGGTTCAAGCGGGTCCGTCGAAACACTCATCTGCAATCTCCCAAAGCAGGTTGCCCGCATCATTGCCGCCGGGGTTTCCATATGTAAAATTGCAAAAAACGATCTAATCATAGGCTCAGCCTATGGAAAAACAGGACTTCCGCCATGCGCCATTCCCAGCTCAAGGCCTTCCATCATGTCGCCCTCCTCGGCGGTTTCTCCCGCGCCGCAGAGGCCCTGCACCTCACCCAGCCCGCGGTCTCGGAACAGGTGCGGAAGCTGGAGCAGGACCACGATGTGCTGCTGTTTCACCGCGAGAAGAAGCGGGTCATCCTGACCGGCGCGGGCGAAAAGCTGCTGCAGCTGACGAAGCAATATTTCGAGGTCGAGAGCCAGATCGCCGAGCACCTGTCCGAGAGCGGCGCTGCGGCCGGGGGCGAGCTGCGGATCATCGCCGATTCCGCGCAGCATCTGACCGGCTTTCTGGGGCCGTTCCAGCAGCGTTACCCGAATATCACCATTTCCCTGCGGGCCGGGAACACCGGCGCTATCCTGGATGAACTGCGGGCCTACAACGCCGAAATCGGCGTCGTCGGCAGCCTCACCCCCGGCAAGGACATGAGCGTTCTGCACCTCGGCGCGACCGAAATCACCGCCTTTGCCGCACGCGGCCTGCTGCCGGCCTCGCAACGGACGCTGACGTTCAGGGAACTGGCCCGCCTGCCGCTGGTGTTCCGCGAAGACGGATCGAAAACCCGCGAAAAGGTCGAAGCGGCCGCCCGCACGCAAGGGATCACGCTGAAGCCCGCGATTGTCGCCGAAGGACGGGAGGCGGTGCGGGAGCTTGCCGCCTCAGGCGCGGGCGTCGGTTTCGTGTCGGCGGCGGAGTTCGGCCATGACAGCCGACTGGTGCAATACCGGCTGCAGGGGGCCGGTCTGGAGATGAGCGAAAGCATGGTCTACCTGACCCAGCGGCGCGACGTGAAGGTGATCCGGGCCTTCATGGAGTTCGCAACCGGCCTGCAGGCACAGAAAGCCGCCGCCGCGCAGGCGGGGGCATAGCATAGGCCGATTGGGCGCCATCGGCGGCCCTCGCCGCCAAGGCTCATCCCCGGCGCTGGCGGATCATCCGCGGAACCGCGTTATTGCTTGCGCACGGCGCTGAACCATTCTGCCATGAAGCGGCGGCGCTTCTCGGCGTCCAGATAGACCAGCAGGCCCGGCCCCAGCTGAATCGGCCGTTTCGGGCTGGCGCTGTCCACAAAGGCAACCGGCGGCTGCGTGAACGGATAGTTTTCCGCTGGCGGCTGCGACCAGGCCGCGGCGGCCAGATGGTCGGCAAAGCTGCGCGCCAGACCGGGCTGACGCCCGCCCTTCAGCAGCACGGCAGAGCGCATCATCAGATGGGTGTAATCCTCGGGGTCGATCACGATGATCTTGTCCGCCAGATCCCGCCGGGCCCGCGCATAGCTGCCCAGAACGTTATAGGCCACCAGGATCTCCCCGGACGCGACGCTTTCGATCATGCTGGAGGAACAGCAGAACAGCTTCGGGTCCAGGCTGCCGATGACCTCCATCAGCCGCCAGTAGGTTTCCGACGTGCGCGCGTCCTGCGTCGCAAAGAGATACCCCAGCCCGCTCAGCGAGACATCATAGGTGCCAACCTTGCCGCGGAACCGCTCCGGCTGCGCGCGCAAGAGCGAAATCAGGTCCTGCCGCGTGCGCAAGGCCTCGCCGCCGGAAAACGCCGCCGCCGACACGACGATGGACGCGGGTTCCAGGGAAAAGGCGAACACATGGCTGCGCCACTCGCCCCATTCCGGGATCAGCGCAGTCGCCGCTGAGCGGTGCGGGCGGGTGAACCCGTCATTGGCCAGCTTGGTCTGCAAGTCCATGGCCGAAGACAGGGCCACGTCGAACGGCTCCTGCCCCTCCAGCACCGCCTTCATCACCTCGCTGCTGTTGGCCACGGTGTATTCGATTGCCGCCTCCGGATGATCCTCCAGAAAGCTGCCGATCAGCGGCTCCAGAATCGCCGTGTCCGTGGTCGAAATCACCCGCAGCGGGGTGCCGTTCTCGGGGCCGATCCAATGCCGCTCCTCCACCTCGAACCCCGCTGCCGCTGCGGCCGCAAGGGTCAGGCACGTCAGGAGAGCGGAAAACAAAGCGTTACGCACGCGCCTGCTCCTGTCTGGCTGTTTTCGATAATCAGGCGGCCGCCGTGAGCCTCGGCCACCTCGCGGGCGATGGTCAGGCCCAGCCCCGAGCCAATGGTGTCCGCCGCATTGGCGCCGCGGACGAACCGGCGGGTCAAAACTTCCGTGTCCTCGCCTGCAAAGCCGCCGGCCTCATCTTCGACTTCGATGCGAGCCTCGCTGCCCGCGCGGGAGGTGCGCACCTGTATGTCCCTGTCCCGGCCGGAATACTTGATGGCATTGTCCAGAATATTGCGCACCGCGTTTTGCAGCAGGATCGCATCGCCCAGGATGCTGATATCGTCAGCACCTTGGAAATGCAGCACAATATCCTTAAGCTCCGCCACCGGCTGCAGCCGCTCCGTCAGGTCGCGGGCCAGCGCGGTCAGATTGACCTCCTGCCGCTCCAGGCTGTCAGCGCGGAACGACACCATGGCGTGATCCAAAAGCTGCCCCGCCGCGCGGGAGCTTTCGTCGATGGCGCGGATCATCTCGCGCAGGCTGGCCCGGTTGTCTTCATTCTCCACCCGCATCAGCGTGACCTCGGCCTGGGCGCGCACTGTCGCCAGCGGCGTGCGCACCCGGTGCGCGGCTTCGGCGATGAAGTCCTCGGACCGGCCCAGCGAGGCCTGCAAGCGGCGGATGAAACTGTTGAGCGACAAGACCAGCGGCGACATCTCGGCGGGCACCGGGCGGGTGACCGGGCGCAGATCCTTGGGACCGCGCCGCGAGATCGCCTCGGTCAGCGAGCGCAGCGGGGTGATGCTGGACTGCGCGGCCCAAACCGCCAGGCCCGAGGCCAGCACGAAAAAGCCCACCCCCAGAAACAGCGCGGACCGGAACAGCTGCTCCAGCAAGGCCGCCTGGCCGGTGCGGGTCTGGGCCACCGACACCTGCACCGCCACCGGCGCGCCCTGCGCCGCCAGGCGGCGCGACACCGTCACCGCCCGGATCGTCTCCCCCTTGTACGCGGCGGTTTCAAACAGCGGCTGCCGCGGCTGCACCGGTTGCTCAGCCACCGGCAGATCGGCATATCCGGTCAGCACCCCGGCGGGGCTTGCGATCCGGTAAAACACCCGGTCATCGCTGACATTGCCCAGCATCGACAGGGCGGCATAGGGGATGTCGGCAGTGATTTCCCCCGCTTGCACCGAAACGGAGTCCAGTATCGAGGTTGCCGAGGCCTGCAGGATCCTGTCGTGGCTTTCCTCGGCCACCGTGCGGACAAACCCCAGCACCGCAAAGAACAGCACCGCCGCCAGCAGCGCTGCGCTCCCCACCAGCTGCAGCAGCAGGCGGCGGCGGAGGGAGCCGCTGACATTGACCGCTGCGCTCATTCCAGGCTCAGCCGGTAGCCCAGGCCGCGCACCGTGGTGATCTGCACGCCGGAGCCGGCCAGATGCTTGCGCAGCCGGGCGACATAGACCTCGATGGCATTTTCCGACCCCTCCTCGTCATAGGAAAACAGCCGGTCGACCAGATTCGGTTTGGAAAAAATCCGCTCCGGCGCGTTCAGAAACACCTCCAGCAGCCGCAGTTCCCGGTTGCGCAGCGCGACGGTCCTGCCGCCGGCGGACAGGGTTCCCGCCATCGGATCGAACTGCAGGTTTCCGAATCGCCGCAGGTTGGAACTGCCGCCGCCCCGCCGCCGCAAGACCGCCCGGCAGCGTGCCTCAAGCTCAGAAAAATCAAACGGCTTAGTGATATAATCGTCGGCGCCGAGGTCCAGCATCCCAACCCGGTCAGACACCTCGGAGCGGGCCGTGAGAACAATAACAGGGGTTTCCTTCCGGTTCTCCCGGTGCGCCTTCAGGAAGCTGCGCCCGTCCCCGTCCGGCAGCATAATATCCAGCAAAATCAAATCGTAATCCGTGGTGCCGGAAAATGCAGAGGCGGTGCTCACATCCGGCGCGTGGTCCGCAACATGCCCGTCCAGCCGCAGCCGGTCCAGGATCGCCTTTGCCAGGCTTTCATTGTCTTCAACCAGCAGGAAGCGCATCGGCGCCGCTCCTTCCCAATCGGCCTTGTCGGCCCCGTGACAGGTTTGTGTCAGCTTGCTGTGCTTCTTTCAGTCATGAGCGGCTTGACCGCGATTTGTCAAATGGGAGGACAACATGAACAAATGGACCCTGACCCGCCGCGCAGCGCTGGCGGCAACAGCGGCAGCACTGGCGTTTGCCAGCCCGTCCTGGGCCGGCGAGCAGGTGGTCGACAGCATCCACTTCCTGATCCCCGGCGGCGCAGGCGGCGGCTGGGACGGCACCGCCCGCGGCACCGGCGAAGCGCTGACGGAGGCCGGGCTGGTGGGCAAGGTGTCTTACGAAAACATGTCCGGCGGCGGCGGCGGCAAGGCGATCGGCTACCTGATCGAAAACGCCGCCAGCCAGCACGGCACGCTGATGGTGAATTCCACCCCGATCGTGATCCGCTCGCTCACCGGTGTGTTCCCGCAGAACTTCCGCGATCTGACCCTGGTGGCAGGCACCATCGGCGACTATGCGGCCATCGTGGTGGGCAAGGACAGCCCGATCAATTCGATGGAGGACCTGCTGGCCGCCTACAGGGCCGACCCGCGCGGCACTGCGGTGGGCGGCGGTTCGGTTCCGGGGGGCATGGACCACCTGGTTGCGGCGATGGTGATGGAGGCCGCGGGCGAGGACCCGACGGCCTTCAAATACATCCCCTATGACGCCGGCGGCAAGGCCATGGCCGCACTGCTGTCGGGCGAGATCGCGGCGCTCAGCACCGGATTCTCCGAAGCCATCGACCTGGCCGATGCAGGCGAGGTGAAGATCATCGGCGTCACTGCCGATGCGCGCGTGGACAGCTATCCGGATGCGCCGACGATGAAGGAACAGGGGCTCGACACCACCTTCGTGAACTGGCGCGGATTTTTCGGGGCCCCCGGCCTGCCCGAGGACAAGCTGGCCGCCTACCAGGACGCGCTGGCCAAGATGTACGATACCCCGGAATGGGAAGAGGTCCGCGCCCGCAACGGCTGGGTCAACATCCATAATTCCGGCGATGATTTCCGCGCCTTCCTGGAGAACCAGGAACAGGCCATCGGCGATCTGATGAAAAAGCTCGGTTTCCTCTGAACCCTGCGCAACCGCGGGGGCTTTGCCCCCGCACCCCCAGGATATTTCCAGCCAGAAGAAGCCCGCCCCTGCGCCGCCGATCGCAGAGTGCCGGTTCCGCCCCCCGGGCCCGCACCCTGTCGTCAAAGCGCAGAGCACGGCCTTTCTTCTGGCCGCAAATATCCCGGGGAGCCGCGCAGCGCGCGGCGGGGGCAGCGCCCCTTTTCCTTCAATACCTTCACAATACCGGAGGAGCATATGGCACTCGACCGCTGGATTGCCCTGGTCATCCTGATGATCTGCCTCGCCTATGGCTATGCGGCTTTCTTCACCATGGACGCCGCCCTGCCGCCGTTCATGAAACGCAACCCGGTCTGGCCCAGCACCTTTCCCAAGGTGCTGTCGGTGATGGCCGTTCTGGCCGCGCTCTTTGTGCTGCTGGGGTTTGAAAAAGGCGCCGACGATCCGAAACCGATGGACATCAACTACCGCCGCCTGACGGAGTACAAGCTGGGCCAGGCGCTGGCGCTGCTGGGGCTGATGGCGGCCTACGCGCTGCTGCTGCGGCCCGCGGGCTTCCTGCCAGCGACCGTGGGCTTTCTGGTTGCCGGCGCCTGGGTGCTGGGCGAGCGCAAGCTGCACATCCTGCTGCCGGTCACCGCCGGGGCGGCCGGCGTGGTCTGGTATCTGGTGCAGCAGGTGCTTGGGATTTTCCTGAGCCCCTGGCCCGCATTTCTGACAAACGGAGGCTGACATGCTCGAAGGCATCATGGTCGGGCTGGCAACAGCCTTTTCCCTCACCAATCTTCTGATGGTCATCGGCGGCTGCCTGATCGGCACTTTCATCGGCATGCTGCCGGGGCTGGGGCCGATGTCGATCATCGCCATCATGATCCCGGTCGCGATCTCCATCGGCGATCCCTCCGCCGCGCTGATCCTGCTGGCCGGTGTTTATTACGGCGCGATCTTCGGCGGCTCCACTTCCTCGATCCTGATCAACGCGCCCGGCGTGGCCTCCACCGTGGCGACCAGTTTCGACGGCTATCCGCTGGCGCGGCAGGGCAAAGCCGGCAAGGCGCTGACGGTGGCGGCCATCGCATCCTTCTCGGGCGGCAGCATCGGGGCGGTCCTGCTGATGATCTTCGCCCCCGCGCTGGCGACCGTGGCGCTGCTGTTCCACTCAGCCGAATATTTCGCGCTGATGGTCGTGGGCCTGTCGGCGATCGCCGCCTTCGCCGGATCCGGCCAGGTCGGCAAGGCGCTCCTGATGACGCTTCTGGGGCTGATCATGGCGACGGTGGGCGAAGGCGCGCTGTTCAACATGCCGCGCTTTACCATGGGCATCATGGACCTGCAGTCGGGCTTTGGCTTCATCACCCTGGCAATGGCGATGTTCGCCCTGCCCGAGGCGATGTACCTGGTGCTGGACCCCTCCCGTTCCAGCTCCGGCAGCGGCAGCGGCGAGATCAAGGATCTGCGCATCACCAAGGCTGAGGCCAAGGCCATCGCCCCGGTGATCGGCCGCCAGTCGATCCAGGGCTTTCTGATCGGTGTGCTGCCCGGTGCCGGGGCCACCATTGCGTCCTTCCTCGGCTACGCGGTGGAGCGCAACATTGCCCCGAAGGAAGAGCAGGAGCAGTTCGGCAAGGGCTCACTCAAAGGCCTCGCCGCGCCGGAAAGCGCCAACAACGCCGCCTGCACCGGCTCCTTTGTGCCGCTCCTGACGCTGGGCATCCCCGGCTCCGGCACCACCGCGATCCTGCTCGGGGCGCTGATTGCGCTGAACGTCTCGCCCGGGCCGCGGCTGATGGTGGATGAGCCGCAGATTTTCTGGGCGGTGATCATTTCGATGTACCTCGGCAACCTGATCCTGTTGATCCTGAACCTGCCGCTGATCCCCTACATCGCCAAGGTGCTGGCAGTGCCGCGCAACTACCTGATCCCCTTCATCCTGTTCTTCACGCTGATGGGGGCCTACATCGGCCAGAACAACGCCACAGAGCTGCTGATCCTGGTCGGCCTGGGCATCTGCGCGACGGTGCTGCGGTTTGCGGACTATCCGCTGGCACCGCTGCTGATCGGCTTCATCCTGGGACGGATGCTGGAGGACAACTTCGCCCGCTCGATGCAGCTCTATGACGGGCTGGGGTTCATCCTGGAGCGGCCGATGACCCTGGGCCTGCTGGGCCTGGCCCTGATCCTGGTGGTTCTGCCCAGCTACCGTGCCCGGCGCGCCCGGCTGCGGGCCGGAGGCGCCGCCGACGCGGACTGATCCCGGCCGGCATAGCCCCTGCCTGCCCTACCCGGCTGCACGGCCAGGCGGGTCAGGGCGGTTCAGGCTCCCCTCAAGGGAGCCTGAACCGCATCATGACGTTACGCGGCCCCCTGCAGCTCATGCAGCGGAGCGAATTGCGACATCGGCGACATATGGAACGCGGCCAGATCCCGGTTCACCGCGGGGTCGCAGGCCATCAGGAACGACCGGTACTCCCGCCCGTCATCCTCGCAAATATAGCGGGCCGCCTCCCTGCGCACGGAATACCCAAACCGCCTCAGCAGCAGCCCCAGGCTGCGCGGCGACAGCGACATCATTTCCGAGGCGCCAAGGCTGAAGGCCGCCTGGCACAGGCCCGCGACGACCAGCTTGGTCTCGATGGACGGCTGCGCGCTGTCCGCCAGGGTTTCATCCATGACAAAGCGGGTGCATTCCCAGGTCCTCCCGGTCTCCGGGTAGGCGCTCAGCAGGCCGCCCGGTATGCCCTGGATCTTGCCGTCCCTGGCATCCTTCAGCATGTAGCTCCAATAGCCGTCGCTGCCGCCGCAGGACGCGGCACGCGCCCCGGCGACGACCCGGCCGCGCTGCGTGACAATCGAGTAAACTGCCCCCGGCCGGTCGTACTGGTCCTGCTCGAAGGTTCCGTCGTGGTCCAGGCCCCAGCCCAGTTCATCCACCAGCTTCTGCTTGCGCAGGGCAAGAAACCCCTGATATGCCGCGTTGAAACCGGACCGCTGCTCGTAAGAAAAGATATGTAGATGCATGGCGCTCTCCTTGTTGCAGCGCCATGATCGAAGGGTCCAAGCCGTTTGAAATCCTGAAGTGTCAGATCAGTCCGAATTTTATTACTTGTGATATGAGCTGAGCGCTTGTTTTTGCGTCCAGAGCTTGCATCGCCGTCCGCCGCCGCGCCCTGACCGTTTCCAGTTTGACGCCCAAATTCTCCGCGATTTCCTGATCTTTGCAGCCGTTGCACATCATCCGCAGCACATCTTTAACGGGAGCCGTAAGGGTGATGGAATGCGACGGCTCATACTCCAAGGCGTGCAGGGCATAGAGCGCGGCGCGGGCGATCCGCAATTCCTCGTCGCTCCATTCGGGGCCAGAACAGCTGAGCACGGAGACCCGCCCGTCAGCGCTGATCGCCAAGGTGTTGCCGTGAACCAGACCGTATTTCGCGGCATCCTCGAAGAAGTGTTTAGAAGACGGAAACAGCCGCTCCAGCTCCTTCCAGGTCACCCAGCCTGTGCTGCTCAGCCCGAACTGGATGGTCGGATCGACAAGCAGGTAGGCCTGATCGACATAGCGGTCCACCCACCGCTGCGCGTAGGTGCTGTGGACAAACACCGGCTCGACCCCGTCAAAGCCCACCCCAATGGAATAGCCGCTCTCCGAGATTTTATCCAGCGACCTTAAAAGAATGCCGCGAATATCACTTCTCATATTGTAATCCACACGCATAGTATGCAACCAAATATTACGATACCGCAAAAAGCGATTATCACAAATGATAAATTTTAAACCTGGGCTGGACTATGCAAAGAGAGAAAATCACCGCGGCGACCCTTGAAGCGCTGCTGCGCACGGTCGCCAAGGCCAACCAGGAAAGCCCCCACCAAGGAACCCACCTGTTCGAGCGTATTGTAGAAAGGATAGAATCAGCGCGCGCGGGCGCTGCTGATGAGCCGGTTAACTAGTTTCGCGTCGTCTTCGGAAAGATCCGCTGCCTTGTCCAGAACGCTGCGGTCATCCGCATTCGGCTCATCCGAGAAAAGATAAGCCATATCTATATTTGCGACCTCGCAAATCCGGATGATCCGGGCAACTGTCGGGTTAAAGCGGCCATTCAGCACCTTGCTGACGTATTCCGGGTTATTGCCTGCCGCCTCAGACACCTCATCATAATCCAGCCCCCGGATGTCCAGCGCCTGACGCAGGCGCTGCCGCCAAAGTTCCACCCCCTCATCCGCGGAGAGTCGCCTATTTTCTTCGTGTCTTGTCATGCCGAGCAGCATACACAGAACTATAGTTCCTGCAAATAGAATTATACATCTATACCCAACTCATCCAGAGCAGGTATTTGAAATGCGCCCCTCAGAAACCGATTTACACCCGCCTGCTGATAGAACTATATTTCTACCGCACCGAAGCGCCGGAGGACGCGATGACATTCAGAATCCCAAATTCCCGGCGCGGCGGGCCGCACGGCCCTGCCGTCCTGATGGCGGCCGCCGGCCCCGTCAGCCGCGGCACGCTGCCCGGCCCTTTTTGATAACGCTTGGAGATTTTTTCACATGAACGCCAGCCCTGCGCCCCTTCCTGAAACGCAGGCGGAACGCATTCGGGCCGTGATCGCGGCAGCCCAGGACTATGCCCGGGCGCGCGAAGCCTTTGAAGCCGCCTCCGAAGAGCTGGAGCGCGCGCACCGCCAGAACAGCAGCACCGCCGGCCAGGACCTGGAAGAGCTCGACGCTGCCGCCGATGCCATCGGCAGGACCCAGGCGCGGGTCGCTGACCTGATCGCAACGCTGGCGACCGACGGCTCGCTGGAAACGCTCAGCAGGCTTCTGACGTCCGAAGCCGCCCTGCCCGGCACGCCCAACGGCAACGGCGCCTAACCCCGCCGCCGGGGCTGCCCTCCCGCCACCGGGCAGGACATGAAGTCACGCCGTCACGGCAGCAGCGCCAGTTGCTCCAGAAACAGCGACTTCACCGCTTCCGCGTCCACCGTCATGCAGACCTTCACCGGGTCGCGCCCGCCCTGTGGCGCCGCCAGCGTGGCGCCGGAGGTCTCCCCCTCGCAGGACACCTCAAGCGGCACATCGCGCATCCCGAACAGCTGCGGATGAGTGCAGGCGATCACCGCCGCCGGGTCATGCAGCGAGCAGCCGTTCTTGCCCGCTACCTCCTGATAGAACTTGAGGTAGAAGTACGACATCTCCTGCAGCATGCCGCCCAGCTCCGGCGACTTCGCCGCGATGGTCTCGAAATCCGCAGCTAGGCAGAGAATGCGGTGGGTGACGTCCAGCCCGACAAACACCACCTTGGAGCCACCCTGGCAGACCACATCCGCGGCGTGCGGGTCGTGATAGATATTGGCTTCCGCGTGCGGCGTGATATTGCCGCCCTCCTCCAGGGAGCCACCCATCACCACGATGGATTTGACGTTCTGGATGAACTCCGGGTCGCGCTGCATGGCCAGGGCGATATTGGTCAGCGGGCCGATCGGGCAGACCACCAGCTCGCCCTTGTGCTCGCGCGCCATGCGGCACAGGAACGCCGCGGCGTCCTCCTCCAGCGGTTTGCCCTTGGGCTCCGCCGCCGGGATGTCGCCAAAGCCTTCGTCGCCGTGAACATGCGACGAGGGTTTGAACGGCGGCAACACCAGCGGCGCGGTGGCGCCTGCGGCCACCGGCACATCCAGCTCCGCGGCCTCCAAGAGGCGCAGCGCGTTGCGGGTGGCCGTCGCCGTCGTCACATTGCCGAAGATCGTGGTCAGACCCAAAAGGTCGATGTCCGGTGCCGCCGCGGCATAGAAGATCGCCATCGCATCGTCGATGCCGGGATCGGTGTCGATAATCAGTTTCACCATTGGTCTGCCTCTTGGCTCACTTGAACTTGTCCATCAGCTTTTCCAGCGGCGAGCGGGCGTCCGGCGCCGACTCCTCCCTGGCCGCCTTCTCCGCCGGCGCCTCTGCCTTGGGCTTGGTGGCGGAGCTGCGCGGCGGCGCCACGCGCAGGGCAACCGCATTCATGAACTTGCCGCCATTGCCCTTCGCCAGCTCTGCCGCACCGTCGGAGATGCCGCGCATCAGATCGTCCAGCCAGCCCTCATCCGCCTTGGGAAAGTCGCGCAGCACATACCCCGCGACCGCGTCCTTGTGGCCCGGATGGCCGATCCCCAGCCGCACCCGGGCGTAATCGGCGCCGATGTGCGAATGGATCGAGCGCAGTCCGTTGTGCCCGGCATGGCCGCCGCCCTGCTTCATCCGCGCCTTGCCCGGCGCCAGGTCCAGCTCGTCATGCAGAACCACCACATCGGCAGGCGTCAGCTTGTAAAACCGCATCGCCTCGCCCACCGACTGGCCGGACAGGTTCATGAAGGTCTGCGGCTTCAAGAGCAGCACCTTCTCGCCGCCCAAGGTTCCCTCGCTGATCAGCGCCTGGAACTTGGATTTCCAGGGGCTGAACCCATGGTCCGACGCGATCTGGTCCAGCGCCATGAAGCCGATGTTATGGCGGTTGCGCTCATACTTCGGGCCGGGATTGCCCAGCCCCACAAAGAGTTTCATGGCCTCTGCCCGCTTGCGTTTCAAGGAAACCGAGTGATGCCCTATTTGAGCCGCGGAATCCAGAGGCCGGCGGCCTCAGGCAAAGGCCCGGTCCGCCGCAAACGGCGCCAGGGCGATATTGGGCTGGCGGCCTTCCGCCAGATCCGCAATCAGCCGCCCGGTGATGCCGCTCAGGGTCAGCCCGATGTGCTGATGGCCAAAGGCATACAGCAGCCGGTCCGATTGCGGGCTGGGCCCGATGACAGGCAGCGAATCCGGCAGCGTCGGGCGGAAGCCCAGCCAGTCGCTGTCCGGTTCCGGCAGCGGCCCCAGCATCTCGGCCCCCTTGCGGGCGATATAGGCCAGCCGGCGCGGGTTCGCAGGCGCCTCCAGCGCGGCAATCTCCACCGTGCCGGTCAGCCGCAAGCCCTGCGCATGGGGCACCGCGTAAAACCCCGCCTCGCCCCAGCCCACAGGCCGCGTCACCCGGTGCGCCTCGCCTTTATACATCAGGTGATAGCCGCGCTCGGTGCCCAGCGGCAGCTTTTCCGTGCCTGCCCCCTCAATCCGCTTGGAAAACGCGCCGCCGGCAATCACCGCCCGGCCCGCCGTCAGGCTTTGGCCGTCTGCCCGCACTTCAACCCCGGTGGCAGAGGCCCGCACAGCCTCCACCGGTGCCCGCAGCGTGGTGCCGCCCAGCTCCGTGAAGGCCCGGTGCATCCGGGTGATCAGCTCCTGCGGGTCGCGCAGATGCCGGGCTGCGTGGAAATGCACCGCGCGTTTGACGGGCAGCCGCAGGCCGGGTTCCATCTCCAGTGCTTCCTCCGGGCCGACCTCGCGCCAGGGCACCCCCAGCGCGCGGCGCTGCTCCAGATCCGCCGTCGCCGCCTCCGCCGCTCTTTCCGTCGACCAGACCGACAGCTGGCCGCGCGCCACCACCAGATCCTGGGCGCCTGCCGCCTCGATCAGCGGGTTGATCCCGGCATCCGCATGGGCCAGCAGATCCGCCAGATGGCCCGCAATCCGGCGCGAGGGCGCGGCGCGGCAGTTGGCCAGGAAGGACAGCATCCAGCGAGGGTTGCGCAGCGCATGGGCATAAGACAGCGACAGCGGGCTGTCCTTGGAGAACATCAGGCCGGGCAGTCCCGTCAGCACCGACGGGTCGTTCACCGGCAGGCAGGCATAGGTCGCGAGCGTGCAGGCATTGCCATAGCTGGCGCCCGATCCCGGCGGGTTCGGATCCGCCAGCAGCACCCGGTGCCCGCGCATCTGCGCCCACAGGGCGCAGCTCATGCCGACAGCACCCGCGCCCGCAATGGCAATATCGTAATCGGCCATGCCCTGCTCCCCTTTGTTTCAGACGGAACTGGGGCAGCGGCGCCGGTGAAAGTCAATCACCTGCGCGATGCGCAGCGCACAAAAGAAAACGGGCCCCCGGATGGGAGCCCGTGAAACCGTTGCCCGATGGGCGCAGGTCTTATTCGTCAGCGGCTTCTGCCTCTTCGCCTTCCTCGTCATCGGAAGACGCCAGGCCGGCCGGCGCAGAGATGTTGGCGATCACGAAGTCGCGGTCGATGACCGGCTTGGCGCCTGCGGGCAGGTCGACCGACGAAATGGTGATCACGTCGCCGATGTTCAGGCCTTCCAGGTCCACCACGATCTTCTCGGGGATGTCGCCGGCGGTCACGTTCAGCTCGACTTCCGGACGCACGACGGTCAGCATGCCGCCTTTCTTGATGCCGGGGGCCTTGTCCTCGTTGATGAACTCAACGTGGATGTACAGGTTGATCTTCGAGGTGCGGCGCAGGCGCATCAGGTCGAGGTGGGTCGGCAGGTCCTTCACCACGTCGCGCTGAACGTCGCGGCAGATCACGCGCACGTCGTCATGGCCTTCCACTTTCAGGTTCCACAGGGTGGACTTGAACTGGCCGGCTTTCAGCTTTTTCAGCAGCTCGTTGAACGGAACCTGGATTGCCAGCGGCTCTGCGTCGCCACCGTAAACCACACCCGGAACCATGCCTGCGCGGCGCGCAGCGCGAGCGGCGCCCTTGCCTGTCCCCGCACGTTCCTGGACTACGAGATCAGGAATCTCTTTTGCCATCTTAATTCTCCAATATGTCTGCCGGGGTGCCTCCAAGGCTGTCACCCCGCGTGAAGCCGTGCCTATAGACCTGTTCAGCCATTTTGGAAAGGGGTTTCCTGCCGCCGCAGCCCTTGAAAACAGGGCTGCGGCGGCTTTTCGAGAGGCTCAGATCGACTTCAGATACTCCAGCAAGGCCGTTTTGTCCGCCGCGGACAGGCTGGTGCCGTAATCGTGGCCGCAGCGGCTGTTGCCCGAATCAAGCTGGTCGCAGCCGGTGGTCTCGATCACCTGGTCGAAGGCGGTCTGCTCCGCCGCCATGCCCACCGCCTCGATATCGTAGTTCGGGCCGGGCCTGAACGACGCCGGGCGGTCAGCGGGCGCGGTCAGCAGATCGCGCAGCGTCGGCACGGAACCGTTGTGCAGATAAGGCGCCGCAGCCCAGATCCCGTCCAGCACGCGGGCTTCGTATTTGCAGCCCGGCTCTGCCGCGGATTTGAGCATCCCTGCATTGTCGCCCGTCGGGAAAGCCTTGCGCAAGTCCTCGAACTCCGAGAGCGCATCGCGGTCGTCTTCGTTGCCCGGCGTCGCCTCTGCGGCCTTGGCGGCCCTCACGAAATCCTCACCGAAGGCACCCAGCGAGTGCTGCACGATGGCACCGATCACCGACACCGCCAGCACGTCGAACGCCTTGGCCTCTGCGCCCAGCGTGGTGCCGGTCAGCGGGATCGACGCCCCCTCCAGCACGCCCGTCTTGACCGTGCGGGTCAGCACCCCGCATTCCCGCGTGTCGGTGCCCGCATCCAGGACCGGCGTCTCCCAGGTGGTGTGGAAGATCGAGCGGAACTTGCCCTTCTTCTTGCCATGGCAGGCCACGCAGCCGCCCTCTGCCGCGGTCCGGTTGAACACCGCCTCGCCCTCAGCCGCCAGATCATGGTCCAGCTCCCACGGCCACTGCGGCGCGCCGATGTCCCAGATCCAGTCCTCCAGCGCCTTCAGCCCGGCCCAGTTGGCGGAGTTCTGCGAGATGTAATCCCGGTTGAACAGCACCCCGGACTGCGGCTGCGGATGGAATTCGGCAAAGACGCCATAGACCTCGCCCAGGTTGCGCGACAGCCCCAGCAGATCGTTGCCGTTGGCGGAGAACCCAGGCCATTGGGTGAAGTCCTGACGCGCCGCGTTCCACAAGAACGGGTAGCGGGTGGGCGCGTCGGCCACCGCGATGTTTTCCGGAATCAGATGGTCGTCCGCCGGGTCGCCGATATCCAGCCCCGCCAGCCGGTTGAAAATCATCGACACCGCATCCAGCCGCGCAGGCCCCCAGGCCGGGTCCGGCAGCGAGCGGCCGATCAGTGTGTGGAACCGGTTGCTCCAGACCTCCACTTCTTCCTTAAGCGCATTGCGCCCGGACACCGAAGCACCGCTGCCCAGCACCTTGTCCGCAAAGGCGTCGAACGCGGCATCCTCTGCCAGCACAGCCAGCACCGCATCGTCCAGATCCTTCAGGAAGCTTTGGAAATCGACGATGCCGGGGCCGCCGTCGATCCTGTAGGCGGTGCCGCTCACCTCGATCTGCCGGGTGTGGCAGGCGGAACAGGTCATGCCCACCGCCATATCCGCGCCGCTGCCATTGGTGGTGAAGCCCGCGGGAAGGTCCGCCTCCTGCCGCCCGGCCATTGGCAGATAGCCATAGCGCGCCAGCGCATCGTGCAGGAATGTTTCGCCGCCCGGCAGGGTCAGCGCCCGCATCCAGCCAAGCGGCATGATGCGGGCGCCCTGGTCCTGGGTATAGAACTGCTGGCGCAGGCCGGGTGTCCAATCGCTGCCCTGATTGACATATACCGTCTGCGCTGCTGCCGGCGCGGCCATGGCTGCCGCGCCAATCGCGCAGGTTGCTATCAACGTCCTCATCAAATCCTCCGGTTACAAATTAACAACCCATGGTTGCGCTTCTGCGGGAGGCTTGGACAGGGAAATCTCCGTTCGTTTGTCTTTATTCTGCTGGCTTCACGGTTGCCAGCGGCCGCCAAAGTCCTCCGGGATCAGCAGGTTGTGGCGCCCCAGCCCCTCAACCGAGCGTTCGCCGCACAGCGCCATGGTGGTGTCCAGCTCCTTGCGGATCACCTCCAGCGCCGCCGTCACGCCCTTCTGGCCCATCGCGCCCAGGCCATAGACAAAGGCGCGCCCGATCATGGTGCCCTTGGCCCCCAGCGCCAGCGCCTTCAGCACGTCCTGGCCAGAGCGGATGCCGCTGTCCAGATGCACCTCGACGTCATTGCCGACCGCATCCACGATCTCCGGCAGCATCCGGATCGAGCTCAGCGCCCCGTCCAGCTGCCGCCCCCCGTGGTTGGAAACCACGATGGCATCGGCCCCCAGCTTGGCCGCCATGCGCGCATCCTCGGCGTCGAGGATTCCCTTCAGGATCACCTTGCCGCCCCACATCTCCATCAGCTTTTCGACCTTGCCCCAGTCCAGTGCCGGGTCGAACTGCTCTGCCGTCCAGGCGCCCAGCTGCGAGGTGTCGGAGACGCCGTGCACATGGCCCACGATATTGCCGAAGTTGCGCCGCTTGGCCCCCAGCATCTCGATGCCCCAGGCCCATTTGGTCATCAGGTTGGCAATGGTCTTGGGCGTGAGCTTCGGCGGTGCCGACAGGCCGTTCTTCAAGTCCTTGTGGCGCTGGCCCAGGATCTGCAAATCCAGCGTGATCACCAGCGCCGAGCATTTCGCATCCTTGGCGCGCTGGATCAGGCGGCGGATATAGTCCTCGTCCTTCATCGTATAAAGCTGGAACCAGAACGGTTTGGAGGTCGCCTCCGCCACTTCCTCGATCGAGTTGATCGACATGGTGGAGAGCGTGAACGGCACGCCAAAGTCTTCCGCTGCGCGGGCCGCCTTGATCTCGCCGTCGGCGTGCTGCATCCCCGTCAGCCCCACCGGCGCCAGCGCCACCGGCATCGCCACGTCCTGGCCGATCATCCGGCTGGCGGTGGTCCGCCCCGACATATCCACAGCAACCCGCTGGCGCAGTCGGATCTTTTCGAAATCAGAGGTGTTCTCGCGGAAGGTCTGTTCGGTCCAGCTGCCGCTTTCGGCATAGTCGTAGAACATCCGCGGCACGCGGCGTTCATAGATGCGCTTCAGGTCGTTGATATTGGTGATCACCGGCACCGGATAGTCTCCCGCTTTCGTTTGGTAAAGTTTTCTTACCAATTCAGAGCAGCAAAAGCAACGCTGCCTTTGCCGCACCCCTTGAAACGCAAAAAACCGCGCCGGGGCGCGGTTTACTCTATTCATTTCAGGTCCGCCCGGCGGCACCGGCGGGCAGCGCCGACCCTCCCAATGGGAGAGCGCCGCCCGAAGTGTATCGAAACTCAGCCTTTATGCGCGCCATCCGCGAGGGACTTCACAAAGGCCAGCACCTCTGCCGGAGATTTACCTGCGCCGATCTGGCTGACGATAGCACTGCCCACCACCGCACCGTCGGAGATCGAAGCGATGTTCTGCGCCTTCTCCGGCGTGTTGATGCCAAAGCCCACGATGATCGGCAGATCAGTCGCCGCCTTGATGCGCGCCACCTCGGGGCCGACGTCGCCCGCCTCGGCCTCCGCCGCGCCGGTGATGCCGGTGATCGAGACGTAATAGACAAAGCCGGAGGTGTTCTGCAGCACCTTGGGCAGGCGCGCGTCGTCAGTGGTCGGGGTCGCCAGGCGGATGAAGTTCAGCCCCGCCTTCTGCGCCGGAATGCACAGTTCCTCATCCTCTTCCGGCGGCAAGTCCACCACGATCAGCCCGTCGATGCCCGCGGCCTTGGCGTCCTCCAGGAATTTGTCCACGCCGCGGTTATAAATCGGGTTGTAGTAGCCCATCAGCACGATCGGGGTGGTGTCGTCGCCCTTGCGGAAGTCGGCCGCCAGCTGCAGCGTCCTCTCCAGCGTCATGCCGCCGTCCAGCGCCCGCTGCCCGGCCAGCTGGATGGTCGGCCCGTCGGCCATCGGATCGGTGAACGGCAGGCCCAGCTCGATGATGTCCACGCCCGCGCCCGGCAGCCCCTTCACCACCTCCAGAGAGGTCTCGTAATCCGGGTCGCCTGCCATCACGTAGGTGACAAAGGCTTTCTTTCCGGCAGCGTTCAATTCGGCAAATTTGGCATCAATGCGGGTCATGGGCGGGCCTTGCTTTCAGGTTTCCGCCCCGGTGTGCCGAATGTTGCGCGGGAAATCAATCCCGCGCCGCGCGCCGGGCCGCCCAGCCCGGCAGCCGGCCCCGGCTCAGCCGCCCAGCGGAATGTGCCAGCGCAGCGATACTGAGTTCACGCCGGGGTTATCGTCCGCGGTGGAGGCGTTGGATTTGTGGCTGAACGCCAGCGACACCGCCTTGCCGCTGTGGAACCGCTTGCCCACCGCCAGCAGCGTGCGGATTTCAAAGGCAGAGCCCAGGTCATTGGCATCGGAGCTTTCGTGATAGGCACCGGGCATCAAGCTGGACTCGATGAACCAGTCATTGTTCAGATCAAACACACCGCTGATGCCGACACCGGCAAACACGTCGCCCGTCTCCTGCACCTCCAGCGCGGCGCCAAAGCGGGCCGACAGCCGCCCGCGCTCGTAGAAAGGCGCGTGCAGGTAATCCACCGCAAACATCGCACCGTCTTCCGCCGCATCCCGGTGATAGTCGGAATACCCCAGCCCCAGCGTCACCTCCTGGGCAGCCGCGGGCAATGCCATCGCAGCCGACAGTGCCGCCGCCAGCAAAGCTGTCTGTTTCATTTCTGGCCCCTCGCAGAATTATTTATTTTGCTTAAAGATATTTTATTGCAGTGGTTTTCCAAGCCACCTCACGAAAAAGCAATATGAGGGCCTGCTGTGCAAAGCCGCACAGATGGCGATTGTGGCTCTTTTGCCAGCCATACTTGGCTTGCGCGCACGTCCAATGCTGCCTAGAAGCAGCTCCCAAGTGGCATCAGGAGGCCGAAATGGGCTTTAAAATGGGAATCGTCGGCCTGCCCAACGTGGGCAAGTCGACGCTGTTCAACGCGCTGACCAAAACCGCCTCGGCGCAGGCGGCCAACTTTCCGTTCTGCACCATCGAACCCAACGTGGGCGAGGTTGCGGTGCCGGACGCACGGCTGGACAAACTGGCGGAGATCGCCAAGTCGAAACAGATCATCCCGACCCGGATGACATTCGTCGACATCGCGGGCCTGGTGAAGGGCGCGTCCAAGGGCGAGGGCCTGGGCAACCAGTTCCTGGCCAACATCCGCGAAACCGACGCCATTGCCCATGTGCTGCGCTGCTTTGAAGACGGCGACGTGACCCATGTGGACGGCCGCGTCGATCCGGTAGCGGACGCCGAGGTGATCGAGACCGAACTGATGCTGGCCGATCTGGAAAGCATCGAGAAGCGCCGCGCCAACCTGGTGCGCAAGCTCAAGGGCAACGACAAGGAAGCCCAGCAGCAGGACCGCTTGCTGGCCGCCGCCCAGGCGATGCTGGAAGACGGCAAGCCCGCCCGGCTGGTCGAGGTCGACGCCGAGGACGCCAAGGCCTGGAAGATGCTGCAGCTTCTGACCACCAAACCGGTGCTCTATGTCTGCAACGTGGGCGAGTCGGAATCGGTCGAGGGCAACGCCCATTCCGCCAAGGTGGCCGAGATGGCCGCGGCGCAGGGCAATTCCCACGTGATCATCTCCGCCCAGATCGAGGAAGAGATCAGCCAGCTGGACCCGGAAGAGGCCCAGATGTTCCTGGAGGAAATGGGCCTCAGCGAAGCCGGCCTGGACCGGCTGATCCGCGCAGGCTACGACCTTCTGCACCTGGAGACCTATTTCACCGTCGGCCCCAAGGAAGCGCGCGCCTGGACCATCCGCCAGGGCACTGCCGCGCCGCAGGCGGCGGGGGTCATCCACGGCGACTTCGAGAAGGGCTTTATCCGGGCCGAAACCATCGCCTATGACGATTTTGTCGCCATGGGCGGCGAGCAGGGCGCCAAGGAAGCCGGCAAGATGCGCGCCGAAGGCAAGAGCTATATCATCAAGGACGGCGACGTGCTGCACTTCCTGTTCAACACCTGATCCGCGTCTCGGCTGAGATGTTCCGCCGCCCGTCAGCCCCGCTGGCGGGCGGTTTGCGTTCCGCAGCCTTGCCGCCCGCGCGGGAAATACCGGGACGGACGGCGGAATTGCCCTACCTTAACGCGCAAACAGATCCGGGCCACACACTGCAGGGATGGGCACTCCATGGAAAAAGAAGACAGTATCAACGTGTTGGGCGGCCCGCTGGCGCCTTGCTCCACTGCGCCGCTGACCGGCTTTTTCCGCGACGGCCATTGCAACACCTGCGCCGAGGATCACGGCAGCCACACCGTCTGCGTGGTGACCACGGCGGAGTTTCTGGCCTTCAGCAAATACGTCGGCAATGACCTGTCCACGCCGCGGCCGGAATTCGGCTTTGCGGGCCTGCAGCCCGGCGACCGCTGGTGCCTGTGCGCCGCCCGCTTCCTGCAGGCCGCAGACGAGGGCTGCGCGCCCAGGGTGAATCTTGAGGCAACCCACATGCAGGCACTGGAAATCGTGCCGCTGAGCATTCTGAAAAGCTACGCCGCCGACCCGGCCTGATCCGCCCCCAGCGAAGGAGGCTGCCCATGCTGCGCTTACTGACCCTGCTGGCCGCACTCAGCCCCGCTGCGGCAACCGCCCAGCCCCACTGCAACGGCCAGACCCAGATCGACGCCAATTTCTGCGCGATGGAGAAATGGGAGATCGCCGACCGGGAGCTGAACCGGCTGTGGAGCCAGGTGAAGCCGGCCGCCGATGCCCGCGGCACCGGACAGGCGCTGCTGGCGGAGCAGCGCGCCTGGCTGAAACGGCGCGATGCCGCCTGCGGGCCGGAGCAGGCCTCCGGCGGCAGCGCGGCGCCGATGTTCTACTGGGACTGCATGGAGCAGGAGACCCTGCGGCGCAATCAGGTGCTGCGGGCGTTGCAGTAGCCCGGCACAGGAAAGGCCCCGGAAATCCCGGGGCCTTTTGCATGAGGCAGTGGCGGTCGGGCGCCTGCCTTATTCCTCGAAGGTGCGCCCCTCTTCGGTGTCGGACATGTCAAAGCCCAGGTGCTTGGCGACGGTGAACACGTCCTTGTCGCCGCGGCCGCACATGTTCATCACGATGATGTGGTCCTTGGGCAGGTCCGGCGCGATCTTGGTCACATGGGCCAGCGCATGGCTCGGCTCCAGCGCCGGGATGATGCCCTCGGTGCGGCAGCTGAGCTGGAAGGCTTCCAGCGCTTCCTTGTCGGTGATCGAGACATACTGGGCGCGGCCCGTGTCGTGCAGCCAGGAATGCTCCGGCCCGATGCCCGGATAGTCCAGACCTGCGGAGATCGAGAAGCCCTCCTGGATCTGGCCGTCCTCGTCCTGCAGCAGATAGGTGCGGTTGCCGTGCAGCACGCCGGGGCGGCCGCCGGTCAGCGAGGCGCAATGCTGCATCCGGTCATCGACGCCCTTGCCGCCGGCCTCGACCCCGATGATGTTCACCGAAGGGTCGTCCAGGAACGGGTAGAACAGGCCGATGGCGTTGGAGCCGCCGCCGATTGCGGCGATCACGGTGTCCGGCAGGCGGCCTTCGCCCTCCTGCTCGGCCAGCTGCCAGCGGACCTCCTTGCCGATGATCGACTGGAAATCGCGCACCATCGCCGGATAGGGGTGCGGGCCGGCCGCGGTGCCGATGCAGTAGAAGGTGTCGCGCACGTTGGTCACCCAGTCGCGCAGCGCGTCGTTCATCGCGTCCTTGAGGGTGCCGCGGCCAGACGTCACCGGGATCACCTCGGCGCCCAGGAGGCGCATCCGGAACACGTTCGGCGCCTGGCGCTTCACGTCGTGGGCGCCCATGTAGACGATGCATTTGAGTCCGAACTTGGCGCAGACGGTGGCGGTTGCCACACCGTGCTGGCCCGCGCCGGTTTCGGCAATGATCCGGGTCTTGCCCATGCGCCGCGCCAGCAGGATCTGGCCCAGCACGTTGTTCACCTTATGCGCGCCGGTGTGGTTCAGCTCGTCGCGCTTCATATAGACCTTGGCACCGCCCAGCTCAGCGCTCAGGCGTTCGGCGTGATAGAGCGGGCTGGGACGGCCGACATAGTGTTTCCACAGGGCGTCCATCTCGGCCCAGAAGGAGGGATCGTCCTTGGCCTTGTTGTATTCTTCCTCAAGGCTCAGGATCAGCGGCATCAGGGTTTCCGAGACGAAACGCCCGCCGAAGATGCCAAAGCGGCCCTGTTCGTCCGGACCGTTCATGAAGCTGTTGAAAAGATCGTCGGCCATGGTTCTTCCCTCACTTTCGCAGCGCCCGCCATGACTATAGCGCGGCCGCGCCTTGGTAAAGGGAGATTGCGCAAGCGGGCGCATCCGGCCAGGGCCTCTGCCCCGCCGGTGCGTTCCTGTTCTGTTGTGCCTGCTGCCTGTCCTGAAGTTCGGACGGATAAGGATGGCGGCGCCGCCAAGGGGCGGAGGCGGGACGGGAGCTTCCTCCCGCACGCTGAACGTCGTCTTTGCGTGCCCTTGCCAGGGGGCCCTGTTCCAAGGTGCCGGGGGTGTCAGGCCCGGCGGTGACCGCGATCAGGGGGACTATGGCATCTGACAGCTAAAATCCGGTGAGGTCGGCGTCCGCAGGGGGCGCAACACCCTGAAGGCTGCACTGCGGGGCAGCGGCGGCGCAGTGAGTATTTATGGAAAGATGAAGGCGCGGGCGCGGTGTTTCATCTTTCCCCAAATACTCAAAATCCGCCCCGGCAGCCCCCGCGCCGTCCGCGGCGGTGCCCAGCCCTCAGCCGAGGGCGGCCCGGGTGAAGGCTTCGATCAGGCCCGCATCTTTTTCACCGGGGGCGCGCTCGACGCCGGAGGAGACATCGACCTGCCGGGCGCCGGTCATGCGGATCGCCTCGGCCACGTTTTCAGGCGTCAGGCCGCCGGCCAGCATCCAGGGTTTCTGCCAGTATTTGCGCCCGGCCAGCAGCCGCCAGTCAAAGGCAAGGCCGTTGCCGCCGGGCAGCTCTGCCTCCTTGGGCGGCTTGGCGTCGATCAGGAGCTGGTCCGCCACCTGTTCGTAGAGCGCGATTTGCGGCAGATCCGCGGCGCCGGCAATACCGACCGCCTTCATCACCGGCAGGCCGTAGCGGCTGCGCACTTCGGCCACCCGCTCCGGGGTTTCGCGCCCGTGAAGCTGCAGCATGTCGAGCGGGACAGCGCGGGTGATGGCGTCCAATTCGGCGTCGCCGGCATTCACCGTCAGCGCCACCTTGCACAGGCCGGCGGGCGCGTCGACCGCCAGGGCGGCGGCCTGTTCGATGCTGACGTTGCGGGGCGACTTCGCAAAGAACACAAACCCCGCATAGGCAGCGCCCGCCGCGGCAACGGCGGCCACATCCTGCGGGGTGCTGAGCCCGCAGATCTTGACCCGGATGTCCGTCATGACCGGCTCAGCCTGCGTCTTCGAGGAGCGCCAGGACTTCGTCCTTGCCTTCGTTCTTCTGCTTTTTCAGCCGCTTCACTTCGCGGTTCAGCTTGCGGGCTTCGCGGGCCTTTTCGGCCGCTTCGCGGCGGTGCTTGTGCTCGCGGATCCATTCCCACAGGAAGCCAAGCACCAGCCCGGCGCCGACCCCGCCCAGAACCACCGCAAACAGCGGCAGCGAAATGCCCGGGTTGAAGCCGAACAGCTCACCCAGCGCCTCGGGCATCAGTTTGAGCTCAACAAAGCTCCGGTTGGCAAGGCACACCGACACCAGCACAATGGCCAGAGATCCCAGAACCGCATAGCGAATGTAACGCATCAGGCTTTCCCGTTCAGGCGGTCCCTCAAGAGTTTACCCGTCTTGAAGAACGGCACATGTTTTTCCTCGACATGGACGGTTTCACCGGTGCGGGGATTGCGGCCGACCCGCGAGTCCCGCTTTTTGACCGAGAAGGCACCGAACCCGCGCAGCTCCACCCGGTCGCCGCGGGCCATCGCGTTGGTCACTTCCTCAAACACCGTGTTCACGATCCTCTCCACATCCCGCTGATACAGGTGCGGGTTTTCGTCTGCAATCTTCTGAATCAACTCAGAGCGGATCATGATCTGTTTTCCTCCCAGGATGCCGTGATGTTTTGGCTATTGTTCTGAGAGTATAGGAAAAATTCCTGCGCGGGGGAACAAAATGACGCATGCGGGACGGGAAAACCGGCAAGAGTTCACCCGCTTTCCAGCCCGCCGGGCCCGGATCGGGTGCCGCCACCCGGCGCTGCATCGCGGCATCCGTGGTCCGAATGCCGCCGCAGCCCGGGTTGATTCGCGCCCCTCAGGCCGCCCGGCGGCGGCCCTAGTGGCAGGGCTGCCCCGGAAGGCCGGCGTCCGCGGCGTTCCATGCGGCGGGCGGCGGAGCTGTCCGGCCGGCGCCTTCCCGGACCGGGCGGCGCAGGCGCCACGCCGGGTTCAGCCACACGGTGGCGGCAGCGGCCTCCCCGGCGGCGATGAGCGGGCCGTTTGCGGAGACGCTCAGATGCGAGGTGTCATGCTGCGCGGTGACCGCCAGGCGGCCGCCCGGCGCTGCGGCCTTGGCACGGTCCAGCAGGAACGCCGTGCGCCCCCAGTGCCCGCCAGCGTCCAGTCCGTTGGCCACCCGGATACCGGGCGCCAGCTGCATCTCAAAACTGACCAGGACCGCATGGACAGTGCCTGCGGCAGCACAGGTGAGATCGGTTTCAGCGCGCGCCGGTGTCAGCTCCGGACAGGCGAAGTCGAACCGGAACAGCTCTGCCGCGGGGCCCAGAGGCCGCAGGCCGCAGGCCACGAATTCGCCCGGCGTCAGCTGGGCGACGCGGGCAAAGCGGTGAAAAGCGCTCAGGTCGAAGCCTTCCGCCTCCTGCGGGCGCCACTGGTCCAGCAGGCCGCTGCTTTCCACAAGCTGCGCCTTCAGCGCACCCCATTCCGGCACCGTCCGCGCACCCGGCTTGGCCAGCGCGGACATGGCATGGGTGAGCGTCGCAAGCGCGCCCTCGCCCAGCAGGACGGTGTCCACGATTTCCGAGATCACAACATCCGCCGGCTCCGGAATATCCGTGCCCACCACAATGTCGTGCGACCACTTCGGGATCACTGTGATCCGGTCGCTGAGGCCGTTTTCCGCGATGACACGGGTTGCGGCCTGGGCGATCAACGGCTGCTGTTCGCAGGTGTAGACATGTTTCGCGCCGGCCCGGGCCGCCAGCATGGCCGTCAGGCCGGCACCGCAGCCGATGTCCAGAACCACATCCCCCGGCCGCACCTTGGCGGCGATGGCCTCGGCGTAGGCGCGGTTGCGCGCGGTGTCGGCGAGCATCGGGAAATGCCAGCGGGGCACGAACATCTGGTGCAGCCGCTCCTGCAGCACCTGTGCCTCGTGGTGGCAGGGATCCAGCGTGAGGGCGTCGTCAAGGATCTGCGAGGTCCGGAGGCCGCCATCGTCCAGCGGTTCGGATTTTGCGCGCTGGACCAGGGTGTCCGCGTGCCGGGCGCCTGCGCCGTGAAACCCCTGCGCAGGGTCAGCCGAGTGTCTTTTCGTCAACTTTTAGTCTTCCCGATTTGAAGCAAATGCCATTGGTTTGCATATTCATCATGCGCCTCTAACAAATGATGAAGGGAAGGCCGGGAACGGGACGGCGGCGGCCGCGCCAGGACCGTTTCGGCCGGGCGCCAGGAGCCGGAACAGAAAAAGCCCCGCAGTCGCCTGCGGGGCTTTCCAGTTCAGAGCCGTGAGGCCGGGTCTTAGTCGCCCGACTTCAGTGCGGCGCCCAGGATGTCGCCCAGCGATGCGCCGGAGTCCGAGGAGCCATACTGTTCCACTGCTTCTTTCTCTTCCGCGATCTCGCGCGCCTTGATGGACAGGCCCAGGCGGCGGGTTTTGGAATCGACGTTGGTGACGCGCACGTCGACCTTGTCGCCAACCGAGAAACGCTCGGGGCGCTGGTCGGCACGGTCGCGGGCCAGGTCGGAGCGGCGGATGAAGGACTTCATGCCTTCGTATTCCACTTCGATGCCGCCTTCTTCGATCGCGGTCACTTCGACGGTGATCACGGAGCCGCGCTTCACGCCGCCCACGGCTTCGGCGAACTTGTCGCCGCCCAGAGCTTTGATCGACAGCGAGATACGCTCTTTGTCGACGTCCACTTCGGAGACAACGGCCTGAACCACGTCGCCTTTGCGGTAGTTCTGGATCGCGTCTTCACCGCGCTCGTCCCAGGACAGGTCGGACAGGTGAACCATGCCGTCGATGTCGCCGTCGAGGCCAATGAACAGACCGAATTCGGTGATGTTCTTGACTTCGCCTTCGACCTGGGTGCCTTCCGGGTGAGTCTCGGCAAAGACTTCCCACGGGTTGCGCATGGTCTGCTTGAGGCCCAGGGACACGCGGCGCTTGGCACCGTCGATTTCCAGAACCATGACGTCGACTTCCTGGGAAGTGGAGACGATCTTGCCCGGGTGGACGTTTTTCTTGGTCCAGGACATTTCGGAGACGTGAACCAGACCTTCGACGCCCGGCTCCAGCTCAACAAACGCACCGTAATCGGTGATGTTGGTGACGCGGCCCTTGTGAACGGAGTTCAGCGGGTACTTGGCGCCAACCAGATCCCACGGGTCTTCCTGCAGCTGCTTCATGCCCAGGGAGATGCGGTGGGTGTCCTTGTTGATCTTGATGACCTGAACCTTGACGGTTTCGCCGATCGACAGGATCTCGGAGGGGTGGTTCACACGGCGCCATGCCATGTCGGTGACGTGCAGCAGGCCGTCAACGCCGCCCAGGTCAACAAACGCACCGTATTCGGTGATGTTCTTGACGACACCGTCGACTGCCTGGCCTTCGGACAGGTTGCCGATGACTTCGGCGCGCTGCTCGGCGCGGGACTCTTCGAGGATCGCGCGGCGCGACACAACGATGTTGCCGCGGCGGCGGTCCATCTTCAGGATCTGGAACGGCTGCTTCAGACCCATCAGCGGGCCTGCGTCGCGCACGGGGCGCACGTCAACCTGCGAGCCGGGCAGGAACGCAACAGCGCCGCCCAGGTCGACAGTGAAGCCGCCCTTGACGCGGCCGAAGATCGCGCCTTCGACGCGCTGGTCGTCTGCGTAGGCTTTTTCCAGGCGGTCCCAGGCTTCTTCGCGGCGGGCCATCTCGCGGGAGATGACGGCTTCGCCACGGGCGTTTTCTGCCGAGCGCAGGAACACTTCCACTTCATCGCCAACTGCGATGTCAGCGGCTTCGCCGGGGTTTGCGAATTCTTTCAGATCAACGCGGCCTTCCATCTTGTAGCCGACGTCGATGATGGCCTGGCCGGCTTCGATTGCCAGCACTTTGCCTTTGACAACCGAACCTTCGTCCGGGGTGTCCATTTCGAAGCTTTCGTTCAGGAGGGCTTCGAATTCCTCCATCGATGCGTTTTGAGCCATGAGGTCTCAGGTTTCCTTTACTAACGGTTTTCTGGCCGGGCGGTTGTCTCCGCCGGTCTTGGTTAGCCATACAGAACGTGGTCCGGAGCACATCTGATCAAACAAACACAAAGGGCCGAGGTGTTCCTCAGCCCTGCTCAGATATGCCACCCGGACGTTGGCCGCCCTTGTATTGACAGCGCGCGTATAGGCGGATTCCCGGAGTTGCGCAAGGGAAAAGCCCTTCTGCGCAAGGCGGAGACGGTATTTGTGCAGCCCCTGCCCCGCCGTTGGCGCGCCGCGGCCGCTTCAGGCCCGGTCCGGGCACAGGTATTCCTGCTCCAGCAGAACAACGCCGGTCATCACATAATCGACCGTCGTGCCCTCCCCCCGCAGGGGGAGCATGATCTCGGTGGAGCTGCGGTATTCCGGCAGCGGGCCGACATAGGGCAGCGATACCAGCAGCGGCCGGGGATTGGCGGCCACTTCGGCAAAGCAGGTCCAGATCATGGAGCCGGGGCCAAAGCCCGGGCGTTCAGACAGGCGGGTGCCGGCGACCTTGGTGCTGAGCGTGTTGATGATCTTGCTGCGCACATAGAGAGCCTTGAAATCCGCCGCGTCCCCGGTCCCGGTCCGCTCGATTTCAAAGACCGCCAGGATATTGGTCATCGTGCCGACATAAGGCAGGCCGACCTCAGCGAGCCGCGGGAAAGCGCCCGCATGCGATGCCTTCTGCCAAAACAGAAGCAGGGGTTTCAACGCCGGATCCAGATCACTCGCGGAAAAATCAGCGGTAAACATGGAAACTGGCACCCCTCGCAAAGCCACACGCAGCCCCCTTTCCCAGGGGACATGCCCGGAGCCGGAAAGGATGGCTGCCGGTCAGTATAATGCAGATGGAATGCATGAATAGCCTCCGCAGGCAGAATTTGCCTGCGGAGCAACCGGCAGCAGGCGCGGCAAAAAGCCGCCCGCCGCCGGGGATCAGCCCTCTCAGGCGATTTCGGTCACGATGGTGTCGCGGGATTTGCGCACCTTCTTCATCGGCAGGAGCCAGTCGCCTTCTTCGGCGCGGTAGCCCAGCGGCAGCAGCAGGACAGAGCGCAGGCCCTTGTCCTTGAGGCCGAGGATTTCGTCGATCTTCTCTGGCGTGAAACCTTCCATCGGGGTGCTGTCCACTTCCAGTTCGGCGGCGGCGGCCAGGGCAAAGCCCAGCGCGATATAGGCCTGGCGGGCAGCGTGGTCGTGGTTGGTGCGTTCCTCGCGCGGCAGGTAGGTCGCCTTGAGGTTCTCGTAATACTGATTCAGCATCGGAATCTCGCCGCGCTCCTGCGTCATCTGGCGGGTCACCGCGTCGATGCGGTCTTCGGAGTAGTTGTCCCAGGCGGCGAAGACCAGCAGGTGCGAGCCGTCGGTGATCTGCGCCTGGTCCCAGGCATGCGGGCGGATCTGCGCGCGGATTTCCGGATTGGTAATGACAAAGACCTCAAACGGCTGGGTGCCCGACGAGGTCGGCGCCATGCGGATCGCTTCGATGATCTGGTCGATCTTTTCCTGCGGGACCGTCTTGGAAGGGTCCATCTTCTTGGTGGCATAGCGCCAGTTCAGCTTCTCGATCAGGGTGCTCTTGCTCATGCTTCCGGTCCTTTCGGTGGCCTTGCGGGAAGGGTGGTATAAATTTGTAACCGGCTATATAAGCGGTACCGGAAGGGGCACAAGAAGGCACAATTTTTAGCCCCGGTCACACGGAAGGAACCATCATGGCAGGAGGGCAATGCCCGGAATGCGGGCGCATCAACGAGGTGCTGTCGCGGGTCGGCGACCGCTGGAGCGTGCTGATCGTGATCTCGCTGGCGCAATACGGGGTGCTGCGGTTCAATGAGCTGAAGCGGCATCTGGGGATTTCCCAGCGGATGCTGAGCCTGACCCTGCGCGAGCTGGAGCGTGACGGGCTGGTGAGCCGCACCTATCACCCGACGATCCCGCCCAAGGTGGAATACGCGCTGACGCCCCTGGGCGAGTCGTTCCGCGAGCCGGTCCGGGCGCTGGGGCTGTGGGCGCTGGAGCATCTGCCGGTGATTGATGCCGCGCGGGCGGCGTTCGACGCCGCTGCGGAGGCGGAGAAGAAAACCGCCTGAGGCCAGACGCCGGCCTGGCCGCGGCCGACGGGGACCCGTGCGGATTTGGGTCTGGCGGCAACCGGTTCAAGCACCGGCGCCGCCCGCCGCCCGGCTGCCTGTCCGGCCTGCCTAGAGGTCGATTTCCAGCACGCCGCCGGGCGCCTGCGCGCGGGACTGGCAGAGGATGATGGCGCCCTCGCGCTGCTTGTTCGACAGCACAAAGTCGCGGTGCTCGGCGTCGCCGGAAATCAGCCCGCACTTGCACACGCCGCAGATGCCGTCGGAGCATTTCACATTCACATGAATGCCGCTCTCGGCCAGCGCCTCGGTGGCGGTTTTCTCGGCCGGGACAAGTATCTCGCGGCCCGATTTTGCCAGCCGGAGGGTGAAGGGATGGTTTTCGTAGTCCGGCTGTTCGGGGACCGAGAAATATTCCATGTGGCGGGCCTCCTCGGGGAAGCCATTTGCCGCTGCCGCGTCCAGCACCGCCTGCATGTAGGCCGCCGGACCGCAGGCGTAGACATGGCTGCCGGGGGCATAGTGCAGCACGTCAGACAGGTCCGCACGGGTCCCTTGGTCAGAGAAATGCAGATGCGCTTTATCCGCCCAAGGGACATGTTTCAGGTCTTCCAAGAACCCGGCGTTTGCCATTTTTGAGCAGGAGTAGCGGAACTCAAAGTCCCGGCCCAGCGCGTGCAGCCGGTGGGCCATGGCGATCATCGGCGTCACCCCGATGCCGCCGCCCATCAGGTAGGATTTGGCGGCGTCCTCCACCAGCGGGAAGTGGTTGATGGGTTTGGAGATGAACACCATCCGGCCTTCCTCGAAGATCCGGTGCATCAGCTTGGAACCGCCGCGGCCTGCGTCCTCGCGCAGCACCGCGATCTGGTATTTCGATCGGTCCGCAGGGTCGCCCGACAGCGAGTACTGGCGGAAAAACTCAGGTGCGACCACCACGTCGATATGGGCGCCTGCGGCGGCTTGAGGCAGCGGGGAGCCGTCCGGCAGGGAAAATTCATATTTCGTGACAGCATCCGTCATATGCTCGGCCTTCGACAGCCGCACCCGCATCACCGGCGCGTCACCCTGAGCGGCGGTATAGACATGCTCGGGCGGCAGGCCTGCGGCGCGGCGGCGCTTGTGCTCATCGGCGGGGATCATCGCCTGATAGGCGGCAATTCCGGCCTCCCGGTCCATCGGTGCCGGCCAGGCGTAGGGCGGCGGCGCCAGCGGTGCGGGGTAGACGGCCAGGGTCTGGTCCTCGAACTTCAGGTCCAGATCCTTGGACAGCTTGCGCGCGTTGACCGGATGCTGTGAGGGCGCGTAAGGCCCCTCCTCCACCATCTCCAGGTCCCACCACCATTTCTTGGCCGGGTTGACCTCGCCATTGCCCAGCGCGTCGTCGAGTCTTGCCAAGAGCGGCGCGCTGCCCGGCACATTCATCGCGGCCCAGCGGAACGGCGCCTCGGCAAACAGGCCTTCGAGGTTCCAGGGGCAGGTCTTCATGCAGCGGCCGCACATGGCGCCGCCGGGGACGGTGACCCGGTAGGTGGTGCATTTCTGGCTGTCGGATTTCCAGATCTCGTAGCCGTTGAACATCAGCTTAGGCCCGGCGGTGATGGCGCCGGAGGGGCATTCGCGGGCGCATTTGTTGCAGGCCTCGCAAAACCGCTGCAGGCCGAAGTCGACCGGCTTGTCGTGGGTCATCGGCAAGTTGGTGGTGACCGCGCCGGATTTCAGGCGGGGGCCGAGGAAGGGATTGAGGATCACCTCGCCGATGCGGGAGACCTCGCCCAGGCCCGACAGCAGCAACAGCGGCGGCTGCAGCACCTCGCCGTCCATCACCGAATGCACGCGGGCGCTATAGCCGAGGTTGCGGATCTGCTGCGCGATCACCCCGCCCAGAAGCGAGAACCGCAGATAGGCGCGCATCGACTGGGCGCAGGCGATCCAGTCGTCGCCGGAGGCGCCTTCCATCGTTTCGTGGCCCTGGTCGATGATGATGCTGATGGCATTTTCGTGGTAGGGGGCCAAGGGCTCGCCCGCCGCGTCATGGGAGTAATAGGCCCAGTCCGGGCAGCGTGAGAGGCCCACCGCGTCGCAACCGAGGAAATAAGCCGCGGCCTTGATATTCGCAGCATTGCGGGACGCGTCCGCGGCGCTGGAATCGATATTCGGTGCCGGGTCGCCGTCCTGCAGCAGCACGAAAGCCGCGAGGGAGGAGCGGAAAGCGAAGGCGGAGGAGGATTTGCGGACGTAATTGCCGTTCCTCGCCGCCTCCTGCGGGCCTTTGCCGAGATCGCCGAACAGGGCGCGGGCGAACATGTCAGCGCGTTTCGGGACGCGCGCGACGTTTACCTCGTCGATGTAGGTGGTGGGATCGTCCACCCGTTTCAGGGTCTCGAACGGGTGCGGGCCGTCCATGAAGCGGCGCTTGCCGTACGGGTCGCGGGCGGCGGCGCTTTTGGCGTGGGTGCCAAGGCCCAGCCGGTACTTGAGGCCCGCCGCCTGGCCCGGCACCAGCGGCATATCGGCGGCCAGTTCCAGCGTGGTGGTGACGGCGGCGATGCCGAAGCGGGTGCCCAGAAACGGATTGGTGAGAACGCCGTTTTCGAACGTGGCCAACCCGGCCTGCACGGCCAGCTTGCCCAGATGCACATCCGTGGCGGCGCCGGTGTGGGCGCGCGCCTCCCACCCCAGGAGGCGGAGGTAATTGGCCAGCGTCACCACCGTTTCCGCCGCCCGCAAGCAGGCGCGCTGCTCCTGCGCATCCTCCAGCCACTCGGTGCCCTCCTCGCCCGTTTCGGGGTCGCGGGGGAATTCGTAGACATAGACCAGCGCGTGGCTGTGGTGGCGGCAATCCGCGGGCGGGGCCTGCATCGCCTCGCGCAGGTTGGCCATCACCACGTCGATGCCGGAGGCGAAGGTCTTGGTTTGTTTGCTGCGCAGGGTCTTCGCCAGCGCCGCCACATCCGGGTTTGCCAGCGGCGTGGCCAGCCAGGCGCCGGAGGGCACGGCGCAGACGCCCGCGAGCGAAGCATCGCAGAAGTACCCGAAAGCTTTCAGGTGATCGCTGCGCTCCTGCAGGCTGGCGGGGATTTCTGCGCGCTCCCTTTTCACCAGTCCTTCGCGGGTGGCGTCCAGCATTGCCTGATAGTCACGCATTGCATTAACGAGGGACAGCGGCGCATCGGGGCGGCGGAAGCTGACCTGGGTCAGCGGCGGCAGCGCCTCCGTCTCAGCAGGCGTTGCCTGCCGCGCCAGGGTTTCCATCGGGTACGGCCCCAGATGCACTGGCCGGTTTCGGTAGGAAAACAGTTTGCCCATCGCTGCCCCCCGGTGCCTCATAGCCTGGTAACGATGCGCGGCTCGTCCGCGAGCAGCTTGGCGGCAGCGGTGCGCAGCTGGGCCAGTTCCGGCCCGGTGAGCTTCGCCTCGAAATGGGCTGCGTTTTCCTGCGCGAGGGGCAGCACCTTTGCCAGCGCAGTGCGGCCGCCCGGTGTCAGCCGGACCTGGATCTTCCGGCCATCCTGGGCGCCGCCGCTGCGGGTGATAAAGCCGCGCTCCTCCATCTGCCGGAGCGTGCGCGAGGCCGCGGTGCGGTCAATGCCGATGAAGCTTGCGATCTCTGACGGGGCAGTGAGTTCCTCCCGCCCTGCGGCCAGCAGCACGCACCACATCACCCGGGTGAGGCCGAATTCCGCGATCCGCTGTTCAAAGCGGCGCTCGATCACCCGGGCCAGCATGGTTACCTGATAGCCCAGGGAGCGGTGGAGATGAAATGGATCGTCAGACATGATGGTTGGCAATGTCAACCACTTGATTGACCATGTCAACTATACTGCTGACAGCCGGGGTTCTCCGCTGAAGCGCCGTGTCTCGGGCTTATGCAGCGGATGGCGGCACAGCCAGCACCGAACCGAGTTCCTGAAGCCTGAAATGGCTTTTGCCTGAACCGGACACAGGGTGGCGGGCGGTCTTGGCCGCTTGTCAGCGGCGCAAGCCCAGCCCCCGCACGCGCCCCCCGGCACGCACACCCTGTGCCCGGCAGGCAGCCCCCCACCCCCACCCGGGCGGGCACGGCCTGCCCGCGGCGGGGCCTTGGCCGTGCGGGCAGGCCGCTTTGCCGTATTTTAGACCGGCGGTTTGCCCTTCATTGCGCGGGCAATCATCGCGATGACGAACAGCACCAGGAAGATGAAGAACAGAATTTTGGCAATACCCGCGGACGCGCCGGCGATGCCGCCGAATCCAAGCAGGGCCGCAATCAGAGCGATAACCAGAAATGTAAGCGCCCAACCAAGCATATCATTACTCCTTTTCAGCAACGCTGCTTCAGGCAGCATCCGCTAAACCAACCCGGCAACGCGGTTTTTGTTCCCTGCGCCGGGTTTCAGAAGTGCCAGCTGCGCCCGGATCATCTGGGTGGACACAGGCCGGGCAAGCACAGGCCACCGCAGACATGGCGAGTGCGCGTCCAGCTCATTTTCGGCGGCGTTTCCCAACAGAACCAGGCGGCCGCCACGGTCCTGCACCGCACTGTCGAAGTGAAGCCGGGTCACCTGCTCGGAACCCGCCTCGATAAAGGCGACGGCCAACTGCTGGTACCGCTTCAGCGCCGCTAGTGCAGAATCATACTCCTTCTGAACGCTGAGTTCAGCGGCCGGGTCGAAATCCAGAATGGCATCGCAAATGTCACATGTTACCAGATAGTTCCGGGACATGATCAGATAAACCTGTGAGCAGCCTGGAGAGAGCATTTCCATTGCACCGGCCTCCCTGTCTGCATAGACTGTATAGTTATTGCACACCCGGCGCATTAAACTGCGACATAGCTGTTAGGGGAGCGCCATGTCTTCAACTGCCTGCCGCCAATGCCCATTGCGTAAACGGGCCATCTTCATGCCGATGTCGCGAGAGGAGCTGCAATTCACTCAGCAGTTCAAAACCGGCGAACTGGTGGTGGATGCGGGCACAACAATCCTGCTGGAAGGCTCCAACAGCCCGCAGTTGTACACCGTTCTGAAAGGAATGGGCACGCGCTACACCACCTTGGAAAACGGCCGCCGGCAGGTGATCAACTTTCTTTTTCCGGGCGATTTCGCCGGGCTGCAGGCCGGGCTGATGGGGGAGATGAAGCATTCGGTCGAGGCCACCACCGCGATGACGCTGTGCGTGTTCCGCCGGACCGCATTGTTTGAGATGTTCGAGCAACAGCCGCACCGGGCCTATGACCTGACCTGGATTTCCGCGGTCGAGGAGCATTTCCTGGGCGAGACCATCGCCTCGCTCGGCCAGCGCGACGCTGCTC
This sequence comes from Leisingera daeponensis DSM 23529, assembly GCF_000473145.1. NCBI lineage: Bacteria > Pseudomonadati > Pseudomonadota > Alphaproteobacteria > Rhodobacterales > Roseobacteraceae > Leisingera > Leisingera daeponensis. The sequence continues at coordinate 3,400,705 of NZ_KI421500.1, read as the reverse complement.
AGCGGATTGCCTGGGCGCTGGTGCGGATCTACGAGCGGCTGAAGGCCGTGGGGATGGAGGCAAACGGCGCGGTGCCGCTGCCGTTCAAGCAGCAGGACCTGGCGGATGCACTGGGCCTGTCGCTCGTCCACACCAACAAGATGCTGAAGGCGCTGCGGGACAAGAAGCTGGTGGAATGGCATAGCGGCCGGCTGAAGATCAGCAATCTGCCGGCCCTGGCCACCGTGGCGATGGTAGATCTTTCCGCGCCCGAACCGCGGCCGCTGATCTGACGCCGCAGCAGCACCCGGCCACGCGGCCCGGCGATTTTCCAGACTGATAAAACCTCACGTGTAATACCTCACGTGCGCGCCGGCCCGGCTTCAGGCGGGCAAGCGGCCTGCCCGGTACGCAGGCCAGGACGCAGCGCGTGTGCTTTGAAAAACTGCGGCGCCGTCGCTGGAACCTTTCGCCGGCTGGCGGGTTGGACTGGTACAAATCGCAACAGAAAGGACACGGAATGCTGTACTGGGCGCTCGTCTTCCTGGCCGTTGCAATTATTGCCGGCATCTTCGGGTTTGGCGGCATCGCTTCGGCCTCCGCCGGGATCGCACAGATCCTGTTCTTTATTTTCCTGGTGCTGTTCGCAGTGGCGCTGATCATACGGCTGCTGCGCGGCTCCTCCCGCTGACGGCCGCTGCCGGCCGCCGCATGCTCGCCAGCCTGCAGACCGGGCACCGAACTGATTGCCGCGTCGTTCGCGCTGAACCGCCGCAATCCAGACAGAGACAAGGAGTATTCTATGACTGACGCACTTTCAGCCACCCCGAGCCCCGACACCGTCGGAACCGGTGTCCGCGACACTGGCCCGATCGCCAGCGGCCTGGCGGATGTGCTGGCGGACACCTACCGCCTTGTTTTCAAGACCCACGCCTATCACTGGAACGTGGAAGGCCCGGCCTTTTACTCGATGCATAAGCTGACGGAAGAGCAGTACGAGAACATGTTCGCTGCCGCCGACACGCTGGCTGAACGCATCCGCGCGCTGGGGCATCTGGCACCGTCGCGGATGGATGAGATCCTGAACCGCTCCAAGATCGAGGACGCCAGCGGCGAACTGTCCGCCGGCGGGATGGCTCAGGACCTGGCCGCCAGCCATGAGCGGATCGCCCACCGGCTGCACGCGCTGGCCGAGCTGGCCAGCAGCCGCCGCGATATCGTGACCGAGGATCTGGCCACCGCGCGCTCCGCCTTCCATGAGCAGGCCGCCTGGATGATGCGGGCTCTCGCCAAATCCTGACACCGGAACCGGTTCTGCCTTCCTGCCTCCCTCCCGTCCTGCAGGAAGGCGACCAAGCCCCGCCCCGTTCTCCTCCCCGGGGCGGGGCCCTTAACAAAAGGCCGCCGCCGAGCGCCGGGCAAAAAGAAGCCCGGACCGCAAAAAGCGGCCCGGGCTGCAAGCCTCCGGCGATTCCGGGCAGTGTCAGCTTTTCAGGGTTTCGGTGGAGGAGAAGAACATCGCCTGGCTCACTGCCGAGCGCACCTGCTCCTCGGTATAGGGTTTCGAGATCAGGAAGGCAGGTTCGGGTCCTTCGCCCGTCAGCAGGCGTTCCGGGAAAGCGGTGATGAAGATCACCGGGCAGTCGCCGTGCTTGGCCAGGATGCCGTTGACAGCGTCGATCCCGCTGGAATTATCCGCCAGCTGGATATCCGACAGGATCAGATCGGCACTTTCCTTGGCGGCCAGGTCCAGCGCGCCGGATTCGGTGCGGGCGATGCCGGTTACCTGATGGCCCATCTCTGTAACGATCGCCTCGAGGTCCATGGCGATAACCGCTTCGTCCTCGATAATCATAATCCTGCCCGCTGTGGCGCGCGACATCTCCTCGTATGCGATGGAAATCAGCTCAGAGGCTTCGCTTTCGCTAACCCCCATGATGGTGCCTGTTTCGGCTGCGCTGAATTCCTCAATAGTGTGCAGCAGAAGCGCCTCGCGGGTGTTCGGGGTCAGCCGCCGCAGATGTCTCTGGGCTTTGGCGGCCAGGCCGTCATCGCTGCCCTCTTCTGCCGCCGGGGCGCCGGAGGAGGACCAGATCGCATGGAAGACACGAAACAGCGCCACTTTTGGAGACAGCACACTGTCGTAGTCGGCGTCACCGGCCAGGATCGCCTCCAGCGAAGCCAGGGCATACTGGTCGCCGCTGTTTTGGCTGCCAGTCAGCGCACGGGCATAGCGGCGCAGGTAGGGCAAGTTTGCACCAATCTGACTTGCGATCAGTTCTCCCGATTGAGCGGTCATTTTGTGATGTCCTTTTTTGCAATACACATGGAACTATACGCTTTAATATGCGTTTTGGTTCCAGAAAACCGCGCAAAAAACCGATGGATGGCATGACACAGCTACACCCCCCCCGGCCGCGCATGGAGACGGCCGACCGCAACATAGACGAAAACCTCAAGCGGGCTTTCGAAGAAATTGCTAATGAGCCCGTTCCTGACCGGTTCACCGACCTGCTGAAGCAATTGAAGGAGAAAGGTGCGTCAACTCCCGCCGCACCGGAACCTTCAGAGAAGGACCGCTCCGATGACTGACGCCGCACAGGACCCGAGAGACGACCTGGTCAATCACCTGGGCGCCCTGCGCGCCTTTGCGATCAGCCTGACCCGCAACGGCGCCACCGCCGACGATCTGGTGCAGGACACGCTGGTGAAGGCCTGGACGAATATCGACAAATTCGAACACGGGTCCAACATGCGGGCGTGGCTTTTCACTATTCTGCGCAACACCTATTACTCGCTGCGCCGCAAGCGCAAACGCGAGGTCGAGGACGCCGACGGAGCACTGTCCGCCACCCTTGCGCAGAAACCCGATCACGACGGGCGGCTGCACATGCGCGATTTTCAAGTGGCCTTTGCCCAGCTGAACGACGAACAGCGCGAAGCCCTGACGCTGGTCGGTGCAGGCGGCTTTTCTTACGAGGAAGCGGCGGAAATGTGCGGGGTGAAGACCGGCACCATCAAAAGCCGCGTGAACCGCGCCCGCGCCCGGCTGAGCGAACTGATGGACATGGGCAGCGACAGCAAAATGGAACTGACAGACACCGTAACCGCTGGGATCGTTGCCCAGCAGGGCGCCGCGTGATCAAAATGCCCAGGCTGCACGCAGGCAGCCTCTTGGTCCGGCTGGCGGCGGTTATGACGCTTGCGCTGCTGCCGCTCGGACTGATTGCGCTGTACCAGACCAACGCAGTGGTGGAAGAAGCCACCCGGCTGTCGCACGCCTCGCTGCTGGACCGCACTGAGCGGGCCGCGGCCAGGGAACGTGCGCTGCTTCAGCGCGCCGGCGGCGCGACTGAAGGTCTGGCTGCTGCAATCCTGCCGGTGGCAGACGATGCCGGCAGCTGCACGCGGCTGCTCAAGTCCTTTACCGAGGGGGCGAACCCGTTCACCTTCGCCGCCTTCATGTCGACCAACGGCGAAGTTCAATGCGCCTCTGACAGCATACCGCGGGACCTGTCCGAAAAGTGGGTTTTCCTGAAAGCCCTGCAGACGACACGCCTGTCCTTTGCCCTGGGCCGCGATGTGGCGGGGGGAACCGGCAGCTTCCTGCTGGCCACCAGCCCGGTGCTGCGCGACGGCATCCTGAAAGGTTATGTGACCATCGGCATTCCCCACCGGGTCAGTCCGGCACAGGCTGCGGTGGATGCGCAGGATACCGGCATTCAGTATGTCACCGTTGACGCCGACGGGGAAATCCTGTCGGCAAGCATCCCTGAGGATGAGGCGCCGCTGGCGCTGCCCGGGTCGGTGCCCCGGCGCGATCTGGTGGCGCGCACCGGCGATACGTTTTTCGAGGACTCGCGCTCTGGCCGCGAGCGTTTCTTTGCAGTGAGCGAGATCCTTCCCGGGCAAGTTTCCGTCGTTGGCAGCTGGCCGGTGGACAAAGCGATGTCGGCGGCCAGAAACCCTGCATCCCTGATGACCCTGGCCTTTCCCCTGCTGATGTGGCTGGCCGGGATTTCTGTAGCGATCTTCGGGCTGCAGCGGATGGTGATCCGCCACCTCAGCGCACTGCGCAAGGCGATGCGCCGCTATGCGCTGGGCGAGCGCGAAAACCCTACCCTGGATCTGGTTGCGCCGCCGCGTGAATTTGCCGAGGCGCAGCAGTCGTTCAACCGGATGGTTTCCATCCTCAGCGAAGCAGAGCGGCGGCGCGAGCTGGATCTGGAAGAAAAGACCATCCTGCTGCGCGAGGTTCACCACCGGGTGAAGAACAACCTGCAGCTTGTCGCCTCGATCATGAATATGCAGAGCCGCAACGCGCAGACGCCGGAGGCGCGGCGGATGCTGGCGCAGCTGCAGCGCCGCGTGCGCGGCCTGGCCACCATTCACCGCAGCCTGAACACCAACCCCGATATCACCACCGTCGACAGCCGCGACCTGATCGACGCGCTGATTACCGAAATCGGCGCGATGACCCCCGGCGCCGGGCAGAAACTGGCCATCAGCAGCGACCTGGTGCAGGTGCCGCTGAGCCAGGACCAGGGGGTGACCTTGTCGATGCTGGTGTCCGAGGCGATGACCAACGCGGTCAAAAACGCCGGGGTGCCCGCCGGCGGAAAGCCGGAAATCCGGATCAGCCTGCGCGAAACCGCGGAAAACTGGCTGGAGCTCGAGATTACCAACACCAAGGGGAAGCCTGCGATGGACCCCGAGGAGGCCGGCGACGGGACCGGCATCGGGTCGCGGCTGATGCTGGCGTTCGCCACCCAGCTTGAAGGCGAGGCTGACACGTACGAGACTGAGGACAGCTATACGTACCGGCTGGGATTCCCCGCAGCGGCCGGGGCTGTCCCGCCGGCGCCGCCAAACCAGAATCGGGAGAAACATGCCGCAGGAGCCGCAACCTGAACAGCGCCGCGAGGAATTCGAGGTGCTGATTACTGCCGAAGAGGCCTGGCCCGCGTTTGAACGCGCGGTGCTGGGCGCTCAGCGCGAGCTCCTTGCCAGTTTCCGCCTGTTCGATTTCGCCACCCCTCTGCTGAGTCCGGAGGCGCGGGAAACCGGGGACACCTGGGCGGATCTGATTGCCGATGCGCTGCGGCGCGGGGTCCGGGTGCGGCTGGTGGTCAGCGATTTCGACCCGGTGATGGCGGCGCCGTTGCATGCCGCCGCGCAGAAGACGCTGACGCAGGCGCAGGAGATCATGGCCGGGCTTGCCCCGGAGGAGGCCGCGCTGCTGTCGGTCGCCGCCTCGCTGCATCCGACGCGGGCGGGGCTGCTGCCGCGGCTTGCGTTTTCGCCCTTCGTAATGCGCAAACTGCGCAAGCTGCCCCGGCGGCTGCGGCCGGGAGCGGCCAGCCGCCCCGGGCTGCCGCAACTGTATCCGGTGTCGCACCACCAGAAGGTTGCGGTGATCGACCGCGAGGTTCTGTACATCGGCGGCCTGGACCTGAACCGGCGCCGCTATGACACCAAGCAGCATGATCTGCCCGCGCATGAGACCTGGGCTGATGTGCAGTTGATCCTGCGCGGCCCCGAAGCTGAAGAGGCGGCCCGCCATCTGGAACTGTTCCGCGACCAGATCGCCCTGCGCAAGCAGCCGCCCGAGGGCAAGCTGATCCGGCGCACGATGTCCGCGCCGCGCCGGTTCGGGTTCTGGGCCCTCTCACCCCGCACGATGCTGAAGGAGATCGAGGAAGACCACCTGGCCGCCTTCGAGCAAGCGCAGAACCTGATTTACCTGGAGTCCCAGTTCCTGCGCTCCAGCCCGATTGCGCGCGGCCTGGCCGCTGCGGCGCGCCGCAACCCTGCGCTGTCGCTGATCCTGGTTCTGCCCGCCCTGCCCGATGACGTCGCCTTTGAAGGCAACCGCGATCTGGACGCGCGCTATGGCATGGCGCTGCAGGCGGAAGCGCTGGAGGAAGTGACCGAGGCCTTCGGCCCCCGGGCCTGCATCGCCAGCCCGGTCCAGCGGCGCATGGCCGCCCGCGACGCGCCTGCCACCCTGTCGGGGTCGCCGATCATCTATGTGCACAGCAAGATTCTGGTCACCGACAGGGATTTTGCCATGGTCGGGTCGGCCAATCTCAACGGGCGGTCGATGCGCTGGGACACCGAGGCGGCCTTGCGGATCACCCAGCGCGGACGGATTGAAACGCTGTGGCACAATCTGGCGCGGCACTGGTGGCAGGAAGACCTGCCCGCCGAGGCGCTGGACCCGGTCCATGCCGCGGCTTGGTGGCTGAAGGAGGTGCGCCGCAATCAGGTGCGCCGGCCGGAAGCGCGCCGCGGGCTGCTGGTGCCGCACGACTCCGGCAAGATGTCGGAACTGCAGCAGCGGCTGCCGGGCGCCACAGAGGACATCGTCTGATCCTGTGAAGCTGGGCCGCCCTCAGCAGCAGCCACAAAAAAGGGCACCCGGGGTGAAACCCAGGTGCCTTGAAGGAAGCCCGAAACTGCCGGATCAAACCGGATAGGGGGAGGACCTCGGGCCGGTATCTGCAAGGTCAACGCCCCCGCCCCGCAAAAGTTCCGCCGGTTCTAAAAAAAGAAAACCCGGCGGGCCCAAGGGCCGCCGGGTTAGCAATATATTCTGGAAACGGACGTCCGGCTTATTGCGCTTCCTGCGCTTCCTCGGTGATCTCATCGCCAAGGTTCGAGACGTCCCGGCCGAAGCCTTCGGTGGTTTCGCAGGCCGCCAGTCCGGCGAGGGCCAGAAATGCGATCAGGATACGCATGGTTGCCTCCTTACTTCAGCTTCGACGCGACATTGCTGGCAAAGGCGTCGACGATGGCATTGTAAAAGATTTCACTGTCAACGGTCACCACGGCCGGATCGGTGCCTTCGGGATAATACGCGTTGACCTGATCGGCGGAAACGGTGAGGTCATAACGCATGTCCTTGGAGGCATCGGGCATGTCGATGTCCACGTCGCCCTTGAGCATCCATTCGCCCACGCCCAGCGCGTTCTCGAAGTTGCTTGCCAGGGAAACGGAGTCGATTTCGATATGGATTTCCGCGGCCTCTTCAGCACCTTCAGCAGCGATCTGGCCCACGAGGTTTTTGGCCAGAGCCGTCTCCAGGTCAGTTTCAAGGCTGGTCCAGGCTTTGGCAGCCTCGTAATTCTCAATCGCGCTCAGGTCGGCGGTCACGTCGATTTCGGAAACCTGGGAGCCCGCCGCGGCTGCGGTGGCCATGGCGGCAACGAGGGCGGTGGTGCGGATCAGATGAGTCATTTTAATGCTCCTTTCCATGTCAGTCCCTCTTGGGGATCCAAGACAGAAACGCGCCGCTGGTCTGAAAGGTTCCTGATGTGTGAACTAAAATCCCGCTGACACTCCTCATGCGCGAAATCTGGCCGGCGACAGGGCAGTTGCAGAGGGAACTTTACCGGCGGGCCAGGCGTAGGTGTTGCGCAGAATAGCAGCCGGAGACAGGAACCGATGAACCCTTCGAAACAGCCCGTTGCCGCGGTCCTTCAGGAAACCAGCCGCATTGTCCGCGACAGCAGCGGGCCGGTCACGGTCGCCACGCTGACAGAGGAGCTTGGCCACCGATCGCTGTCGGCGGTTCTGGCGCTGCCGGCGCTGGCGGTGGTTTCGCCGCTGAGCGGGGTGCCGCTGTTCTCCTCTGCCTGCGGCATCATGATCTGCCTGGTGTCGGGACAGATGCTGCTGGGGCGGAGGCACCTTTGGCTGCCGCAATGGCTGGGCCGCCGCGAGATCAAGGGGCGGACCGTGCGCAAGATGACGGCGGCCCTGCAGCGGACGGCGCGGTGGCTGGACAGGCACGCCGGAAGGCGGCTGCCGGCGCTGGTGCGGCAGCCCTTTCTGACCATCATCCGGCTGGTCTGCCTGATCTGCGGCGCGCTGATGCCGCTGCTGGAGATCGTGCCCTTCTCGTCCTCGATCCTGGGGGCTGCTGTCAGCCTGCTGGCGGTGGCGATGCTGACCCGCGACGGGCTGATTGCCCTGCTGACCCTGTCCGGGCTGGGTGCCGCCGCAACGGCGCTGGCGGCCGGGCTGATCTGACGCCGGCGCCATGTTATTAAAACCCGAAAGGCCGGGCTCCTTTACGGAACCCGGCCTTGAAGGGCCGCCTGGCAGTTGAGTTTGCCCGAAACACCGGTACGAGGCAGGAAACCGGCAAAGGGACGGAGGACAAACCGGCGGCTGTCAAAGGGGCTGGGCGGCCCCTTTGAAACTGGGTGTGTTAGTCAGCCTGGTACTCGGGCAGAGCGTCCAATTCTTCGCGGGTCAGATGGGTGTTCACGCGGATGTCACCATCAACCTTGCCGATATCCAGATCGCCCATGGTCAGCTCGACCGGCTTTTCGCCGATGCCCAGGAAACCGCCGACGTCAATGATCACCGCTTCGACAGAGCCGTTGGTGTTCACGATCACCTGCGACACCTCGCCGATGTGCTCATCTTTGGAGTCGTAGGTCCACGCGCCGGTCAGGGCTTCCGCGGTCAGCTCGCCTTCGGCCAGCGGTTCCATGGCCGGGCCGTCGGCGTCAGGGTTGACGGCGTCGGACATGCTTTCAGCGGCGTTCTCGGTCTCGGTTGCCATTTCGCCGGCTTCCTGCTCCACTTCTTCAGCGGCTGCTTCGGCCTCATTGGCCAGCTCGGCGGCACCGGCTTCGGCTTCAGTCGTCAGCTCTTCGGCCTCGGCTTCGACCTCGTTGGCAGCCTCTTCAGCTTCTTGCTCCAAGGTGCCGGTGTCGGCCTGGGCCTCACCCGAAACGTTGGCTTCGCCGGAGACATCTGCCGCCGGGGTTTGCATTTGAACCTCGGCCTCGGCGTTGCCGGTGGTTTCGGTTTCTGTGCCGGCAAAGGCGGGCACTGCGGTTGCGACGATCAGCGAAGTCGAAAGCATAAGATGTTTCATCGGATTGATCTCCTGTCCAGTTTCACTCATCAGCGCGCTTGAGTTACAGCGACCCAACCCGCTGAGAACCCGCTTGGTTCCCGCGCCGCGCAATTTTTTTTAAAAAAATCGCGCCGGCAAATAAGAGGCAGGCAGATTACCGCCTGACCGGGCCTGAAACGCGCCTGCGGGGACCCGGCTGGCGGCGGCAGCGCCGCATGGGAGCGGTTCAAAAGCGGGACAATATCTATGGGCGTAAGGCCCATGCGCCTCCCCTCAGGGGGCAGAACTCCGAAGGGCTGAAACGGAAAGGGCAGCCGAAAAAGGCTGCCCGAACCGGTTTGAATGTTTGGATGCTGTTCCGGCTCTACTGGTGTTCAGGCGTGACGGCTTCTGCCGTGTCCGGCGGCGGCACCAGCATCCGGCCGCACCACAGCACCAGCGGCAGCGCCACGATGGCCCCCACCGGGCCCCAGATCCACAACCCGAGAACAATGGCCCAGAACACAATAAGCGGATTAAGGTCCAGCTGGCGGCCGACAAAGGCCGGGGTGACAAATTGCGCCTCGGCGATGTTGATCGCGAGGAACACCAGCGGCGGCAGCACGGCGCCAGCGCCGCCGATCTGCGTCAGACCCGCCACCGTCAGCCCTGCCAGCATCATCAGCGGACCAAGATAGAGGATGAAGTTCAGGATGGCCGCCGCCAGGCCCCAGATCCAAGCCCCAGGCAGGCCGATCAGCGCCAGGCCGGCGGCCGTGAGCAAGCCCAGCCCGCCGTTCACAATCGTGACCGCCGCGAAATAGCGCGCCACCGCGCGCTCTGCCCGGAAGAAGCGGGCGGCATAGCTGCCTGCCTTTTCATACAGTTCGTTCCGGGTCAGCACGAAGAAGAACAGCGTGCCGGCAAAGATGAACATCTGCGCCCCAAAGTTCGGCGCCAGCCAGAGCGCGTCCGTCAGGGTCGGCAGGCCGGTGCCCTCTTCCTCTGTATCCGCTTCCGCTGCGCCTATTGTCTCCTCGATCTCGGAACTGATGCTTTCGATGCCGCGCAGCAGTCCGGACACCATGTCGAGCCAGCCGCGGATTTCATATTTGATCTTGGGGACCTGGCTGGCCAGCGATGTCATCAGCGGGTCCAGCGACAATATCAGCAGGGCCAGCAGCGCCGTGGTCAGCAACAGCAGGCTGCTGGCGACAGCCACCCGGCTGACCCCGATCCGTTCCAGCCGGTCAGCCAGCGGCGCGATCACCACGCCGACCACGAGCGCAAAAACACCCGGCGCCAGAACAGGTTTAGCGAAATACATCGCGCCGCCCAGCATGATCAGGGTAATGATCAGCAGCATAACGCGGACGGAGCGCCTGGCGATAACGGTTTGCCACATGATCTAATGCCCCGTGCCGCTGCGCGGCCTGCGGCGTGCAGCCGCCGGCGGCTGAAGAGCGGGGGCGGTGTGGTCCTTTGGCATGGTGGTCCTCCCAGGTGACATTGGCCTTATGGCTCCGCTCGCGCAAGCCGCCGCGAGCATCCATTCGCTCCGGGTGGCGCTGCTGCAGGCGTCTGCGGAACTGGTGTGCGGCGAACTGGCGGGCCTGAGGCAACCGGGCTGCGTGCCGCCTGCCGCGCTTGCGGCGCGTCCGGCTTGCATCATTCCCCCTTGATCAGGCGTCCGTGCGTTTTGGATCAAACGCCTGCCGTGCCCGTTCGGTTCCCTGAGACACCGCCGCGGGCTGGCCGTCAGCCCTGCGTGACCAGCTGATAGCCTGGATGCGCCACAGCGCGCAGGCTGGTGATCGGGTCCTCGCCGATCCAGGTGGTGCGCTCCATGACAAACAAGGCGTCGCCGGTCTTGCTCTGCAAAACTTCGCTGTCGCTATTGGTGCCGGGCCGCGCGTAAAGCCGCAAATCGCAGCGGCTGTAGGGGCGGTTGCGGACCAGCCATTCGTTTGCACTGTCGCGGGTCAGGTCGACGGATGCGATCTCGGGCACCGTTTCCAGGCAGATCCAGCGATCCTCGAAAATATAGGGCCGGCTGTCGGCCAGATGCAGCGCCTCGACCCGCAGCATCGGGCGGGGCTCAGGCAGGCCGAAATTGGCCATGATGGCAGGGGTTGTGGCCTGCACCGACTGGCGGATCAGCTGATACTGGTAGACGCTGCCTTTCTGTTCGACCTCAAGCCGGGTGATCGGGATATTCAGCGTCGCGCGGGTGACAGGATCGCGCCGCACCATGGTGCCGCCCTTGCGCCGCCGCTCCACCACTCCGCTTTCGGCCAGGTCCCGCATGGCGCGGTGCACGGTCGAGCGGGCACAGCCGAACTGGGCCGCGAACTCTTCATCGCGCGGCAGCTTGTCCCCGGGCCCGTAGGTCGAATCCAGGATCATCTGCCGGATGCTGTCCCGGATCTCCGTCCAGGAATGGCGCCGCTTGTCCGTCAATATTCATCTCCCAGGCCGCGCGGGACAATGTTCGCTGCCGCTCCATATTTCATCGTGCGGCGAAAGGCGAACGCGAACCGCGCAACCGTGATTGACAAGAATATGTAGCTACATATTAATGTAAAGCACTTACAAAACAAGATCGACTCTGCGCCACCGGCCCGCGGCCACCGCAGATCCACCGACAGACGGAGGAATGGAACATGCAAAGACGGAAGTTTCTGAAAGCCGGCGCTCTGGGCGCGGCGGCTACGGCCCTGGCCAGCCCGGCCATTGCCCAGGGCAAAATGCAGTGGAAGATGGTCACGGCCTGGCCGAAGAACCTGCCCGGACCCGGTGTCGCGGCGCAGATGCTGGCCGACCGGATCACCACGCTGTCGGGCGGCCGGATCGAGGTGAAGCTGTTTGCCGCGGGCGAGCTGGTGCCGGGCCGCGGCGTGTTCGATGCGGTGTCCGAAGGCACCGCGGAGCTGTATCACGCGGTTCCGGCCTATTGGGGCTCCAAATCGAAGGGCATCCTGCTGTTCGGCTCGCAGCCGTTCGGTCTGCGCGCGGATGAGCAGTTCGGCTGGCTGTACCACGGCGGCGGCCAGGCGCTCTATGACGAGATGTACGGCCGTTTCGGCATCAAGCCTTTCCTGTGCGGCAACTCCGGCCCGCAGTGGGGCGGCTGGTTCAAGACCGAAATCAACTCTGCCGAAGACCTGAAAGGGCTGAAGTTCCGCACCACCGGCCTGGCATCGGAAATGGCCTCGAAACTGGGCATGGCAGCGGAGGCCACCAGCGGCCCGGCGATGTTCCAGGGCCTGCAGACCGGTGCGCTTGATGCCGGCGAGTTCATCGGCCCCTGGACCGACAGCGCGCTTGGCTATTACCAGGTGGCCAAGAATTACTACTGGCCCGGCGTGGGCGAGCCGTCCTCGGCCGAGGAATGCGGCGTCAACGCCAGCGTGTTCGCGGAGCTGCCGGAGGACCTGCAGCAGGTGGTGTCGCTGGCTTGCGAAAGCCTCTACAACCCGGTCTGGACCGAATACACCACCAAACACGCGCAGGCGCTGAAGAAGATGGTGGATGAGGATGGCGTGCAGGTGAAGATGTTCCCCGAGGACGTGATCGCCGCGATGGGCGCCGCCGCCAAGGAAGTGATCGCCGAGCTGCAGGAAGACGAGGACGAACTGGTGCGCCGCATCACCGAGAGCTTCCTGACCTACCGCGACAGTGTCGGCGGCTACATGACCTATGCCGACAACGGCCAGATGAACGCTCGCGCATCGGTGATGGGCTACTGATCCGCGCAACGGCTGCCGGCGCCCCGGGAGACCGGGCGCCGGCTTTTTGATGGGGAGAGACGCAGGATGCTACGGGTTGCGGATGCGATGGACGGCATCAACCGGGGTCTGGCGATGGTGATACGCTGGCTGGCGCTGCTGATGGTGCTGGCGCAATTTGCCATCGTGGTCGGGCGCTATGTGTTCGGGGTGAACTCCATCGCCGCGCAGGAGAGCGTCCTTTATATGCACGCCACCCTGTTCATGCTGGCGGCCGGCTATACGCTGCTGGTTGATAAACATGTGCGCGTCGATGTTTTCTATGCAGGTCTCAGCCCCAAGGCCCAGCGCCGCATCGACATTTTCGGCCATCTGGTCCTGTTGCTGCCGTCGATGGCGGCGCTGCTGTACTGGTCGTGGCCGTCGGTGCGCAATTCCTGGGCCATTCTTGAAGGCCCGATTGCCGTCGGCGGCCTGGAGGCCGTCTTCCTGCTGAAATCGCTGATCCCCGCCTTCTGCGTTCTGGTCATGCTGCAATCCATCGCCCTGCTGATCCGGCTGTTCTCGGAAAGATCCCCTCAATGACGGAATATCTCGACCTGGTCATGTTCGCAGCCCTGATGGCAGCGATCCTCATGGGGTTTCCGGTGGCCTTCTCGATCGCGGGGGTCGCCATCCTGTTCGCCTATCTCGGCTGGGTCCTGGGAGTGATGGACATCTCGCTGCTGGGGGCGCTTGGCCAGCGCGCCTTCGGGCTGCTGAGCAATCAGGTTCTGATCGCCATTCCGCTGTTTGTGCTGATGGGCGCGATCCTGGAAAAAAGCCGCATCGCCGAAGAGCTGCTGGACACCATGGGGCGGCTGTTCGGCCAGCTGAAGGGCGGCCTGGGCATTTCGGTGGTGCTGGTTGGGGCGCTTTTGGCGGCCTCGACCGGCATCGTCGGCGCCACGGTGGTGGCGATGGGCATGATCGCCCTGCCCGCGATGCTGCGGGCGGGCTATGATCCGCGGGTGGCCTCCGGCATTGTCTGCACGGCCGGCACGCTGGGGCAGATCATCCCGCCCTCGACGCTGCTGATCATCCTCGCCGACGTGATGTCCAACGCATTTCAGCAGGCGCAGTACGAGCAGGGCAAGTTTTCGGTCGAGGCCCTGTCGGTGGGCCAGTTCTTTGCCGCGGCGCTGGTGCCGGGGCTGGTGCTGGTGGTGCTGTACCTTCTTTATATCCTGGCCTGGGGATTCCTGCGGCCGCAGGATATGCCTTCTGCCCCGGCAGAAATGGCCCGCCCCAGCCGCGGTGAGGTGGTTCGCGCGGTGGTGCCGCCGATCCTGCTGATCTTTGCCGTGCTGGGCGCAATCCTTGGCGGCGTTGCCACTCCGACGGAGGCGGCCTCTGTCGGGGCCATCGGCGCGCTGCTGATGGCGGGCCTGCGGGCGGGCGGACCGGTCCGGCTGATCTTGCTGGGGGCTGCGGCGCTGATCCTTCTGGGCATCCTGTCGGGCGTGCACCCCATCCGCCTGCAGCGCAGCGACCTGAGCACCGTTGATTTCGCAGCGGGGCTGTTTTACGCGCTGCTGACGGCTGCGGGGGCCATTGCGGTGATCGCCGCCCTGCGCAGCGGCCTGAAGAAGCGCATCCTGCATGAGGCCGTGACCTCGACCGCGACGATGACCGCGATGATCTTTGCCACCATCCTGGCGGCGGGCATGTTCTCGCTGGTGTTCATCGGGCTGGGCGGCGAGGAGCGGGTGGCGCATATCCTGGGCAACATGCCGGGTGGCCCGTCCGGGGCGCTGCTGTTTTGCATGCTGTTCATCTTTGTGCTGGGCTTCTTCCTCGATTTTGTCGAAATCTCGGTGATCGTGCTGCCGCTGGTCACGCCGACTCTGATCCTGATGGGGCATGACCCGGTCTGGCTTGGCATTCTGATCGCCATCAACCTGCAGACCAGTTTTCTGACCCCGCCGTTCGGCTTTTCGCTGTTCTACCTGCGCGGCGCGGCGCCGGAGGAGGTCACCACCCGCCACATCTATCAGGGGGTGGTGCCCTTCATCGGCTTGCAGGCGGTTGGGGTGCTGCTGGTCTGGCTGATCCCAGGGCTGGCGACCTGGCTGCCCGCGGCAATCTTCTGACCCGCCGCGTCCCGGCCGGAAACCGCGCGGCGGCGGGCAGTCCCACCCAAGCGGCGTAAGCCGCCAAAAGATCGGACGAGGTGGGGCCGGATGCTCCGCCGCCGGGGCTTGGGCGGCGCGGGCGGCTGCTCCCTGAGGCTCAGGGGGAGGCGGGCGGCTGATCGGAATTCAGGCCTTCCTCCAGATGAACGTCTGTGCCAGCGAACTTGCCAAAGCACCGGGCCGCTTGCGGGCAGTTCCTGCGCCACCCCCTCCAAGTAACATGCAAATACATACTTACTGGCAGCCGGAGACTCATCCTGCGCCATTTTAGGTCTATTTCTCAAAGGGCTTTTAAATTTGCAAATACATGTATATTTTGACACGCAGTCCTTAACCGGACGCGAAAAGCGGCGTTCAGACCGCGCACAACGGAAGAAGAAGAATGACTGCAGCCAATATATTGGATGGCCTGGGCGCGATGATCCTGTCCGGACAGGTCGAAGTGGTGGACTGCTCCGGCACCCTGGGGCCTGAGACACCGATCCTGCGCCTGCCCGAGGATTTCGCCAAGAACACGCCCAAGGTCGAAATCCACAAGATCAGCGAATATGACGAGGACGGCCCGTTCTTTGCCTGGAACTGGATGGTTCTGGGGGAGCATTCCGGCACCCATTTCGACGCCCCGCACCACTGGATCACCGGCAAGGACCACAGCGACGGCTATACCGATACGCTGGATGTGCAGCGCCTGGTGGCGCCGGTCAATGTGATCGACTGCTCCAAGGAAAGCGCCGAGAACCCGGATTTCCTGCTGACCGCCGATCTGATCAAGGCATGGGAAGCAGAGCACGGAGACATCGGCGAAGGCGAATGGGTGGTGATGCGCACCGATTGGGACAAGCGCGCCGGTGACGAAGACGCCTTCCTGAACGCGGATGACACAGGCCCGCACAGCCCCGGACCGACGCCGGATGCGGTGGAATATCTGCTGTCGAAGAAAATCGCCGGCTGGGGCAGCCAGTGCATCGGCACCGATGCAGGCCAGGCCGGCGGGATGGAGCCGCCCTACCCGGCCCACAACCTGCTGCACCGGGACAACTGCTTTGGCCTGGCCTCGCTGGCCAATCTGGACAAGCTGCCGCCCAAGGGCGCGCTGCTGATTGCCGCGCCGCTGAAGATCAAGCGCGGCACCGGCAGCCCGATCCGGGCTCTGGCTCTGGTGCCGCGGGGCTGAGGCAGGTAACGCGCCCGCATCACCCCCGGAGCCGGCGCTGATGCGCGGGCGGCGGCTCCGGATCTTATCAGGCGTAAAGGAAAGATGCATGACTGCAAAGGAAACCGCAGCACCGCAAGCTGCCGCGGAGGCGAGCGCCCCGCTGCCGCGGCTGGGGGAGATCGGGCTGGAAAACTTCCCGCCCTACCTGATGAACCGCATCATGGGGCGCTACAACGCGGCCCTGCGCGAGGAGATGGCGGCGCATGGGCTGACCACGGCCAAGATGCGGGCCTTGGCGGTCCTGTCGGTGCTGGACGGTCTGCTGATCCGCGACTTGTCGGTGTATGCGGTGGTGGAGCAATCCACCCTCAGCCGGGCGCTGGATGCGCTGGAGCGCGACGGGCTGGTTCTGCGCCAGTCCGATCCCGATGACAGCCGCGCCACCCGCATCGTGATGACCCCGAAGGGCCGTGAAACCCACGAGGGGCTTTGGCCGCATGTGGCGGAGGCCTGCGCGCAGATGTTCAAGGGCATCGACCCTGAGGAACAGCGCGCCTTTACCGCCACGCTGCAGAAGATCCTGCGCAACGTGCGCGTGAACCAATTCTGATCCGGGACCGCAACCAAGGAGGCGCCAATGGCCGAAAGATCGTTTAAGGCTGAGGTCGAGCATCTGCGCCAAGGTGCAGGCAGCAGCTTTACCGGCGAGGGCATTCTGGCCATCACCAAGGCGCTTCTGGAGAACGGCGTGGGATACGTCGGCGGCTACCAGGGGGCGCCGATTTCGCATCTGATGGATGTGCTGGCCGATGCCGAGGAGCTGCTGGGCGAGCTGGGCGTGCGCTACGAGGCCAACGCCTCCGAAGCCGCCGCCGCGGCGATGCTGGCGGCCTCTGTCCATTATCCGATCCGCGGCGCGGTCACCTTCAAGGGGTCGGTCGGGGTTAACGTGGCCTCCGACGCGCTGGCCAACCTTGCCTCCTCCGGGGTCACCGGCGGCGCGCTGGTGATCGTGGGCGAGGATTACGGCGAGGGCTCCTCGATCATGCAGGAGCGGTCCTATGCCTTTGCGATGAAATCCCAGTTCTGGCTGCTTGATCCGCGGCCGAACCTGCCGTCCATCGTGAAATCGGTGGGCGACAGCTTTGCCCTGTCGGAGGCGTCGAATACGCCGGTCATGCTGATGGTGCGGATCCGCTCCTGCCATGTGACCGGCACCTTTGAGTGCCGCGACAACCAGCGGCCGCCGCTGACCGTGCGCGAGGCGCTGTCCAATCCGCAGCGCGATTTCAAACGCGTGGTGCTGCCGCCGATGTCCTATCAGCATGAGCACGACAAGATCGAAAACCGCTGGCCCGCGGCGGAGAAGTTCATCCTGGAGCATGGGCTGAACGAGCGCTTTGGCCCGCAGGACGGTAAGGTTGGCCTGATCTGCCTGGGCGGTATGTACAACACCGTGATCCGCGCCCTGCAGCGGCTGGGGCTGGCGGATGTCAGCGGCAACACCGATGTGCCGCTTTATGTGATGAATGTGGCCTACCCGCTGGTGCAAAGCGACCTCCTTGACTTCTGCGCGGGCAAGGACGCTGTGCTGATGGTGGAGGAGGGCCAGCCGGAGTTCGTCGAACAACAGCTGGGCAACATGCTGTTCAAGGCGGGCAGCCAGACCAGGCTTGAGGGCAAGGGCATCTTCCCCAAGGCCGGCGAATACACCGGCCAGGTGATGATGGACGGGCTGGATGATTTCTTCCGCAAATATGCTGCCCACCTCCTTCCCGGCCAGGTGCGCGCGCCCAACACGCCGCAGCCGGAGATCCCGGATCTGAGCCAGACCGTGCCGATCCGCCCGCCGGGCTTCTGCACCGGCTGCCCGGAGCGGCCGATCTTTGCCTCGATGAAGCTGGTTGAGCAGGAACTGGGCAAGCATCAGATCTCGGCGGACATCGGCTGCCACCTGTTTGCGGCACTGCCGCCGTTTGAAATCGGCGGTCAGACCATGGGTTACGGGCTGGGACCGGCCTCCAACGCGGCCTTTGACGGCGGCGGCGAAAAGCGCGCGATCTCGATCATCGGGGACGGCGGGTTCTGGCACAACGGCCTTAGCACCTCGATCGGCAACATGGTGTTCAACAAGTCGGACAGCGTGGCGATCATCGTCGACAACTACTATTCCGCAGCCACCGGCGGCCAGGATATTCCGTCGAGCCGGGCGAAGAACGCCAGCAAATCCACCAACAACCCGATCACCAAGGCGCTGGAGGGCGCGGGCGTCAAATGGATCCGGCAGATCGACCGGACCTATGACGTCACCAGAATGCGCGAGACCATCCGCGAGGCGCTGACCACCGATTACGACGGGCCGAAAGTGATCGTCGCTTCCTCCGAATGCATGCTGAACCGGCAGCGCCGCGAAAAGCCGCAGCGCAATAAGGCGATCAAGGACGGCGCGCGGGTGGATATCCCCCGCTTTGGCGTTGATGAGGACATCTGTACTGGCGATCACGCCTGCATCCGCCTGTCCGGCTGCCCGTCGCTGTCGCTGAAGACGCTGGACGACCCGCTGCGCGACGATCCGGTGGCGCATATCGACCAGTCCTGCGTCGGCTGCGGCAACTGCGGCGAGGTGGCGGACGCCGCCATTCTCTGCCCCTCCTTTTATGAGGCGCGCGTGGTACATAACCCCAGCGGCTTTGAACGCTGGGCGGCTGGATTGCGCAGCCGCGTGATCTCCTGGCTGCAGACCCGCCGCGCGGTGCGGCGCCTCACCTTCAACGGCACCGCCTCCGGGAGGATTGCATCATGACCATCGAAATGCCGCTTGCGGCCCGCCCGGACGGCCCGGGCGTGCAAGGCGTGATCAAGCTGGCCGTTCTTGCCGTTGGCGGCCAGGGCGGCGGGGTGCTGACCAACTGGATCGAATCTCTCGCCCGCAGCCAAGGGTACAGCGCCCAGGCTACCAGCGTCGCCGGCGTTGCCCAGCGCACCGGCGCAACCATCTATTACATCGAGATGGCACCGGGCAGCGTGCCGCACCCTGTGTTCTCTCTGGCGCCGGCGCCAGGCGACGTGGACGTGATGATCGCCGCCGAAATGATGGAGGCCGGCCGGGCGATCATGCGCGGCTTCGTGACCCCGGACCGCACCACGCTCATAGCCTCGACCCATCGGGCGCTGGCGGTGTCCGAAAAGATGGTGCCGGGCGACGGCATCGCCAACGCGGAGGAGGTGCGCGCCGCCGCCGGAATCGCGGCCCGAAAGCTGGTGATGGCCGATATGGACAGTGCCGCGGTGCGGGCTGGGTCGGTGATTTCCGCCTCGCTGTTCGGGGCCCTGGCAGGCTCAGGCGCCCTGCCCTTTCCCCGGGCCGCGTTCGAGGACGCAATCCGCGCAAGCGGTAAGGGCGTTGAGGCGAGCCTGCGGGCCTTTGCCGCCGGTTTCGATCTGGCGGAGCAAGGCGAGCGGCCGGAGCCCGCACCCGCGGCAGAAACTCCGGCTGAGACCGCAGGCCCCAGCAAGGCTTTGGCCGCCTGGAACGGGCTGATGGCGCAGGTTTCGCAGTTTCCGTCCGGGGTGCAGGAGATGGCCGTGCCGGGCCTGCGCAAGGTGGTGGATTTTCAGGATACGGCTTACGGGGCCGAATACCTGGACCGGCTGCAGCGGGTGCTGGACCGCGACAGCATGGACCGTGGATATGAGCTTGGCCGCGAGGCGGCGAAGCATATCGCCAATGCAATGGCCTATGACGACGTGATCCGGGTTGCCGACCTCAAGACCCGCAGCAGCCGCTTTGGCCGTATCGAGAGCCAGATGGGATCGCAGGGCAAGCTGATGACCCTGACCGACTATCTGCATCCCCGCGCCGAGGAGATCGCCGGGCTGCTGCCCGCCCGCCTGGGCGCGCGGGTGGAAAACAGCCCGAAGTGGATGGCCCGCCTCAACACGCTGTTCAGCAAGGGACGCCGTATCCGCACGGACAGCCTGCGCGGCTTTGCGGTGCTGTATGTATTGGGCGGGTTGCGCGGCTGGCGCCGCCGCAGCCTGAGGCACGCGCAAGAGCAGGCGCATCTGGACCAATGGCTGGCCGCCGCGCTTGGCTATCTTCCGCAAAGTTACGGCATGGCGGTCGAGGTGATCCGCTGCCGCCGCCTGATCAAAGGCTATTCGGACACGCACGCGCGCGGGCATTCGAAGTTCGACAAGGTGATGCACGGCGCCACTCTGGTGGCAGGACGCGAAGACGGACCGCAATGGGTGTCCCGCCTGCGCGAGGCCGCCTTGCAGGACGAAAAGGGAGAGGCCCTGGACGGAGCGCTCAGAACCATCCGGAGCTTCGCGGCGTAGCCGGGCCAAGACGTCCGGCAGGTCACGGGGTGCGGATGCGCGGCTATTGCGGCGATCAGAAAAGGCGAGCGGCCGCGAAAAACCGAATCAGCCGGACCGCCAGCCGCCTGATATAGCTGCGCCACCAAACTTTTTTATGCGTTTGCATATAAACTTACTTGAAGCTTAAAACTTCACACTTGAAGGTGAGACAGCCTGGACCTAGGCTTTTTCAAGGGCGCCCGGAAAAACAAGGGCCAGCAAACCGCCCGGTCTGCGCGCCGCCACACACCCAGGGAGACCAACATGACATTCCGCACACTTGCCGCCGCCGCCCTTTTCGGGGCTGCCACGCTCACCGCCGTCTCTGCCCAAGCTGAAGAAGTCACGCTGAAGGCGGTGACCGCCTTTGCCACCGGAACAACTTTTTCCCGTGATTTCGAGGCCTTCGTTGGTTGGGTCAACGAAAACGGAGAGGGCGTGGTGCAGATCGACCTGCTCGGCGGGCCGGAAGCCGTCCCGCCCTTTGAATTGGGTAATGCGGTGCAGGCGGGGATCGTCGACATCGCCAACAATACCACCGCCTACTACCCGAACCTGCTGCCCGCAGGCGACGCCCTGCACTTGGCGCAGAACACCATTCAAGATCAGCGGGCGAATGGCTGCTACGAGTTGATCGACCAGGTTCACCAGGAGCAGATGGGCGTGAAATACCTCGCCCGCGTGGGCGATCACATGAATTATCATCTATATCTGACCAAGCCGCTGGAGGGCCCGGACCTGACCGGTCTGACCATCCGCACCACGCCGGTCTACCGCGCCATGTTCGAAAAACTGGGGGCCACGCTGGTGCGCACCGCACCGGGCGAGGTCTATACCGCGCTGGAGCGCGGGGCGATCGACGGCTATGGCTGGCCCAGCCAGGGCGTGCTGGACCTTGGCTGGCACGAGCAGACCGCCTATCGCGTCGATCCCGGTTTCTATCAGGTGGACGTGAACTTTCTGGTGAACCTCGACAGCTGGAACAGCCTGAGCGATGAGCAGCGCGCCCTGCTGGAAAAGGGCGCTGCCTGGATCGAAGAGCAGAACGCCGGGAACATCGCCCGCAACGAGGCCGAGGCCAAAGCCCAGGCCGAGGCGGGGATCAAGACCATTACCCTGAACGGCGAGAACGGGAAGCTGTGGAGCGAGACCGCGCAGGCCGAGGGCTGGGGCGAAGTGATGAAAACGGACCCGCAGCTTGGCGAAAAGCTGCAGGCCTGCCTGCTGAAGTGATGGGACCGGGGCGGCCTGGCGCCGCCCCGCCTCTGTGCTCATGACCCGCTTAGACCGCAATTTCGGCGTCCTGCTCACCGGCCTCGCCGTGCTCAGCGCTGCCATTCTCGCCGCGATCACCCTGGTGATTCCGCTCAATGTGCTGTTGCGCAACCTCGGGCTGCCGGTGATCTACGGCGCGCTCGATGCCATCGAATACGGGCTGATGGCGGCGGCATTCCTCGGGGCGCCCTGGGTGCTGCGCCTCAACGCCCATGTGCAGGTTGACCTGATCACCCATGGGCTGCCGCCGCGCGCCCGCCGCAGGGTCGTTCTGGCGGCCTGCCTGCTGGGCGCGGCAACCTGTGCTGTCCTTGGATGGGCCGGGCTGCAGGCGCTGATGCAATCCTATGCCCGCGGCTCCATGGTGCGCACCGCCTTCACCTTTCCGGAATGGTGGACGCTGACAGTTCTGCCGCTGTCGATGGCGCTGTGCACCCTCGAATTCCTGCGCAAGATTTTCCGCCCTGAAGCGGGAGACACGCCGCTCTCCGGCCTCTGAAAGGACTGCCAATGGACTGGATCCTTACCCTGTCGCTGATGCTGGGCGGCCTGGCCGCGCTGCTGCTGACCGGTCTGCCGGTGGCCTTCGCCTTTATCACCGTCACCATGATCGGCGCTTACGAAGTTCTGGGCGGCGACCGCGGCCTGCTGCAGCTGGCCCGCAATGCCACCCAGTCAATAGCCAATTTCCAGATGGCGCCGATCCCGCTGTTCATCCTGATGGGAGAGATCCTGTTCCAGACCGGTATCGCCCACCGAGCCATCGACGCGATCGAGCGGGTGGTCACCCGGGTGCCCGGGCGGCTGTCGGTGGTCACAGTGTTCGGCGGCACCATCTTTGCCGCGCTGTCGGGCTCGACCATCGCCAATACTGCCATGCTAGGATCGACCCTGATGCCGGGGATGCTGCAGCGGGGCTATCACCCGACCATGGCGATGGGGCCGATCATGGCCTCGGGCGCCATTGCCATGCTGATCCCGCCGTCGGCGCTGGCGGTGCTGGTCGGCAGCCTGGCAGGGATTTCCATCGCCGGGCTGCTGGTGGCGGGCGTCATGCCCGCCCTGCTGCTGGCCGCCGCCTTCGTCGTCTATATTGTGACCCGCAGCCTGCTGGATCCAACAGTGGCGCCGCCGGACGATCTGCCCCAGATGAGTCTGGGAGAGCGCTGGCGGCCCTTCCTGATATATGTGGCTCCGCTGTCGGTGCTGTTCGCCGTGGTGATCGGCAGCCTGCTGCTGGGGTTCGCGACCCCAACAGAGTCCGCCGCGCTTGGCTGTCTGGCCGCGCTTGCCACCGGTGCGGCGTACCGGTCGCTGTCGTTTGAAAAAGTCGGCAGGGCGCTGATGGAAACCGTGAAACTGTCGGTGATGATCCTGTTCATCATGGCCGCCAGCCAGACCTTTGCCCAGGTGCTGTCCTTCAGCGGCGCCACCAACGGGCTGATCAAGGCGATCAACGCGGTGGACCCGACCCCCACCATGGTGCTGGTCGGCATGATCGTGATCCTGCTGCTGCTCGGCTGTTTCGTCGATCAGGTGTCGATGCTGATGGTGACCGTGCCGGTGTTTGTGCCGCTGGCAGCACAGATGGGAATCAACGAGCTGGTGCTGGGCGTGGTCTACCTGCTGACCATGGAGATCGGCCTGCTGACCCCGCCCTTCGGGCTGCTGCTGTTCGTGATGCGGGGCGTGGCGCCTGAGGGCATCGGGATGAAGCACATCTATGCTGCGGTCACGCCTTTCCTGGTGATCAAGCTGGCGGTGCTGGCGTTGGTTGTCTGGCAGCCGGCCGTGGGCACATGGCTGCCGGGGCTGATGGCAAAATAGGCGGCTGTCCGTCCGCACGCCAGGTACGGCAACCGCCTGGCGTGCCGGAGCCCTGCCCTTGTTCAGCGCCCAAGGCACCTTAACTCTAAAGCGACGTCTCTGAGAAGGTTGCAAACGGGTACGCATTTTGACCGCTTCACGCCCCCCGGAACAGCTGCTGCATCCGCGCCCGGAGGGGCTTTACTGCCCGGCAGGTGATTTTTTCATTGATCCGGTGCGGCCTGTGCCGCGCGCAATGATCACGCACGGCCATGCAGACCACGCGCGCGCAGGGCATGGCACGGTCTGGGCCAGCCCGCAAACGCTTGACATCATGGCGATCCGTTACGGCGAGGCGTTCTGCGATACCCGTATTCCGGTAGAAGGCCAAACGGAGGCAGGCGGCATTCGCGTAGCTTTCACGCCGGCCGGTCACGTTCTCGGGTCCTGCCAGATCACGGTGGAGGATGGCAGCACCGCCATCACCGTCTCCGGCGACTATGCGCGGGTAGACAACCCGGCCTGCGCGCCGTTTCAGCTGGCCCCCTGCGATATCTTCGTGACCGAGGCGACCTTTGGCCTGCCGGTGTTCAATCATCCCGCGCCCCTTTCCGAGATCGAAAAACTGCTGCGGTCCGTCGCCGCGCAGCCTGACCGCTGCCATCTCGTCGGGGCCTATGCCTTGGGTAAGGCTCAGCGGGTCATAGCGCTGCTGAGACAGGCAGGCTGGGAGCAGCCCATTTATATCCACGGCGCGTTGCAGCGGTTGTGCGACTACCACATCGAACAGGGTGTTGACCTCGGCGACCTGCGCCCGGCGACAACCGGTGACGGCAAGGCTGCGTTCAAGGGGCAGATCATCCTTGGCCCGCCCTCGGCGTTTGCGGCAACCTGGGCGCAGCGCTTTCCCGATCCGGTCATCTGTTTTGCAAGCGGCTGGATGCAGGTGCGTGCACGGGCCCGCCAGCGCGGTGTGGAGCTGCCGCTTATCCTCAGCGACCACGCAGACTGGCAGGATCTGACGAGGACCATCCAGGAACTGGCACCGCGACAGGTCTGGGTCACGCATGGCCGGGAGGACGCGCTGGTGCGGTGGTGCGAATTGAACCAGATCGCCGCCCGCCCGCTGCGGCTGGTCGGCTATGAGGAGGAAGCGGACTGATGCAGTCTTTTGCCCGCGTTCTGGAGCAGCTTGCCTTTACGCCGTCGCGCAACGCCAAGATCGCGCATCTGGTAGAAGCTTTCCGCACGATGCCGGATCCCGAACGCGGCTACGCGCTTGCCGCCTTTACGGGTGATCTTGCGCTGCGCAATGTGACGCCCTCCCTTCTGCGGGGGCTGGTGGCAGAGGAGACAGATGCCGAACTGTTCCGCCTGTCCTATGAGTTTGTCGGCGACCTGGCAGAAACCGTTGCGCTGATCTGGCCGCATTCAGGCACGGTGGCAGACATGCCCCTGACCGATGCTGTGGAGGAACTGGCCGCCACCGCAAAGGCGGAGCTGCCTGCCCTGATTGCCCGCCGCCTGACGCACATGACGCCTTCGCAGCGCTATGCCTATCTGAAACTAGCCACGGGGGGTTTGCGTGTCGGGGTGTCGGCTCAACTTGCCAGGACTGCGCTGGCCCGGTTCGGCGGCGTTGAGGTCACCGAGATCGAAGAACTTTGGCACGGGCTGACCCCGCCCTATCTGCCGCTGTTCGCCTGGCTCGAAGGCGGTGAAAAACCGGTAAGCCTTGCGGCTGCCCCCTTCCGGCCAGTGATGCTGTCGACGGCCACCAATCTGGAGGATTTGGCAGAGTTCGCACCGGCCGATTTCACAGCGGAATGGAAATGGGATGGCATTCGCGTTCAGGCGGTGAATGACAGCGGCACGCGGCGTCTCTATTCCCGCACGGGAGAGGACATTTCGCGATCATTCCCCGATGTTATCGGCGCCCTCAACTTTGAGGGCACGCTGGACGGCGAACTGCTGGTCAAGCGCGGCTGCGGCGTTGCCCCGTTTGGCGATCTGCAAAAGCGTTTGGGCCGCAAGAAGCCCGGCAAAGCTATCCTGGAAAGCCACCCTGCAGCTTTCCGTGCCTATGATCTTCTTTTTTGGAATGGCGAGGACTGGCGCAAGCGGCCGCTGGTCCAGCGGCAGGCCAGACTGCGGGATGTTGTGGCTGAACTCGGCGATCCGCGCATTGATCTCTCCCCTCCCCTTGCGTTTTCAAGCTGGGAAGACCTGGCAGAGCTTCGCGCAAACCCGCCCGACAGCGTGGTCGAAGGCGTCATGATCAAGCGCCGCGGCAGTGCCTATATTGCCGGGCGCAAACGCGGCAATTGGTTCAAATGGAAACACGACCCGATGCTGGTCGATGCCGTCATGCTGTACGCGCAGCGCGGACACGGCAAACGCTCGGGTTATTATTCGGATTTTACGTTTGGCGTGTGGCAGGGCGATCAGCTGGTGCCCGTGGGCAAGGCGTATTTCGGCTTCACCGACGCCGAACTGAAAGAGCTGGACAGGTTCGTGCGCAACAACACCACGGACCGGTTCGGGCCGGTGCGCGCGGTCAAGCCCGAGCTGGTGCTGGAGGTCGCCTTCGAAGGCTTGAACCAATCCAGCCGCCACAAAAGCGGCTTGGCGATGCGGTTTCCACGCATCAACCGGATCCGGACGGACAAGCCGGCGTCGGAAGCCGGGACGCTGGATGAGCTGAAACAGTTTTTATGAGTTTGCGCATTGACGGTGCGCGCTGTGCCCCAGCGCGGATGTGCCTGGAAACACCCCCGCCTCCCGAGCTGGGATTGCCTGTGCAAGGTGCACACCCGCAGAGGTGATATGCCAAGAGCCTCCGGAAAACCGCAGCCTGCGCCGCAATTCCTCAGCGTGCGGCGCTGCGGTAGACAAAAGGTTCTTCTGCCCCGTCGCCGCCCGCTTCAAGCAGATCAGCCACGGCCTGATGCCGGGGCGATTTGCGGCACACGGGATCGGTTGCGCCTGCGTCTCCGGCAAGGGCCAGCGCCTGGCAGCGGCAGCCGCCGAAATCGGTGTCCTTGCGGTCGCAGCTGCGGCAGGGCTGCGGCAGCCAATCGGTGCCGCGGTAGGCATTGAAGGCCGCGCCGCCGTACCAGATCGCCGCGAGCGGTTTGCTGCGGACATTGTCAAAGTCCAGATGCGGAATGGTCTGGGCCGCATGACAGGGCAGCACGGTGCCGTCCGGCGCGATGTTCAGCCCGGCTGTCCCCCAGCCCCCCATGCAGGCCTTGGGATAATCCGCGTAGTAGTCGGGCGGCACGAAATCAAACGCCAGCACCCCGCGCAGCCGCTGCTCTGCCTCGGCAACCATGCGCTTGGCGGCCTCTGCCTGCGCGCGGGTTGGCAGCAGCTGCGCCCGGTTGCGGGACGCCCAACCGTGGAACTGAACGCAGGCGACCTCTAGCCGCCGGGCACCCATTTCGACAGCCATTTCTATGGTGCGTTCCAGATCATCCAGATTGTGCCGGTGCATCACGGCGTTCAGTGTCAGGGGAATTCCCCGGGCCTTGATCTCCGCAGCGATTTGCATCTTGCGGTCAAACCCGCCTTTGTAGCCGCCGATCCAATCCGCAAGCTCCGCAGTTGTGCCCTGCAGCGACAGCTGGATATGGTCCAGCCCAGCCGCCTCCAGCGCATCCAGACGCTTGGGAGTCAGTCCAATGCCGCTGGTGATCAGGTTGGTATAGAGCCCGCAGCCCTGTGCCGCCGCGGTGAGGTCCGCCAGATCGGGACGCGCGGCGGGTTCGCCGCCGGAGAGGTGCAGTTGCAGGACACCCAGCTCGGCAGCCTGGCGGAAGGCATCCGCCCATTCGGCGGTGGTCATCTCGGCCTCGCGGCCCAGCAGGTCCTGCGGGTTGGAGCAATAGGGGCAGGCCAGCGGGCAGCGGTGCGTCAGCTCAGCCAGCATCGCGATGGGCGGCGGCACGGTCATGGGTTCACCGCCAGATACATGCGGGCCCGCAGCCCGGCCAGAAAGCGCTGCACGTCACCGGAGATCTGCTCCGCCGGGGCATCATAGGCCGCCGCCAGACCGGCAACGATTTCCTTGAACGAAGCGCTGCCATCCACCCGCGACAAGATCGCCTCGCCGATGGCATCCAAGGCAATGGCCTTTTCCGGGCAAAGCAGCACCGTGCCGCCCCGCACCTTGTCCGTGATCATCCGCACCCCGCGCGGCAGATAGGGGCGGTCCGTCGGGGCAAGCGCCAGTGTCATGCCAGCCCCTCGCCCGGCTGCCAGGCGCCCGGCGGAATCCGCCCCGGCTCCACATAGGCGCCCCAAAGCGCATCCAGCTGCGCCCACAGGACATTGGTCTTGAAGATCAGCGCCTCGCAGGCGGCGCCTTCCTTTTCCGGGGTGTCCGCGTTCTCCAGCACCCAGGCCAGACCGAATTTCACATCTTTCGGCGCCTCAGTCAGCCGTTTGCGGAAATAGGACAGGCTGGCAGCATTGGCGAAATCGTAGTGCTGAAGCAGGCCTTCGATCCGCCGTTCGTGGATAGAGGGGGCGAACAGTTCCGTCAGTGACGAGGCCACCGCCTGCAGCAGCGGCATGTCGCGGACGTAGCGGATATAAGCGTCCACAGCGAACTGGGTGGCCGGCAGCACGCCCCGGCCGGAGGCCACGTAGTCCGGATCGAGCCCGACCGCTTCGGCCAGCCGCAGCCAGCGGCGGATGCCGCCGCCTTCGCTGATGCCGCCGTCATGGTCTTCAATCCGGCTGCGCCAGGCCCGGCGCATGGCAGGATCGGTGCAGCGCGACAGAAAGGCCGCGTCCTTCATCGGGATCGCCGCCTGATAGGCCCAGCGGTTGATCACCCAGGCGCGGACCTCGTCGGGCGAACACTCGCCGCCGTGCAGCCTGTGGTGAAACGGGTGCTTGTCGTGGTAGCGCGCCGCGCCGATGGCGCGCAAGCGGGCCTCAAGCGGCTCTCTGGCCGGCATTTCCCGGGGTTGGGCGTTCATAGGGCGATCTCCATTCCATCCGCTGCAATTGTCCATCCGGCGGCCAGCACCTGCGCGCGTTCGGCGCTGCCGGGCTGCCAGACAGGGTTGGTGTTGTTGATGTGAATGAACGTCTTGGCGGCATCCACACTCCGCAAACTGGCGATGGAGCCTTGGGGGCCGCTGATGGAGATATGCCCCATCCGCAGGCCGGTCTTGGCGCCCGTCCCGCTCTGGATCATCTCCTGATCGTGCCAGAGCGTGCCGTCAAAAAAGATGTGATCAGCGTCGGCCAGTATCTCCAGCAGCTCTGCGGAGACACCGGAACAGCCGGGGATGTAATAGGCGGTTTTGGTGCCGTCGGACAGCCGGACGCCGACGGTCTGCTCGCCCATCAGATCCGTCTGCACCTGCCCGCCTTCCATGAAGAGCGGCACCTTGCCGGGCACCGCAAAGACCTTGGCCTGCAAGCCCGGAAGCAGCTCGAAGCCCTCGCTCAGCCGCACCGGATGGCGGCCGACAGCCGCCGGAAGCGCGTTGAACACCGGGTTGGCCGCCAGCACATCCAGCAGGCCGGCCGTGGCGAACAGGGTGAATGGCGACTGTTCCCGCAACGACAGCAGCCCCGCAATGTGGTCAATATCGCCATTGGTCAGCAGCACTGCGCGCAGCGGGCTGTGGCGCAGCGACTGCGGGTGCATGGACGGGCAGTTCTGCAACTGAACACGGATATCGGGAGAGGTGTTCAGAACGGCCCAGTTCTGCCCGTCCAATGACACGGCCAGCGACGACTGGGTGGCGGAAGCGATCCTGCCGAGACGCGCGTCCCGGCAGTTCCGGCAGCCGCAATTCCACTGGGGCAGGCCGCCGCCCGCTGCCGCACCAAGAACCAGAAACCGCATGGCCGTTTTCCTGTTTGGCGGTCAGAACAGATCGGGTTCGTATTCGCGGCCGTCGTCCTCGGACGGGGAGTACATGTTGATTTCCATGCCGCAGTTGATTTCTTTCAGTTTCGGGGCAGACCAGGCCATTGCATCCTCCTTTGCTGGCTTTGATCCCCTCAGCCTAGCTGCCCGCCCCTGGCCCCGGTATTGGCCTTTGGTCGTAGGGGCGGTCTCAGACTTTGGTCCAATGGCACGCAGGCGCGCCGCTCGGCAGACTGCCAGCCATGCGCGTCTCCCGGTTCATACTCTGGCTTCAGGCCTGGCTGTTTGCGGCCAGCGCGCTGGCGGCGTCACCCTTGCCCCGCGAGGAGATCAGCGCCCTGATCATGCCGCCGTTCTCTCTGGGCGAACCGGTGAACAGCAAGGGTGTCTATACGCTGCTCAACTCCGGCGGGGCGGAGGCGGGCTATGCCTTTGAAACCGAGCCACTGGCCCCCCTGCCCGGATTTTCCGGCGCGCCGGTCAACGTGCTGGTACTGCTGGACCTGAATGGCAATTTTCTGGATGTCCGGCTGATCAGCCATAACGAGCCGGTCTTTGTCTCCGGGCTTGGCCCGGCCCCGTTCCACAGGTTCTTTGAGCAGTATCCCGGCCTGTCTGTCTTTTCGGCCATCACCGTCGGCAGCCCCTATGGCGAGACGGATTCCGGCTCATCGCTGGTCTATCTCGACGGGGTGAGCAAGGCGACCGCGTCGGTGCGGATCGCGCATGACTCGGTGATGGCTGCGGCGCTGGCGGTCGCGCGCGAGAAGATGCACGGCGTGATCACCGCCCCCCCGGCCCGGCCGGACCCGGACCACAGCGAGCCGCTGGACTGGGCGGCGCTGGTGGATCAGGGGCTGGCCACCCGCGCCACCGTCTCCAATGCGGAGGTAGACGCGGCGTTCGCCGGCACCCTCTGGGCCGATGACGATCCGGAGGCGCAGCAGCACCCCGAGGCAGCCTATCTGGATCTCTGGATCATCGACCTCGGGCCACCGTCAATCGCTCAGGCGGCACTGTCGCGCGACGGTTACAACGAACTGCAGGATTTTCTGGCGATCTCCCCCGATGATGAGCCGCTCTTGCTGATCGAGACCGGCCGCCATGGGCTGGTCAGCCCGGAGTTCATCCGCAACACCGCCCCGGACCGGGTGTTTGCAACGCAGAACGGACTGCCGGTGGCGCTGCGGGACAGCGACCTCCTGGTGGAGCTGTCGCCGGATCTGCCAGACCCTTTGCACGACGGCACGGCGATGATCCTGCGGGCCGACCGCCGCCTCGGCTTTGACCCGGCGCAGGAGTGGACCCTGCACGCCCAGGCGGTGCGCGCGCATGGCATGTTCCAGCCGGAAACGGGCACCGTGGAATTCCCTGTCACCCACCGGACCCCCGAACGCTTTTTCCAGCGGGCCGAGGCCCCGGCGCCCGTGCCGCCCTGGCTGGAGGCACTGCGCAGCCGCCATACGGACCTGATCGTTCTGGCCCTGCTGCTGAGCGCGCTGACCGCCGCGCTGCTGCTGGCCCAAGGCCGGATCGCCGCCCGCAAGGTGCTGACTCCGCTGCGGCTGACGGTGCTGGCGGCTGTCACCCTGTTCATCGGCTGGTGGGGCCAAGGCCAGCTGTCCATCGTCACCGTGCTGGGTGTGCTGCGCGCCGCGGCCGAGGGCGGCAGCTTTGCCATTCTCGCCTACGACCCGTTTTCGCTCCTGATCTGGGGTGTTGCCATCCTCGGGCTGGTGCTGTGGGGGCGGGCCCTGTTCTGCGGCTGGCTGTGCCCGTTCGGCGCGCTGCAGGAGTTCGCGCACCATCTGGGCCGCAAGCTGGGCCTGCCGCAAACAGGCCTTCCGCCTGCCTGGGACGGGCGGCTCAGGTATCTTAAGTACGGGGTGCTGGCGGGGCTGGTTTCGCTGGTTTTCCTGGCGCCTGCGCATGTGGACACCGCAGCCGAGGTCGAACCCTTCAAGACCGCAATCACCACCTATTTCCTGCGCGAATGGTATTTCACTGCCTATGCCGTCTTCTGGCTGGCGGCGGGGCTGGTGCTGTTCAAACCCTTCTGCCGCTATCTGTGCCCGCTGGGCGCAGCGATGGCGGCAGGCGGGCTGCTGCGGCGGCGCGACTGGATCGACCGGCGCGGCGCCTGCGGCAGCCCCTGTCAGCTGTGCCGGGTGAAATGCGCCTATGGCGCGATCAAACCATCCGGCGCGGTCCGCTATGACGAATGCTTCGGCTGCCTCGATTGCGTGTCGATCCACGACGACCCGGCCCGCTGCGTGCCGCTGATCCTGTCGGCGCGCAAGAAACAGCCGCTGGAGGCCGCGGAATGAACGCCAAACTGAACCGCCGCAGGTTCCTGGCAATCTCTGCCGCCGCCCCCCTTGGTGCCGCGGCTCCGGCGTCGCGGGCCGCGCCCGTCACCTGGCAGGGGGTTGCCCTGGGCGCCGAGGCGCGCCTGACCATCCATGCGCCGCCGCCGCTGGCAGACCAGGCGATTGCCGCCACGCTGTCGCAGCTGCGGCAGGCTGAACAGCTGTTCAGCCTCTACGATCCGGCCTCCGCGCTGTCGCGCCTGAACCGGACCGGGGTTCTGAAGAACCCGCCGCCGCCGTTTCTGGATCTGGCCCGGCTCTGCACCCGGATGCACGCGGCAACAGCGGGAGTGTTCGACCCCACGGTCCAGCCGCTTTGGCAGGCGCTGGCGCAGGGTGGCGGCGTCCGCGAGGCCGCCCGCCTCACCGGCTGGCACAAGGTGTCGGTGACGGCACAGGAAATCCGGCTGGCGCCGGGCCAGGCGCTGACCTTTAATGGCATTGCCCAGGGCTATGCCACCGGCATGGTCCGCGCCGCGCATGGCCGCTTGGGGCTGGAGCGGGTTCTGGTCAATGCCGGCGAGTTTGCCGCCCTCGGCGGCCCGTTCCGCATCGGGCTCGCCGATCCGGAACACGGCGTCTTTGCCGCCCGCAGCCTGACCGGCCGCGCCATCGCCACCTCCAGCCCCGGCGCGCTGCGGCTGCGGGGCGCGGCGCATATCCTGCACCCCGCGCTTGACCGCCGGCCGCTATGGGCCACTGTCAGCACCGAGGCCGCGAGCGCCGCGCTGGCGGATGCCGCCTCCACCGCCTTCTGCCTGATGAGCGAAAGTGAAATCACCGCCGCCCTGGCGCGCCTTCCCGCAGGCACCAAGGCCACTCTGCTGGCGCAGGATGGCAGCCTGAAAACGCTGGGGTAAGCTGGATCAGCGCAGCTCTGGCGGCCGGTGGCTGAGACCGTGGGCTGCGAAAATGGCGGCAATCCGGCCATCCTGCAGCGCGGCAGCAATGGCATCCTCCACCGCATAGGCCAGCGGGCGGTAGGAAAAATGCACCGCCACCCCGGCAGTCCAGGTGCCCGCGGAGAAGCCAGGCAGCGGCGGCGTATGGACGGCGGTCTGTGCGGTCAGCCCGGCCTCCAGCTGCGCCAGCGGTCCCATTGCCGCCTTGGTCTCCGCCCGGTCCAGCCCCGCCATTGCGTCGGCCGCCGTCGGGTAGCGGCGGATATTGCCGCTGAGCTGGCCGCCGGGAAAGGCGGAGAGGTAGAAATCGGCAATCGAGTCGTTTTCCACCGCGACGCTGTCGAAGCGGAAATAGGCCGGCACCGGCGGGTCTTCGGGATAAACCTCCCGGCGGTAGGCAATGGCTACCTCCTCGACGTGGTACTGGCCGGTGAACACCACCTGTTCGACCCGGCAGGCAAATTCGCTGTCATAAGGCACATGCAGCATGACGTTGGCCACGCTGCCGCCCACGATCGGCCCCTTCCAGATCCAGTTGCGCAAATCCGCGTCCAGGTTTTCGCCCGCTACGACCAGCGTGAACCGGGCCTCGACCCCCAGCTCAGCGGCAATCAGCCGGGCAAGGTCGATGTCGGCGCCTTTGATGCTTCCCGCCTCCTCGTAGGACCAGGGCGGAAATTCCTCATAAGCCGCAAAGGTGATGAAGCCGCGCTCAAGGATGGTCTCAAGGTCCTGCCCGACGATATCGCGGGAGGCGTTCTGCGGCTTGGGCTGCGGCACGTGGTCCGCACAGCGGGCCTGGCCGGGCTGCGCCCAGCCGCAGGCCAGCGCAGCAACCACAAGAAGTCCGGCCAGCTTCTGTCTCATGTGCCGCAGCCCCCTGCCTTAGTGCGCCGCCGAGAGGCCGACGGTCAGGGCCTCCGCAGCCCCGGCAAAGTCCGGCTGCGCGCCGCCGATCAGGCTCGCAGCCCGGTAGGCCGCGCTGTCGGCAACCGGCGCGCCGGACCCGGTTTCGACACCCTCCGCGATTTCCGAAAGCTCCGCGCGCAGCGCCGCTGCATCACCGCCGCCGCCGCCGGCCAGGGCCGTCAGCTCATCGCGGATTTCCAGCAGACGGCCGGTGGCCTCGTCCAGGGCGCCATCGTCAGGGCGGGTTTCCAGGTAGGTGCGGATCGCCCAGGCGGCCTTCTGGCCCAGCAGCTCCCCGAAGGCGGGCATCTTGGTGATGCCGTTCTGGGTGTAGCCGGTGCGGAAGCGTTCGACGAACCACTCGTCGCCCATCTCCTCCGCCTCCAGGTAGCGCAGGTCAGGCGCCAGCCCGCCAGAAACGCCGCCGAGCCCGTGGCAGCGGGCACAGTTCTGGTTGTAGCCGCTGCCGCCAATGTCAATCGCCGCCTGCCAGACCTCCGCCTCCTGGCCGCGATAGGGGTTTTCGGTCAGCCATTCCTCGCCCACATCGGGCAGGGCATCGGTATTCACCGGTTGCGGCGCGACGTCTCCGTGGGCCAGCGCCGCTGAGGCAAGAGCCGCGAGCCCGAGGGCCGCAAGAGGCAATTTGAACATGAGTTCCTCCCGTAAGTTTGTGCTTGCCGCAAGCATAGCCAGCCCGGCCCCTGCCCCGATACGCGACTTAAGTTGGAGAACCGCGCTGGCGGCCTACGACCTTGGTCCAATGGCAGCGGGCCTCTGGGCGGCAGTACGCTCGGCTCATGCAGCCAGAACCGGGTGCCCCATGCGCTTTCTGATCACATTCCTGATGGCCCTTTGCCCCGCCGCCCTTGCCGCGGCCGCGGGACTTGAGGTGCCGGTCATCTACCTGAAGCAGCAGGAGCAGCAGCCCCCCACCCTCTCCAATCTCGACCCGCAGCCCGCGGACCTGGGCGAGACCGGCGCAAGGCTGGGGCTGGCCGACAACCGGACCACCGGCAGCTTCCTTGGCCACAGCTACAGCCTGGAGACGGTGGCGGTGCCGCCGGGGGGCGATTTTGCCGCGGCGGCGCGGGCGGCGCTGAGCCGCAGCGCGCTGCTGATCCTCGATGCGCCCAAACCTGCGCTGCTGACCGCCGCCGCGCTGCCGGAGGCGCAGGAAGCGTTGCTGTTCAACGTTGCCAGCCCGGACATTGGCCTGCGCAGCGGCGACTGCCGCCGCAACCTCTTGCACACTCTGCCCTCGGACCTGATGCGCAGCGATGCGCTGATGCAGTTTGCGCTGACCAAGCGCTGGACCGGCCTCGCACTGATTTCTGGCAGCCACCCGCAGGACCAGGCCTTTGCCGCCGCGCTGCGCCGGAGCGCTGCCAAGTTCGGGCTGGAAATCACAGCTGAGCAGACTTGGGACTATGGCGCCGACATGCGCCGCAACGCCGCGCAGGAGGTGCCGCTGATGTCGCAGGGGCTGGGCCGCCACGATCTGCTGCTGGTCGCCGACGAGCTTCAGGATTTCGCCCGCTACCTGCCGTACAACACCTGGCTGCCGCGCCCGGTTGCCGGTTCTGAGGGGCTGGTGCCCGCGGCCTGGGCGCCGGTGGTCGAGCAATGGGGCGCCGCGCAGTTGCAGTCGCGGTTTCAGGACCTGGCCGGGCGCAAGATGCTGGCACGAGACTACGCCGCCTGGGCCGCGGTGCGCAGCATCGGCGAGGCTGTGACCCGCACCGGCTCAGGCGACGCGGGCGTCCTGCGCCAATACCTGCTGTCGGACGCGTTCGAGCTGGCGGGTTTCAAGGGCCGCCCGCTCAGCTACCGGAGCTGGAACGGTCAGCTGCGCCAGCCGATCCCGCTTGCCACTCCCCGCGCGCTGGCAGCGCAGGCGCCCTTGCCCGGTTTCCTGCACCAGCACAGCGAACTTGACACCCTTGGCCTTGATGAACCCGAAAGCCGCTGCGGAGCCTTCCAATGACATTTGCTGCAAAACCCCTTGCCGCGCTGGCCTTTCCGGCGCTGCTGGCCGCCGCGCCCCTTGATGCCCAGGAAATCTGGGTCACAAATGAAAAGGACGACACCATCAGCGTGATCGACATAGCCACGCTGGAGGTGGTCCGCACCATCGCAACGGGAGAGCGGCCGCGCGGCATCACATTCTCCAAGGACTTCTCGCGAGCCTATGTCTGCGCCTCCGACAGCGACACGGTTCAGGTTCTGGATGCCGTCACCGGCGAGGTCCTGCACGAGCTGCCCTCGGGCGAGGATCCCGAGCAGTTCGTTCTGCACCCGAACGACCGCCATCTGTACATCGCCAACGAGGATGACGCCGTGACCACGGTGGTCGACACCGAAACCCGCAAGGTGGTCGCCCAGATCAACGTCGGGATCGAACCCGAGGGCATGGCCGTCTCGCCCGATGGCAGGATCGCCATCACCACGTCGGAGACCACCAACATGGCGCATTGGATCGACACGGAAACGCAGCAGCTGTTCGCCAACACGCTGGTCGACGCCCGCCCCCGCCACGCTGAGTTCACCGCCGGCGGCAGCGCGCTGTGGGTCTCCTCCGAGATTGGCGGCACCATTACGGTCTTCGACACCGCCACCCAGACCGAGACCGGCAAGATCGCCTTTGAGGTCAAGGGGGTGCATCCCGACCGCGTGCAGCCGGTCGGGTTCGCCTTCACCGAAGATGAAAAGACCGCCTTTGTAGCGCTTGGGCCGTCCAACCATGTGGCGGTGGTCAATGCCGAGACGCTGGAGGTGGAGGATTACATCCTGGTCGGCCGCCGGGTCTGGCACATGGCGTTTTCCCCCGACAAGTCGCTGCTGTTCACCACCAACGGCGTGTCCGGCGACGTCACCGTGATCGACACCGCCCGGCGCCAGGCGCTGAAGTCGATCAAGGTCGGCCGTTTTCCCTGGGGCGCGGCGATGCGCCCCTGAGACCTGCCGCGCCCTGGCGGCGCGGCGTATCCAGACAGGAGGATCTCCGATGCTGAACCCCCGCCTATTCGCCGCGGCGCTGTGCCTGGCGCTGCCCGCCGCCGCCCTGGCCGGTGACGATGATGATCCGGGCAAGGCCGGCCTCGGTCTCGCCGGGCTGCTGTCCGCCAGCAACAAGGAGGACCTGCCGCCGATCACCCTGTCGGCAGGGATGCCGCTGGCCGATGCGCCCTGGGTGCTGAAATCCGGCACTTATTACGAGTTCGAGATCCAGGGCGATGGCAGTCAGGAGCTGGCGCTGACAGGCGCGGAATTCTTCCGAGCGGTCTGGATCGACGAGATCGTGGTGGAAGGCCTTGAGATCCGCCCGCTGGGGCTCGACAGCGTCGAGTTCGACGAGGCCGGCGAGATGGAGATCGGCTTCATCGCGCTGAAGCCTGGAAAATACCATCTCAAGGTGCCCGGCTCCACCGGCGATACCCAGCGGCTGGAGATCACCATCCAATGACCGGGCTGCAGGTGGAAAACCTGAGCTACGCCTACGGTGCCCGGCAGGCGCTGGATGGAGTCAGCTTCCGGGTTGAGCCCGGCACCTTCTGCGCCCTGCTGGGTCCCAACGGGGCGGGCAAGTCGACGCTGTTTGCGCTGCTCACCCGGCTGTTCGCCGCGCCGCAGGGCAGGATACAGGTTGCCGGCCACGACATGGCCGGTGCCCCGCGCAAGGCGCTGCGGCAGATGGGTGTCGTGTTCCAGCAGCCGACGCTGGACCTGGACCTGACGGTGCAGCGCAACCTCAGCTATTTCGCCGCCCTGCACGGGCTGCGCGGTGCCAGGGCGCAGTCCCGGATCGAGGCCGCGCTGGAGCGGCTGGAGATGCGCGGCCGGCTGGGCGAGCGGGTGCGCGACCTGAATGGCGGCCACCGACGCCGGCTGGAGATTGCCCGCAGCCTGATCCACCATCCCAAGGTGCTGCTGCTGGACGAGCCGACGGTGGGGCTGGATGCGGCAACCCGGCGCGCGATCACCGCTCATGTGCATGACCTGTCGCGGCGCAAGCGGCTGACGGTGCTTTGGGCCACTCATCTGACCGACGAGGTTGACGACGCTGACCAGCTGCTGATCCTGCACCGCGGCAGGCTGGCTGAAGACGGCACCGCCCGGCAACTGCGCGGCGGGCAGGGGCTGGCGGATCACTTCCTCAGGCTGACGGGAGAGGCGGCGTGATGGACTGGCTGGCCGCCCTGATGGCAATCACGCAACGCGAGGCGCTGAGGTTCATTGGCCAGCGCGGCCGCTTTGTCGCGGCGCTGGTGCGGCCGATGCTGTGGCTGGTGGTCTTTGCCGCCGGTTTCCGCGCCGCGCTTGGGCTGTCGATCACCCCGCCCTATGCCACCTACACCACCTACGAGGTCTATATCGTGCCGGGGCTGTGCGGCATGATTCTGCTGTTCAACGGCATGCAAAGCTCGCTGTCGATGGTCTATGACCGGGAGATGGGCTCAATGCGGCTGCTGCTGACCAGCCCGCTGCCGCGCTGGTGGCTGCTGGTCTGCCGCCTGCTCGCCAGCACCGCGATCTCGGTGCTTCAGGTCTATGTATTCCTGGGACTGGCAGCGCTGTTCGGCATCCGCTTTAGCTGGGGCGGCTATGCCGCGCTGTTGCCCGCGCTGATCCCCGCCGGGCTGATGCTGGGGGCGCTGGGGCTGGCGCTGTCTTCGGTGATCCGCCAGCTGGAAAACTTTGCCGGGGTGATGAACTTCGTGATCTTCCCGATGTTTTTCCTCTCCACCGCGCTTTACCCGCTGTGGAAGATGGCCGAAAGCTCTGCGCTGCTGCGCGATATCTGTGCCCTGAATCCCTTCAGCCAGGCGGTCGAGCTGATCCGCTTCGCGCTCTATCAGCAGCTGAATGCCGCCGCGCTGGCCTGGGTGCTGCTGTCGGGGCTGGTCTGGCTTGGGCTGGCGGTCTGGGGCTACGACCCTGCGCGCGGGCTGATCCGCAAGGCTGCGAAACCGGGCTGAGCCGCCCCCGCCCGCGCCGCGTGCAAATTCACCGCAAACCCGGGCCGCAAGGCGCCGGGCGCTGCTGCGTTGAGCCGCCGTCCCGCCCGGCTGGCGCCCGCATACGACCATTGTGCAATACCGCCCGCCCGGTGCGCGCTGAATACTGTGGCAAGCCGGCAGCCCGCACCGGGCCGTGGCTGTTGAGGATCAAACGAAAGGGAGGAAGCCAATGAACCGCTTTATCGCGGCGGTCGCCGCAGGGACCATGATGGCAGGCATCAGCCACGCCGGGGTCACCGAGGACGACCTCAGGAACGACCAGACAACCACCACCCAGGTGGTCACCAACGGGATGGGGCGGCACCTGCAGCGCTACAGCCCGCTCGATACCCTGAACAAGGACAACGTCGCAAACCTGGTGCCTGCCTGGGCCTTCAGCCTCGGCGGCGAAAAGCAGCGCGGCCAGGAAACCCAGCCGCTGATCTACGACGGCATCATGTATATCACCGGCTCTTACAGCCGGGTCTATGCCATCGACGTCGAGACCGGCCGCGAGATCTGGCAGTACGACGCCCGGCTGCCTGAAGGCATCCTGCCCTGCTGCGACGTGGTGAACCGCGGCGGCGCAATCTATGGCGACACCTTCTATTTCGGCACGCTGGACGCCCGCATCGTGGCGCTGGACCTCAAGACCGGCGACGTGAAATGGCGCAAGAAGGTAGCCGACTACAAGGCCGGCTATTCGATGACCGCGGCGCCGCTGATCGTCAACGGGCTGGTGATCACCGGCAATTCCGGCGGCGAATTCGGCATTGTCGGCGAGGTGCAGGCGCGGGATGCCGAAACCGGCGAGCTGGTCTGGACCCGGCCGGTGATCGAGGGCCACATGGGCACCTTCAAGGGTGAGGAAAGCACTATGACCGGCACCCTGAATGCCACCTGGCCGGGCGACATGTGGAAGACCGGCGGCGGCGCCACCTGGCTCGGCGGCTCCTATGATGCGGAGACAGACACGCTGGTCTTCGGCGCAGGCAACCCGGCGCCCTGGAATAGCCACCTGCGCAACGCAGGCACCCCGGTGGAGGGCAATGCGGGCGACAACCTCTATGCCGCCAGCCGCATTGGCATCGACCCTGCCAACGGCGAGATCAAGTGGCACTTCCAGACCACCCCGCGCGAGGGCTGGGATTATGACGGCGTCAACGAGGTGGTCGCCTACACCGACCGCAGCGGCAACAAGCGTTATGCCACAGCCGACCGAAACGGCTTCTTCTATGTCCTGAACCGCGAGGACGGCAAGTTCGTCAGCGCGACGCCCTTCGTCAAGGACATCACCTGGGCCGAGCGCATCGACGAGACCGGCCGCCCGGTATTCAACGAGGACAACCGCCCCGGCAACCCGGCCGATGCAGCCGATGGCAACAAGGGGGAGGTGATCTTTGCCTCGCCGTCGTTCCTGGGCGGCAAAAACTGGATGCCGATGGCGTTCTCGCAGAACACCGGCAATTTCTATGTGCCTTCCAACGAATGGGGCATGGACATCTGGAACGAGCCGATCAGCTACAAGAAGGGCGCCGCCTACCTGGGCGCGGGCTTCACCATCAAGCCGAACTACGAGGACCATATCGGCAGTCTCAAGGCGATCGACCCCGACACCGGCGAGGTCAAGTGGGAATACAAGAACGACGCACCGCTCTGGGCCGGGGTGATGACCACTGCGGGCGGGCTGGTGTTCACCGGCACCCCTGAGGGCCGCTTCATCGCCTTTGACGACGAAACCGGCGAGGAGCTGTGGTCGTTCCAGACCGGCTCCGGCATCGTCGGCCAGCCGGTCACCTGGGAGCAGGACGGCGTGCAGTATGTTTCGGTCGTTTCCGGCTGGGGCGGCGCGGTGCCGCTGTGGGGCGGCGAGGTCGCCAAGAAGGTCAACTACCTGAACCAGGGCGGCATGGTCTGGACGTTCCGCCTGCCCCGTCAGCTGGCGCAGGCGGACTGATCCCGCACCGGCTGAGGCCTTATGCAAGGAACTCAGGCGCGCCTCCTGCGGGGGGCGCGCCTTCCATATGCGACTTTAGGCGTATACCGCTGCTGCTGCCTGCTTGCTAAGCTGGCAGGAAAACAACAGCTCTGGTGCAGATATGCCGACACACACGGACACGCCGAAAACCCCAGGGTTCAATGCGGCGCTGCTGGTGGATGATCACCCGCTGTTCTGTGACGCTCTGGCGATGACCTTGCAGGCGGTGACCGCAATCAGCAGCATGCACACCGCGCCGGCCCTTCAGGCTGCGCTCGACATGATCGCCGGGGGCATCCGCATCGACCTGGTGGTGCTGGACCTGAACCTGCCCGACGTCAACGGGCTGGACGGACTGCTGCGCCTGCGCAAGGTGACGGACTGCCCGATCCTGGTGGTCTCCTCCATGGCCGACAACCGGATTGTCAGCTCGGTGATCCATGCCGGCGCCAATGGCTTTGTTCCCAAGCACAGCCAGCGCGACGTGTTCCAGAAGGCGGTCGAGGCGATCAACCAGGGCAAGGTCTTCCTGCCGGACGGCTTTGTGCTGCTGGATGACAATGCCGGCAGCAGCGACGACGTGCTGCAGCGGCTGTCCCAGCTGACCAACCAGCAGGCCCGGATCCTGCAGCTGATCTGTGAAGGCAAGCTGAACAAGCAGATCGCCTATGACCTGTCGATCGCCGAAACCACGGTGAAGGCCCATATCACCGCAATCATGCGCAAGCTCGGCGTGCAAAGCCGCACCCAGGCGGTGCTGGCCGCCAAGCAGGCGAGTTTTGCAAACGTCTTGCAAGACACGCCGCCGTCCGCCTAGTCTGGCGGACAAAATTCGGGGAGGAGAAAGGCGATGGCCCCTGTCCATGGTCCGTCGGGTGCAACCGTGACGGAACCGCGGGTTGTCCGGTCCGGCTCGGTTGACTGCCGGGCGGCGGACGCTGTCGAACAACTGGCACAGGCGCTGAATCCGAACGGCCTTTCGCTGGTGGTTCTGTTTCTGTCCCCGGACACCGACGTCGCGCGGCTGATCGGCGAGGCGCAGCGCCGGTTTGCCCCGGCGCAAGTTGTCGGCTGCACCACCGCGGGGGAGATTTCGGCAGGCGGCTATGTCGAGGGCGAGATTGTCGCCATCGGCTTTGCCCAGTCGCATTTTCAGACCCGCACCATCCTGATCGAGGACCTTGGCAATTTCGATCCGCACAGCGTGATCGAGCGGATGATCCGCAACCGCAGCCACATGGCGCAGAACACCGGGGACTGGGTGTCGGATTTCACCTTCCTGCTGGTCGACGGGCTGTCCACCAAGGAGGACGCGCTGACCTCGCAGCTGTCGGTCGGGCTGGGCCCGGTGGCCTTCTTCGGCGGCTCGGCGGGTGACGGCACAAATTTTGGCAAGACCTATGTGCTGCATGGCGGAAAGGCCCATTCCAACGCCGCCATCCTGATCCAGGTGCGCAGCCGCTGCCCGATCAAGGTCTTCAAGACCGACCATCTGGTCCCGTCGCAGAAACGCATGGTGGTGACCGGCGCCGATCCGGCCCGCCGGGTGGTGCATGAAATCAATGCCGAACCCGCCGCCCGCGAATACGCCCGGGTGCTGGGCAAGGACCCGGAGCAGCTCACCGCCTTCACCTTTGCCGCCCATCCCGTCGCCGTGCAGTTCGGGGATCAGCACCATGTGCGCGCCATCCAGCGGGTCGCCGACAATGACGAGCTGGTATTTTTCTCCGCCATCGACGAGGGCGTGGTTCTGACCCTGGCCGAACCGGAGGACATGGTGATCCACCTGGAGCGCGAGATGGCCGCGCTCAGCGCCAGCCGCCGCCCCGAGATCATCCTGGCCTGCGACTGCATCCTGCGGCGGCTGGAAGCGCAGCAGAAACAGGTCTCGCAGGACATTTCCCGCATCCTGCGCGACAACCGGGTGGTGGGCTTTTCGACCTATGGCGAGCAGATCAACTCGATGCATGTCAACCAGACCCTGACCGGGGTGGCGATTTATCCGCCCGACGAGGGCTGAGCCATGGCGCATGAGCTGATCGACCCCCGCGACACGCCGGAGCGGCAGAACCAGAAGCTGCTGAAAATCGTCGAAACCCTGATGCGCCGGGCTGAGCAGAGCTCGGATGCTTCCGGCGAGGCCTATGCCCAGTTCCAGCGCGCAGTGATGCTGGAGGAGGAGGTGCGCGTGCGCACCCGCGAACTGGAGCACGCGCTTGACCTGCTCAACGAGTCGAACGCCAGGCTGGCGCTGGCCAATGCCGAAACCGAGGCCGCCCGCGCCAACCTCGCCAATGCGATCGAGACGGTGCAGGAAGGCTTTGCGCTGTTTGACGCGCAGGACGTGCTGGTGATGTGCAACACCCGCTTCGGCAAGCACCTGTCTGACATCTACCATCTGCTGCGGCCGGGGCTGAAATTTGCCGACTACGTGAACCTGGTGGCAACCAGCGCACATCTGGCGCTGCCGGAGGGAGAGACCGCCGCCGATTGGGAGGCCTACCGTATCGCCCGCCACAAGGATGATCACGCTGTGTTCAACGTGATGATGGCCGGCAACAGCTGGCTGCAGGTCAGCGAGCACCGCACCCCGGACGGCGGCACCGTGATCCTGCAGACCGACATCACCGACATGATGCGGCTGGAGCGGCAGGAGCGTGAGCGGCTGCTGGACGATCAGTCGCGCGTCATCAAGGCAACGCTGGAGCATCTCGACCAGGGGGTCTGCATCTTCGACGCCCAGAACCGGCTGGTCGGCTGGAACCGCCGCGCAGGAGAGCTTTTGTCGATGCCCGCGGGCAAGTTCCAGCTGGGCATGTTTTTTGCGACCCTCTACCGCCAGGCCGCGGACAGTATCCGCATTCTGGGCGGCACCCGTCTGGACGACGTTGAGGCCTGGGTGGCCAGCACCGCCAAGCGGGCGCCCCTGTCGTTCGAGATCGGGCTGGGCCGTGACCGCATCCTGGCGGTGTTCGCGCAGCAGATGCCGGACAAGGGATTTGTCATCAGCTTCACCGATGTCACCGCCGAACGCGCCGCCGTCCGCACCATTTCCCAGGTGAACGAAACACTGGAACAGCGGGTAGCTGAACGGACCCTCGAGCTGGAAGACGCGCTGTCGGAGGCGGAGCGCGCCAATGCCTCAAAATCGCGCTTTGTCGCCGCCGCCAGCCACGACCTGCTGCAGCCGCTGTCCGCCGCCAAGCTTTATGTCGGCTCGCTGGAGGATGA
The DNA here is from genome assembly GCF_000473145.1 of Leisingera daeponensis DSM 23529. NCBI lineage: Bacteria > Pseudomonadati > Pseudomonadota > Alphaproteobacteria > Rhodobacterales > Roseobacteraceae > Leisingera > Leisingera daeponensis. The sequence continues at coordinate 3,357,089 of NZ_KI421500.1, read as the reverse complement.
TCTGCAGGACGCGGTTTTCAGAGACCGGGCGGCCAAGGCCGGCAACGCGCTGGTCGCGGTCGAGCGCATCCTTGGCGCCCTGCTGGATATCTCCAAGCTCGACTCCGGCCTGGCGGCAATCGACCGCACCGCCATCAGCCTGGGCAGTATGCTGGATCAGCTGAAGGACGAGCTGGAACCGGTTGCCCGGCTCAAGGGGCTGGACTTCCGGGTCGTGCGCAGCGGCGCGGTGGTGGAAAGCGACGCCGCCTACCTGCGCCGCATCCTGCAGAATCTCGCCTCCAATGCCGTGCGCTACACCGGCAGCGGCAAGGTGCTGATCGGGGTGCGGCAGCGGCCAGGCCGGGTGCTGCTGGAGGTCCGTGACACCGGCCCCGGCATCCCACCTGAGCATCAGGACAGGGTGTTCCAGGAGTTTCAGCGGCTTAACGCCAAGGCCAGCCCGTCTGACGGCATGGGGCTGGGGCTGGCCATTGTCGAGCGGGCCTGCCGGCTGCTGAAACATCCGCTGAACCTCACCTCGGAGGTCGGGCGCGGCACCTGCTTTTCGGTGGAGCTGCCGCTGAGCACGGCGGCGCGCCCGCCGTCGCCCCTGCCCGGCCCCGGCACCGGCGCCGCGGTGCCGTTTGCGCACCGGATCGTGGTTCTGATCGAAAACGACGCCGGCCTCAGGGCGGCGCTGGAGATCACGCTCGACAGCTGGGGGCTGAACGTGCTGCCCTGCGCCAGCTGCGCCGAGGCGAGCACGCTGCTGCAGGAAATCGACATCTGCCCGGATGCGATCATCGCCGATTACCAGCTGGACGACGGGGCACTGGGCACCGATGCGATTGCCGCGCTCAGGGCGCAGCACGGGCCGGTTCCAGCATGTCTGGTGACCGCCAACCGCTCTCCGGATCTGGCGGCTGCCTGTGCGGGGCTGAACGCGGCGCTGTTGCACAAGCCGATAGACACCAGCGCGCTGCGCGGCTTCCTGGAGCGCGCGCTGACCTGACCATAGTGCGGCGCAACTCAGCGCAGGCACACCTCCGAGCGGGTCAGGAACCGCTTGCCGCTGCCGTTCTCCAGTGAGAACATCCCGCCGATGCCGTCAATCGCGTCGATCACCAGGTTGGTATGTTTCCAGCGCGCGTGCTGATCGGCATTCATGTAAAACGGCACGCCGCCGATTTCCCCCACCAGCACATCGTTGCCGCCAAGGATGTAGTCGCCCTGCTGAAAGCACATCGGCGCCGACCCGTCGCAGCAGCCGCCGGACTGGTGAAACAGCAGGTCCTGCCCGAACCGCGCCTTGAGCGCGCCGATCAGATCCAGCGCCGCCTGTGTTGCCGTCACCGTCATGCCGGTTGTTCCGGTCATTGCAGTCTCCCCCGGCTGAATGAAAAAAGAAACGGCCCCGGACACCCGGGGCCGCCTGCAGCGCAACTTGCTCAGAAGAAGCCCAGCGCGTTGGGGCTGTAGCTGACCAGCAGGTTCTTGGTCTGCCGGTAGTGGTCCAGCATCATCTTGTGGTTCTCCCGGCCGATGCCCGACTGCTTGTAGCCGCCAAAGGCCGCATGGGCCGGGTAGGCGTGATAGCAGTTGGTCCAGACCCGGCCCGCCTGGATGTCACGGCCAAAGCGGAAGGCGCGGTTGGTGTCGCGGGTCCACACGCCGGCCCCCAGGCCGTAGAGCGTGTCGTTGGCGATTTCCAGCGCTTCGGCATCATCCTTGAAGGTAGTGACGGACAGCACCGGCCCGAAGATCTCCTCCTGGAAGATCCGCATCTTGTTGTGGCCCTTGAACACGGTCGGCTCGATATAGTTGCCGCCTTCCAGCCCCTCCAAGGCTGAAACATTGCCGCCGGTCAGCAGCTCGGCCCCCTCATCCTTGCCCAGCTGCAGGTAGGACGCGATCTTCTCCTTCTGCTCAGCCGAAGCCTGGGCGCCGATCATCGTGTCCATCGACAGCGGGTTGCCCTGCTTTACCGCCTTCACCCGTTCGATGGCGCGGGCGATGAAGTCGTCGTAGATCGACTCCTGGATCAGCGCCCGGCTGGGGCAGGTGCAAACTTCGCCCTGGTTCAGGGCAAACATGGTGAAGCCCTCAAGGCATTTGTCGAAGTAGGCATCGTCCGCCGCCATGATATCCTCAAAGAAGATATTCGGGGACTTGCCGCCCAGCTCCAGCGTCACCGGAATCAGGTTCTGGCTGGCATACTGCATGATCAGCCGCCCGGTGGTGGTCTCGCCGGTAAAGGCGATCTTGGCGATCCGGTTCGACGAGGCCAGCGGCTTGCCCGCCTCCAGACCGAAGCCGTTGACGATGTTCAAGACGCCCGCGGGCAGCACATCTGCAATCAGCTCCGCCAGCACCATGATCGAGGCCGGGGTCTGCTCCGCCGGTTTCAGCACCACGCAGTTGCCGGCCGCCAGTGCCGGCGCCAGCTTCCAAACTGCCATCAGCAGCGGGAAGTTCCACGGGATGATCTGCCCGACCACGCCCAGCGGTTCCGGGATGTGGTAGGCGTAGGTGTCGGCATCGATTTCGGAGATATGGCCTTCCTCGGCGCGGATGCAGCCCGCGAAATAACGCCAGTGATCCACGCAGAGGGCGAGGTCGGCGTGAATTGACTCGCGGATTGGCTTGCCGTTGTCCAACGTCTCCGCCGCCGCCAGCAGCTGGGTGTTCGCCTCCATGATATCGGCGATCTTCAGCAGCATGTTGGCGCGCACCGTAGTCGACGTTTTGCCCCAGGCCGGAAACGCCGCATGAGCTGCGTCCAGAGCCGCCTCGACATCCTCGGCGTTAGAGCGGGCAACCTCGCAGATCACCTCGCCGTTAATCGGGGTGATGTTTTCGAAATACTGGCCCGAGCGGGGTTCGGTGAATTCGCCGTTGATGAAGTTGCCATAGCGCGGCTTGAACGGAAATTCGACGCCCAGATGCGCCGTGTCCAGTGCCGGATTGGCCAGCCCGTTCGTGTGGATGTTCATGCCATTCCTCCCAAGAATTGATCCAAGAAATGCAGCGGAACTGGCAGCCATGCACCTTCGATGGCAGGCACTCGGTCCGGTGCTGCTTCAAGGCTTAGACCATCGGCAATAGCCGCGGTATTCGACCAAAGTCCTTGCCGGCCGCCGGGCAGATTGCAGCATTCGCCGCTTAGGTGTTTGATCCCACGGCTTGATGGTGTGAAATGGAGGGAAGACCGCCTCTAATTTGAGCCGTTGAGGTTACCGTGAGGGGAGGCGACGGAGGCCTGCCTCACGGGCATTTAAAAGACAGTTGCGGTTCCCGGTTCCGCGTGCAGTACACGGTCGGGCACGCGGAAACGGTATCCGTCCTATTCTGCGGCTTGCCGGAGCGGCCGACGCGCTAGCAATTCAGCGATGTCAGGGCGGCAGGAGCCGCAATTTGTTCCGGCGTGCAAGGCAGTGCCGATATCGGCAACACTCACCAGCCCGCCGCTCTCGATTGCGTGAAGGATGGTGTTGGCCCCGACGTTGAAGCAAGCACAGATCACCGGGCCGGGATCGGGCCGGTCTGCGGCAGGAATGCCAGTCAGAACACCCGCCGTGCTGGTGCCCGGAAGTCCCGCCAGGTAGTCCCGGCTGACCGCCACCGGTTCCGGCGCGGTGAACAGCGCTGCCATAACCCTGCCATCCTGAAACAGGGCCAGCCGGGTAATGCCCTTGCTGCTGTCCGTCATTATCTGCACTTCGGTCTCGGGCTGGGCGAACAGATCCCGTGCGGCGGCCTCCGGATCCGCAAGCGGAGACAGCCCTGCCAGTTCTGCACGGTACCCCGTTTCCGTGCGAGCCATGGCCCAGTACTCCGACCGGGGAACCATCGGGCGGCAGGATACGGCAAACCCGTACCAGGCCGGCTGCCAGCGCTCCGCCGCGACGACGGCGGCCTTGCTTTCCGGCTGCCCCGAAACAGGATCAACGGCGGCGGCGACCAGCGTGTCAACACGCGCCGAAGGTGCGGTTTCGCCGGTCCAGTGGATCGGCACGAACAGATCGCCGGGCTGCACATCGGTGGTGATCCGGGCGCGCAGGATCGCCTCCCCGTGCGGGCTGCGGAGCCGCAGCAGGTCTGCGCGCTGCACTCCCAGCCGCCGGGCGTCCTCCGGGTGGATATCGGCAAAGGGTTCGGCCAGATGCCCTGAAAGGCGGGCGGCTCGTCCGGTGCGGGTCATCGTGTGCCACTGGTCGCGGATACGGCCGGTGTTGAGGCGGAACGGATGCTGGCGGTCCGGCGCGGCAGCCGGAGGGCGCCAGCGGACAGGCAGCATGCGGGCCTTGCCGTCCGGGTGAAAGAACTGCCCGTCCGCAAAGAACCGCCCGCCCTGGCGGTTCCGGCTCACCGGCCAGCGGACGGGGCTAAGCCCCTCGTAGTCAGGATCGGACATGCTGCTGAGGCCGGAAATGTCGAAATCCAGCCCGAAGCTGCCGGCCAGGCCGGACAATGCGGCATGCTCCCGGAAGATCTGCGCCGGAGACTGGTAATCGAAGGCTGCACTCCAGCCCATGCGCCTTCCTACGTCTGCCAGAATGTCCCAGTCGGCGCGGGCCTGGCCCGGCGGCGGCAGGACCGCGCGCTGGCGGCTGATGGTGCGGTCCGAATTGGTGACGGTGCCCTCCTTTTCCGCCCAGGCAGCGGCGGGCAGCAGCACATCCGCCAGCCGGGCGGTATCGGTTGCCGCGGTGATGTCGCTTACCACGGTGAACTCGCAGGCCTGGAGTGCCGCGCGCACGGCGTCGGCCTCAGGCATGGTGACGGCGGGGTTGGTGTGGATGATCCACAGTGCCTTGAGCCGCCCGCCGCCTGCCGCGCGGAACAGATCGACCGCCTTCAGCCCGGGCCGGTCCGGCAGCGCCGGGGCACCCCAGAATTCCTGCACCGCCGCACGGTGGCTGCGGTTTTCCAGATCCATATGGCAGGCCAGCATATTGGCCAGTCCGCCCACCTCGCGCCCGCCCATGGCGTTCGGCTGGCCGGTCACTGAGAAGGGGCCGCTGCCGGGTTTGCCAATGCGGCCGGTTGCCAGATGGCAGTTCAGGATCGCGGTCACCTTGTCCGTGCCGGAGGCGGACTGGTTCACCCCCTGGCTGAAGATGGTCACTACCTTTTCAGTGCCCATCCAGAGACGGCAGAAGGCTGCGATTTCGTAGTCAGACAACCCGGTGACGGAGGCATCGCTCGCGAAGGCGGCTTCCAGCGCTTCGCCCAGCCCCTCCACATGCTGCAGATACTCCGCGTCCAGTGCGCCGCCCTCATAAAGCGCGGCCAGAAGCCGGTTGAACAGCGCCACGTCGCTGCCCGCCCGCAGTTTCAGATGCATGTCCGCCTGATCGCAGCTCGCCGTGCGCCGCGGGTCGATGACCACCAGCCTGGTGCCGCGCTTTTCGCGCGCGGCGAGAATGCGCTGGTACAGAACCGGGTGGCACCAGGCGAGGTTGGAGCCCGCCAGGACGATCAGGTCCGCCTGTTCCAGATCCTCATAGGTGCCGGGCACCGTGTCGGTGCCGAAGGCGCGTTTGTGGCCCGCGACGGTGGAGGCCATGCACAGGCGCGAGTTGGTGTCGATATTGGCCGAGCCGAGGAATCCCTTCATCAGCTTGTTGGCGACATAGTAGTCTTCGGTAAGCATCTGGCCAGACAGGTAAAAGCCGACGCTGTCCGGGCCGTGCCGATCCACTGCCTGCCGGAACTTGCTGGCGACCAGATCCAGGGCGCTGTCCCAATCGGTCTCCTGCCCGTTCACTTGCGGGGCCAGCAGGCGGCCCTCCAGTCCCAGCGTCTCCCCCAGAGCCAGCCCCTTGGAGCAGAGCCGCCCGCGATTGGCCGGGTGGTCCGGGTCGCCGCGCACCGCCAGCCCGCCTGCGCCGTCCGGGCGCAGCAGCACCCCGCAGCCGGTGCCGCAGTAGGGGCAGGCGGAACGGACCTCCTGACAGGCCGCACCCGCCATCACGCGGCGCTCCGCTTGCCGATGGCACCGCCGTCAATCAGCAGGCGGCCGCCTTCGACGCGCACCGGGTAGGTGCCGATGCGGCCCTCATCTGCGCCGTGCGCCTGGCCGGTGCTCAGGTCGAACACCCAGTTGTGCAGCGGGCAGGTGACGCTTTGGCCGTGCACGATGCCTTCAGACAACGGGCCGCCCTTGTGCGGGCAGCGGTCGTCTGCGGCAAAGACCTCGTCCTCTCCGGTGCGGAAGAGGGCGACGCAGCCGACCGGAGTCTTCACTACCCGGGCGCCGTGCAGGGGTATATCGCTGATATGGCCGATGTCGATCCAGTTCATTCCGCAGCCTCCAGTGTGAGATTGGCAAGGGGAGCGTATTGCGCCCGCGTGGCGCTGTTCTGTGCGTGTTCGGCCCAGGGGTCCTTGCGGTAGATGGATTGCGACAGCGCAAACCGCTCCGCCAGCAGCCGGCGGTTCTCAAGGTCGTCGACGATCTGCGCCTTGACCCAGTCGAGGCCGACCCTGGCCAGCCATTTGTAGATCCGGTCCAGATAGCGGGCGTTTTCGCGGTAGATCTGGGTCATGGCGGAGATCACCTCGACCGCCTCTTCCTCTGTTGCCACCTTACACAATACCTCTGTGCCCTTGATTTCCATCCCCGCAGCGCCGCCGACGTGGATCTCGTAACCGCTGTCGACACAGACGACGCCGATGTCCTTGCAGGTTGCCTCGGCGCAGTTGCGCGGACAGCCGGAGACCGCAAGCTTCAGCTTGTGCGGCGTCCAGGACCCCCACAGGTGTTTTTCCAGCTTGATGCCGAGGCCGGTCGAGTCCTGGGTGCCAAAGCGGCAGTGATCGGTGCCGACGCAGGTCTTCACCGTGCGCAGCCCCTTGGAGTAGGCATGGCCCGAAACCAGCCCGGCGCGGTTCAGATCGGACCAGATCGCGGGCAGATCCTCGCCCCTGACACCCAAGAGGTCGATGCGCTGGCCGCCAGTGACCTTGACCGTCGGCACAGCGTATTTGTCGGCAGCATCGGCGATGGCGCGCAGCTCGTCCGGGGTGGTGATGCCGCCCCACATCCGCGGCACCACGGAGAACGTGCCGTCCTTCTGGATGTTGGCGTGCTTGCGTTCATTGACAAAACGGCTTTGCGGGTCGTCCCGGTACTCCAGCGGCCAGTCCGCCAGCAGGTAATAGTTCACCGCCGGGCGGCAGATGTGGCAGCCGTTGGCGGTGGTCCAGCCAAGCTCCTGCCAGACCGCGGCCAGGCTTTTCAGCTCGCGGCTTTTGATCAGGCGGCGGACGTCCTCGTGCGTGTGGCTGGTACAGCCGCAAACGGGCTGGGCCTGGGGCGCGGCGTAGTCCTCTCCCAGCGTCACCGACAGGAGCTGCTCCACCAGCCCGGCGCAGGTGCCGCAGGAGGCGCTGGCCTTGGTCGTGGCGCGGATCGCGCCGAGGTCCGTGGCACCACCTTCGATGGCACTGGTGATCTGTCCCTTGCAGACGCCGTTGCAGCCGCAAATCTCTGCCTCAGGCGGCAAGGCTGCAACGGCTGACAGAGGGTCCGCGGAGGCGCCCCCTTGGAAGGCCGGACCGAAGATCAGCGTCTCGCGCATCTCCTCAATATCTGTGCCGTCCTTGATCAGGCCGAAGAACCAGCTGCCATCGGCGGTATCGCCGTACATCACCGCGCCAATCAGCCGGTCGTCTTCGATGACCAGCCGCTTGTAGATGCTGCGGGCGGGGTCGCGGAAGACGATATCCTCGCGGGTCTCGCCTTCCGCGAAGTCCCCGGCGCTGAACAAGTCGCAGCCGGTGACCTTGAGCTTGGTGGCCAGTTCCTTGACCGCAAAGGCGTTGGACTTACCCAAGAGGCTGTCTGCCAGGACCTTGGCCTGATCGTAGAGTGGTGCCACGAGGCCAAACAGATGGCCGTTGAATTCCACGCATTCACCCACCGCAAAGACATCCGGATCGGAGGTCTGCATCTGTGCGCTGACCTCGATGCCGCGCGCCACATCCAGATGCGCGTCGGTGGCAAGCCGGGTTTCCGGGCGGATGCCCACCGCCATCACCACCAGATCGGCACCTAGCGTCTCGCCGTTTTCCAGGAGCACCGCCTGGGCGCGGTCCTCGCCCAGGATCGCCTTGGTCGAGGCCCGGGTCTTCACGGTGATGCCGCGCGCCTCCAGATCCTTGCGCAGCAGATATCCCGCGGCCTCGTCGAGCTGGCGCTCCATCAGGTGGCCCGTCAGGTGCAGCACGGTCACGTCCATGCCGCGCTCCTTGAGCCCTGCGGCCGCCTCCAGCCCCAGCAGCCCGCCGCCGATCACCACCGCCTTTCCGCCCTTGGCGGCGGCCTCGATCATCGCGTTGGTGTCGTCCAGGTCGCGGTAGGAAATCACCCCCGGCAGGTCGTGTCCCGGCACCGGGATGATAAAGGGGGCGGAGCCGGTGGCGATCACCAGCTTGTCATAAGGCACATGGCCGTTTTCGCCCTCGACCACTTTCATCTCGGGGTCGATCTTCACCACGTGCTCACCGAAGCGGCAAGTGATGCCGCGCTCCGCGTACCAGTCATCGCCGTGCGTGACGATCTCCTCATAGGTCTTTTCACCCGACAGCACCGGGCTCAGCATGATGCGATTGTAATTGCCGCGCGGCTCGGCGTTGAACAGGGTAATGTCATAGGCGCCGGGGTCCGCGTCGAGCAGATGCTCGATCACCCGGCCGGAGGCCATGCCGGCCCCGATGATGACGAGTTTCTGGGTCATGGTCTCACTCCGCTGCAATCTGGCTCTCGGCCGGTTTGGGGGCGGGTTTGGCCCCGTGCTCGTATTCTTCGAGAAAATCGAGCACCTCCTGCCGGTAGCTGTAATATTCAGGATGCTCTAGCAGCGCCTTGCGGGTGCGCGGGCGCGGCAGGTCCACGTCGGTGATCTTGCCGATGGTGGCCTGCGGGCCGTTGGTCATCATCACCACCCGGTCCGCCAGCAGGATTGCCTCGTCCACGTCATGTGTCACGCAGATGGCGGTCACCTTGGTGCGGCTCCAGACCTCCATCAGCACCTCCTGCAACTCCCAGCGGGTAAGGCTGTCGAGCATGCCGAAGGGCTCATCCAGCAGCAGCAGCTTGGGCGAAAGCGCAAAGGCGCGGGCAATGCCGACCCGCTGCTGCATGCCGTTCGACATGGCATGCGCGGGCTTGTCCATCGCATCCGCCAGGCCGACGCGCTCCAGGTAGTACTCGACCACGTCCTGCCGTTCCGCCTGGGAGGCCTTGGGATAGACCTTGTCGACTCCGATGGCGCAGTTTTCGCGGGCGGTCAGCCAGGGAAACAGGTTGGGCGACTGGAACACCACCGCGCGCTCCGGGTCGGCGCCCTCGACGTGGCGGCGGTCCAGCTTGATCGCCCCCTTGGAGATCGGGTTCAGCCCGGCCGCCATGGTCAGCACCGTGGACTTGCCGCAGCCCGAATGTCCAATCAGCGAGATGAACTCGCCCTTGTTGATCTTGAGGTTGAAATCCTCGACCACGGTCAGCGGCCCTTTGGGTGTCGGGTAGATCTTGTGCAGCTGCGAGAAATCCAGGAACCGCTCCTCGGTCAGCGACTTCGAGGCTTCGGCCACGGCGGCAGGCAGACCGTGGATCGGGGTCACATTCGGCAGGATCTTCGAGCCTTCGATCCTGCCCTTGATCCCCACGTCCATCAGGTAGGAAGTGACCTCCGCCCGCAAGCGCTTGAAGGTCTCGTCCGTGTTCATGGCGGAGCGGTCGCGCGGGCGGGGAATGGTGACTTGGAACTCCTCCCCCAGGCTGCCGTCCGGGTTCAGGGCGATGATGCGGTCGGCCAGCAGGATCGCCTCGTCCACGTCATTGGTGATCAGCACGCAGGTCTTCTTGTCCGCCTCCCAGATCATCTCGATCTCCTCCGCCAGATTGGCGCGGGTCAGCGCATCCAGGGCCGACAGCGGCTCATCCAGCAAGAGCATCTCCGGGTCCATCGCCAGCGCGCGGGCCACATTCACCCGCTGGCGCATGCCGCCCGACAATTCCGACGGGCGGCGGCTGGCGGCATGGCTGAGGCCGACCATTTTGACGTAATGGTCCACCTTCGCCTGCTTTTCCGCCTTGGGCAGGCCGGGAAACACGGTGTCCACCGCCAGCGCAACATTGCCGCTCACCGTCAGCCAGGGCATCAGAGAATAGCTTTGGAAAACCACGCCGCGCTCCGGACCGGGGCTGGTGATCTCCCTGCCCCTGTAGGAGACGGTGCCCTGCGACGGCCTTTCCAGCCCGGCCATCAGGTTGATCAGGGTTGTCTTGCCGGTGCCGGAGAAGCCCAGCAGCACAAGGAACTCGCCCTCCTGAACGCTGAGGCTGATGTTTTTCAGAACGTGCGTGCGGCTGGTGCCCTCGCCAAAGCTCTTGGAGACATTATTGAATTCAAGAATGCTCATGGCGGCTCACCGGTTGTTTGTGAAGGTAAACAGCGATTGCAGCGCGTGCATCACCCGGTCCAGCAGGAAGCCGATGAGGCCGATGGTCAGCACTGCAACGATGATCCTGGCCAGCGACTGGCTGGAGCCATTCTGAAATTCGTCCCAGACGAATTTTCCAAGGCCCGGGTTCTGCGCCAGCATTTCGGCAGCGATCAGCACCATCCAGCCGACCCCGAGCGACAGCCGCAGCCCGGTGAAGATCAGCGGCAAGGCCGACGGCAGCACCAGCTTGGTGATCTTGGTATAGGTGTTCATTTTCAGGACCTTGGAGACATTCACCAGATCCTTGTCGATAGAGGCCACCCCCAGCGCGGTATTGATCAGCGCAGGCCACAGCGAACACAGCGTCACGGTGATGGCAGAGACCAGGAACGACTTGGAAAAAAGCCCGTCGTTGGCAGCATAAAGCGCCGAGACCACCATGGTCACGATTGGCAGCCAGGCCAGCGGCGACACTGGTTTGAAAATCTGCACCAGCGGATTGATGGCAGCGTTCGCAACCGGCGACAGACCGGCCAGGATGCCCAGCGGGATCGCCACGGCGGCGGCAATCAGGAAACCGAAGAAGACGGTCTTTATCGACGTCCAGATCTGCTGATAGTAGGATGGCGCGCCCGTATAGGGGATGTCCTTGACCCGTTCCGGCTGGCCGCGGTCGATAAAGCGCTGGTTGCGGGCTTCCACCTTCTCGGAGTGGGCGCGCTCCTTGGCGGCCTTGGCCTGCGCATCCTGGTGCAGGTTCACCGCTTCGGTCCACACCGCACCCGGGCCGGGAATGGCGCCCAGCGAGGTCTGAACCTTGGGTGCCAGCACAGCCCAGAGCATGAGGAAGCCGGTAATGGCGATGACGGGAATTGCCAGCAGCCGCCAGATTTCCTTCAACTGCGCCTTGGGATTGTCTCCGGCGGCAGCTTTCAGAACCGGGGTGACCCAAGCCAGGCCAAAGACCTGAAACCAGGCGTCCATCTTGCTGATGCGGGTAAAGAGCCGGGCGCGGCGGGCCTCGGAACTGAGCGTATCGGGATCGGCGATCGTCATGATGTCATCCTCTGATGAGTGCGGGGTGGGAGCGGAGCGGCGCGGCCCTTGCCGGGGTCGCCGCCCCCTTCCCTCCTGTCCGGGGTCAGCCCTGAATGGCGCTGCCGACGACGGTCTGGCCGGACTTCAGTCCGATCGGCAGGCTGTCGATATAGGCGTTGGGGGCTTTGCCATCGAAGGGGATGCCATCGATGATGTCCTCTGCGGGCGTCGGGGCCTTGTAGCCATCGCTGTCCCAGGGGAAGTCCTCAGAATTGGCAAGCCCCTCATCCACAAGCATTTTTGCGGCTTCGAGGTAGATCTCCGGCTTATAGACCGACCGGGCGACCTCGTCATACCAGCTGTCGGGCTTGGCCTCGGCGATCTGCCCCCAGCGGCGCATCTGGGTCAGGTACCAGACCGCGTCCGAGTAGAACGGATAGGTGGCGTTGTAGCGGAAGAACACGTTGAAATCCGGAACATCGCGTTTGTCGCCCTTCTCATACTCGAAGGTGCCGGTCATCGAACTGGCGATCACCTCATAGTCCGCGCCGACGTAATCGGGGCGCGACAGGATCTCCACCGCTTCCGGGCGGTTGGCGTTATCGTTTTCATCCAGCCACATGGCCGCACGGATCAGCGCCTTGACGATTGCCAGCGTGGTGTTCGGATTTTCCTCGGCAAATTCCGCGGTGATGCCGAACACCTTTTCCGGGTTGTTCTTCCACAGCTCGTAATCGGTGATGACCGGAACGCCGATGCCCTTGAACACCGCCTGCTGGTTCCATGGCTCCCCCACGCAATAGCCGGAGATGGTGCCGGCCTCCAGCGTCGCGGGCATCTGCGGCGGCGGGGTCACCGACAGGAACACCTCGGCGCCGATCTGGCCCGTCACGTTGTCGGGCGCGTAGTAGCCAGGGTTGATGCCGCCGGCCGCCAGCCAGTAGCGCAGTTCATAATTGTGGGTGGAGACAGGGAAGACCATGCCCATGTTGAAGGGCTTGCCTTTGGCGTTGAAGTCCTCAATCACCGGCTTCAGGAAAGACGCGGAGATCGGATGCGCGATCTTGCCGTCAGCATCCGTGGGCAGGCTCGGCTTCATCATCTCCCAGACTTCGTTGGAGAGCGTGATGCCGTTGCCGTTCAAATCCATGGAAAACGGCGTGACAATATGCGCTTCGGTGCCGTAACCGATGGTCGCGGCCAGCGGCTGGCCTGCCAGCATATGGGCGCCATCCAGTGTGCCACCGATCACGCCATCCAGAAGGACCTTCCAGTTCGCCTGCGCTTCGAGCGTGACAAACAGCCCCTCGTCGTCGAAAAAGCCCTGCTCATAAGCCACCGCCAGCGGCGCCATATCCGTCAGCTTGATGAAGCCGAAGGTCAGCACGTCCTTTTCCAGCTCCAGTGTTCCGGCCAATGCCGGTCCGGTCAGGGCAGTCGAGGCCGCAAGCGCCATCATAAGTGTCTTCATCGGGTTGGTTCCTTTTCCTAGCTGCGCCCCGCCCAGGGGACGGAACAGAAAAAAGCCGCTGACACGCACCGCCAGAAGGAGTGGCGGCGGGTCGAGCGGCTTTGCTCAGTGAAACCCGGTCTTCGGGAAAATTCTCAGTCAGGCTCCGTTGCCTGTCTGACTTCAGACTGCCGGAAGATCCGGCCGGCGCCAAAGGTTTCTTTGCTCGTGCAGCAGGAAATTCTGCATTGCAGCGTTGCGGCGCGGCAAGCTGCCTGCTTTTTCATCAGTCCGCGGCCATGGGATCAAAAACACGGCCATCAAAGAACCGGTTCGGCAGCAGACTGACCGTCCCCGATTCTCCTGCGGCCAGCAGCGGGGTGCCGACCGTGCCTTCCAGTTTCGACGAGGCGCCGGGCAAATCCGCACCGGTCCCGCGCAGGGCGGAGCGGTAAAGATCGCTGCGAAAGACCGGCCCGGCCATTCGCAGCGCCCTGTGCCGGTCGAGGCCGGTCCGCTCCGCCAGTTGCAGCGCAATCCATTGGGCTTGGCTGCGCCAGGGAAAGCCCGCCGCGCCGTCATGGAAGCCGATAAATCCGGGGACTTCACGCTGCAGTCCCTGGGGCGTGACCGTGAACTTTCCCGACAGCGCCCGTTCGATGATTTCGGCGGGGAGATCGAGATACCGCCGCGCGGACAGGATTTCCGCCGCCAGCCCGCGGGAGGCCGGGTCGGCCAGCCAGCGCCCCGCGCGCCAAAGGGCCCGGATCAGGCGGCCGGCCAGTCCGGGTTCGGCCTCTGCCCAGGCACTGCGGACGGCCAGCACTTTTTCCGGCGCAAAGGACCAGATCGCCCGCCCGGGCAACAGCAGCGCCCCCGCGCCATTTTCCACCGCGAGGGATCCCCAGGGTTCGCCAACGCAGAACGCGTCTATCTCACCGCTTTTGATGGCATCGGTCATCAGCGGCGGCGGAACCGTGCGGATGCTGATGCCGCGGCCGGTGTCCGCCGCCAGCCCTTGCAGCCAGTAGTGCAGCAGTTCCGTATGCATGGAAAAGGGAAACGGCACGCCAATCCGCAGGCCAGGGCCGGTTGCGGTTATCAGGGCCTTGCCAGCGGATGCGGCGTCATCGAAGGAAAAATCGTGCCCTGCATCGGCAAGTCTGCGGGCCAGGCTGCTGCTGACCCCAATGACGGTGCCGTTGACGGACAGCACGGACAGAACAGAGAACGGCGTGCTGGCGCCGCCAACGCCAAGCGCCGCAGCGACCGGCACCGGCGCGAGCATCTGAGCAGCATCCACTTGCCCGAAGGCCAGCATGTCGCGCAGGGATGACCAGGAGGGCGCGCGGTGCAGCTCCAGCACCAGCCGTTCTTCGGCGGCAAAGCCCATTTCCTGCGCCGCAATCAGCGGCGCCGCATCAGTCAGCGGAACATAACCAGCGGGAATGCGTGTTGCGCTCATGCCAGCAGCCCTGCCGCGGTGACCAGCGCCTGCGCAACCTCCGCGACGCGCTTGTTCTGGTCCATCGCGGCCTTTCGCAGCAGCGCATAGGCTTCGTCTTCGCCGATGCCCCTGGCCTTCATGACCATCCCTTTGGCGCGGTCGATGACCTTGCGCTCTTCCAGGGCCCTTTTGGTTTCTGCAAGTTCGGTGCGCATGCGCTGAAACAGCCGGAAACGCGCGATGGCTGCGTCCAAGACCGGTTTCAGCCGCGCGGCCTGCAGCCCGTCAACCACATAGGCCGACACCCCGGCTTCAACAGCGGCCGCAGTCATGCCGTCCTCGCTGCGGTCCACAAACATCGCCACTGGCCGGTCCATGGCGCCTGAGGCCAGCGTCAGCTCCTCCAGAACATCGCGGGAGGGGTTGGCGATATCGATCAGCACCACATCCGGGTCGCGCATCTGTATCTGACGCGCAAGGCCTGATGGCTCCGAGATAACCTGAATGTCGAATTCACCCGCGTCCCGCAGCCCGTCCACAATCATGAAGGCGCGCTCACGGTCGGTTTCGACAACAACAATGGACAGGGCATCGGGCATGCGGCAGAGCATGAATAGGCTGGAAGATGGCTGTAAAGGCTGCAGGTGCAGCGCAATTTCCAGACAGCCTGTTAGCGCCGAAAAATTAAGCTGACTGCCCGGGCTTTAAGCGCGGAGGAGACGCACGCCGGCAGCAGCCAAAACTTGGTCTTTCCCGGGATAACACGCGATTTTATCCGACATGTCCGCTTTTCTGGAGCGTAAGAAAAGAGTGTCGATCAATGACGAGTATTCAGGACAAGGTCATCAAACCGACGCTGAGGCTGCTGGAGCTTGCCAAGCAGTTCGGCAGCGTTTCGCGGGCCTGCCCCCTGCTTTGCTCTCCGGAAGACACGAGGTCTTCCGAAGTGAAAATCAGGGAAGGCTTCGCCACTGGCGGAACAGGAGGCGCGAGCGGGGATGCTGGAGACACGAAAAAGGAAAGGTTCTGTCGAAAATGGCAAAACTATGTGTCGCCCGACAAAGAAGGAAGTGGCGGACCGAGGAGGATTCGAACCCCCGACCCCTTGATTCGTAGTCAAGTACTCTATCCAGCTGAGCTATCGGTCCACTGCGGCGGGGTTTATCCATAGCATCACAGAGTCGCAACCCCAAAAGACAGCTGTTGCCGTTTTTCTTCACCCGCCCGAACTGAGGCAAAAGCTGGCGAGCTGCCGGGCCGCTGCGCCGCACGTCCGAAGGGCCGCCCCTTGCTGCGGCTTCCTTCTGCTGCGGCTTCCTTCATCCCCCAAGCCGGCCCGGAAGTGTGGTATAAGTCTGCAGCTGCGCTTTTCCGGCCAGGGCTGGCACCCGGAGAGGCAGGTGTTGCAAATTGAAAGGGGGCGGCGGATGCCGGACCGGAATTCAGCAGGTTTTCAGCTCAGGCCGCTGGAAACAGAGGATCTCGCCACGGCCGCAGGCTGGCTTCAAAACATAGCCGACATGGCCCGTTTCGACCGCTCCACCCGCGTGCCGCTCAGCGCGGCGGGACTTGAGCAGGCATGGGAGCTTTTCGGCGACACAAAGCCAAATGCCAGCAAATGCTGGTTTGCGCTCACCACGGTCTCGGGTGAGCTGTGCGGCATAACCGGCCTGGAGAGCATCTCTGCGGTGAACCGTGATGCCGTGGTCGCCATGTTCATCGAAAAATCCAGGCGCAGACAGGGCGTGGGAATCCGCGCCCTGGCCCTGCTTCTGGACTTTGCCTTCCGGCAGATCGGGCTAAATCGCGTTACATCGTACTACCGGGCCGACAACACCCGCAGCGAGCAAATGACAGCGCGTGCCGGCTTTGCAACCGAAGGCAGGATGCGGGCCGCATGGTTTGCAGAAGGCCGTTTTTTTGACATGGTCACCGTCGGCCTCCTGCGGGAGGAGTGGGACGCCAGCCGCAAGGCGCTGGCGCAGCAACTCGGCGCCAGCCCGCGAGTCAGTTTCCGCGGCGCAGAAGCCGCCGGGTGGGCTTGGCCGCCGGGCCCGCCGGCCCCGCCAGACGGATGAGCGGCGGCACCGGCGGCCTCAGCCCGCACTCACAGGAGGAGGACAGCTTGTGAGCGGCCACAAAGAGACAACAACGGTCCGGCGCCAGCTTGGCGCGGTGCTGTTTGCCGATGTTGTCGGCTATGCCCGGCTAATGGGCAATGACGAGATCGACACTTACAGCGCCCTCAAATCCCTGCTGGAACAGCTTGAAACAGCCTGTCAGGCGCATGAGGGGCGCGTGGTTGCTGTCCGGGGCGACGGGGTTCTGGCACTGTTTGAGACGGCCACCAATGCCGTCGAGTTTGGCGTTGAGCTGCACCGCATAGCAGAACAGAGCAACCGCGCGCGGCCGGAAGACCATCATCTCCGGTTCCGGGCCGGGGTGCATCTTGGCGAAATCCTGGTCGATGACCGCGGCATCCATGGCGATAATGTGAATATTGCCGCGAGGCTGCAGGAAATCGCCGAGCCGGGCCGGGTCTTCGTCAGCGCGTCGGTCTATGAGCAGATCCGAAACCGGTTGCGCTTCGGGTTTGAATTCCTCGGTCCGCAAATGCTCAAGAACATCGCCGAGCCGGTCGCGGCCTATTGCGTCCGCAGCGAGGTTGCGGGCGCAACAATGGCGGCAACCCGCCGCCCGGAGGCTCCGCCCGCGCACCGCCCGCCGCCCGGTATTCCTTCGGTTGCGGTGCTGCCCTTTACCAGCCTGGGCGGAGAGCCGTCCGACAGCTGGTTTGCCGACGGGCTGACAGAGGACATCATTCTGAACCTGTCCAAGTTCAAGAACCTTTTCGTCATTGCCCGCAATTCCTCCTTTTTCTTCAAAGCCAGCACCAAGCCGCCGCAGGAGGCAGCACGGGAGCTTGGGGTGCGCTATGTCGCCCGTGGCAGCGTCCGGCGGGCCGCTGCCCGCGTCCGGATAGCCGTCGAGCTGATCGACGCGGAAACCGGCCGCACCATCTGGGGCGAACGGTACGACCGCAACATCGACGACATTTTCGCCATCCAGGACGAGGTGACCGACGCCATCGTCGCCGCCACGGCGGTGCTGATCGAGGCCCAGGAGCGCAAGCGGATGGCTCAGACAGCACCTGCCGATCTGGCCGCCTACGGCTATGTCCTGCGCGGCCAGCAATATATTTTCCGCTACACAAGGCAGGACAACCGCGAGGCGCAAACCCTGTACGAGCGTGCGCTGTCGCGCGATCAGGACTATGCCCGGGCCTCTGCCGCGATCTCCCGGACCTTGAATATCGATTGGCGCTATTCTTGGGCCAAGGACGCCGAGCATGCGCTTGATACGGCGCTGTCATATGCGCAGCGGGCGGTGGAACTGGACCCCACCGACGCCCGCGGATTTGGCGAGCTTGGCTTTGTGCATCTGTACCGCAAGGAGCATGATGCAGCGATCGGCGCCTACCGGCGCGCGCTGGCCCTAAACCCGAATGACGCAGACCTGCTGTCGGATTACGCCGATGCGCTGGCCCATTCCGGCGACAACCAGGCCGCGATCGGAAACCTGCAGCAGGCCATGCGGTTGAACCCGTATTTCCCGGACCAGTACCTTTGGCACCTGGGCGGTGCCTATTACAATCTCAAACAGTATGATGCGGTGATCGACACGCTGACAAAGATGAACAACCCGACCGAGGGACAGCGCATGCTTGCGGCCAGTTATGCGCAGCTGGGGGACATCGACCAGGCCCGCACCATGGCGGCCCGCCACCGCGAGGCGCATCCGAATTTCTCGCTGGACCGCTGGGCCAAGGTGCAGCCCGACCGGCTGGAAGAAGACACCCAGCACTTTGTCGAAGGGTTGAAAAAAGCGGGATTCTGACAAGTTTTCGCTGGCACGGGTCACGGCCGCCGCCCCCGTGGCGTACTCTGCCGCACTCGTCAGCAACATCCGGTCAACGGAAATCTGTGTCAGTCGCCTGAACCGCGGGCCTTGGCCCCGCTCACCTTGGCGCCGCTGACTTTTGCCCCGCTCACCTTGGCGCCACTCACCTTTGCACCGCTCACCTTGGCGCCGCTCACCTTGGCACCGCTGATATCAGGGCCGACCCCGCCAAAGTATACATCCAGCAGCACCTGCTCCAGCATACCGGTCATCACGTCCATGCGGATGGAATAATCGGCCTTGTCATAATCCCAAACCCGGATGTCGTTTGCGATCTGGTATTCCGCTGAGGCAACCCCGGTCACAGAAGGATCCAAGGGTGCGCGGGCAGCCTGCTCCGCTGGTTTGTTGCCATCTGTCGCACTCTCGCCGTCGCCATGCACCAGGAAGATCACCGGCTCTGGCAGCTCGAAATACGTGCCTTCATAGGCGAACCCGTAGATACGCGCGAGCCTGGCATCATCACTCAACTGATCAGCCAGCATATTATTGCGGCCGCGGCTTCTTTGCTGCCGTTTTCCGGCCCGTATAAACTCCTGCTGTCCTGCGTTGTAATCGCCAACCTGCTTCCACAGGCCCTGGCGGGGTCCGTGAGCAATCTCGACTATCGTTCCCTTCGGGAACCTCTGCTGATTTCCCCAAGGGTTATTGTCGCCCTCCCCGACTTTATAGAGGCCGTTTTGCCCTTTGGCGGTTTGCGCCATCACCAGGATCTTGTCACCCGGCGCGAGCGTTTCACCGTTCACCGACGTGCCCTTCAGGTTCTGAACATTGTTGACCGTGCCGACGATGGCCCCGGCGAATTTGGGGACAATTTTGATGTCTTCGACCAGACGTCCAAATAACAGCACTTCAGAAAAACTCAGTAAGGATTCGGCCACCGCACACACTCCCGTGGCTATGGAAACAACACCAGAAGATCTTTTCGCAATGCCGCGAGCGCAATTGGCGCCACTCTATTTTTCGGAAAAGTCCCCCTGAGGGTGAAAGTAGCACAAAAAGGATAGAATTTACAGCCATTGGGCCAATCATTCATCCGGCACCCGGGTCCGCACCGAATGCGCGTGGCTGTCTTCATCCGCTTCGGCCAGTCGCGGACCGGCCGCAACCAGGCCAATCCCGCGCATTCTGAAGTTGCCTGCGATAATTGATTCAAAGGCGCCTCCGGTTGTTTCACGGTCAACCGCCAGCAGCGCCTCCCCCACCGCCGCGTAAGTGAGGGTTTCCGCCTCCAGCATGCTCCAGGCCGCCGCCAGATAGGCGCCCAGGAAATCGCGCGCCTCCAGCAGAGCGACGCGGAACCCTTCAGGATCAAGCGCATAGCGCGCATTGAACAACTCCTGCATCACGTCGCTGTAATAGGGGCTTTCCTCAAGATGGTCGGACAGATCCTCCATTTCCGGCGTGATCAGATCATGCACCAGCAGCCTCTCGTGGAAGATATCGACCAGAATATCGAACATCGCACCGGTCAGGGGCTCCGACAACGCATGCTCGCTGCTCCAGCCCCGCGCAAATTCCTGCAATGTTCGGGTATTGGCCGCCATCCGGATCTGTGCATTTCCGGCAAGCTCGGCAAACCGGTTCAGCTGGTTGAAGGTGTAAAGATTGCCGCTGGTGCTTTCCAGCAGCTCCTCGACCACAGAGCCGAAATGCAGCGAGGCGATTAGCGCCACCATATCCGCTGCCGATTCATGAAAGCCGTAATACTCTCCCGGCACATCCTCAGAGACCGGCATTCCGACAACGCTGTAGATGATGGCATGGCCGACTTCATGGGCGACAACGTCAAAATTCAGGCTGTAGGCGCGGTATTCGCCGCCATGCTCGCTCGTGCCGCCGGTTTCCAGAAAGCCCCAGCCGATGTGGGCGTTGTCCAGGCTGGGCAGCAGCGACAGTTCCAACCGGTCATAGTCGCGGGCGAAATGCCAGGGGATGGGATGCCCGAAGTATTCTTCCCACACATCCAAAGTGAAATGGGCCGAGGCAAACAAATGCGCCGCCTCGAAACCGGGGTCCGACGGCAGGATATGGAAAAAGTGGCCGTCTTCATCCGGTTCCGGCGGCGGATAAACCTCACCATTCCAGGGCGGGAGGTACATCCCCGGCCCGGACGGCCCCGGCACGATGGCCCCAAAGGGTATGGTCTTACCCGCCGGGTTGACCACATACATCCGCGGCCCCGACGGCCCTGGCCCCAACGAGCCGGGGGGTGCGGAAATCTCGACCAGCTCCAGCGCCGGCTCCGCCATCCGGAACGGGGATTGCGGAAACAGCAGAAATCGCGTCCCCGGCGCTTCCTCCGCCAAGTCATAAGGGTCGTCCATACGGTCCTCCCGGTCTGCGAAGGCCCCGCCGTTTGCCCTGCCTACGCGCGGCCTTCTGATACGGGCCGTGTATTGCGACTTTGATGATACATGAACTCGCGCCGGATCAGCTCATAGAATTCATCCCGGCTGCGGCAGCCAATGGCCTCCAGATAATCATCCAGCCGGTCCGGGACGTCCCGCTGCAGCAGCTCTTCAAAGTACCATAGTGTCAGCGGCAGCCGTTCCTGCTCTGTCACCGGCTTGGCCGGCTGCTCCTGCGCCGCCAGGTACCGCTCCTTTGACACGGCCCGCGATTTCAGCGCTGCATAGTCGCCCGCCTGCCGCAGTTCCGCCAGAAGATGCGGGGCGAGCTGGCCGTTCAAACTGCCTGCCACGGTCCCGGCGAGGGCCGCCTCCCTCAGCCAGCCCTCATAATCCGCCGCGGACAGCGCGTTGTCCTCCAGCCATTTTCGCAGGCTGCCGCTGCTGAACAGGCCCAGCGCCTTGCGATGCGCCGACATTTGCGCCGCAAGCGCTTCACGTTTCACCGTGCGGCCGCTCTTGCCCGCTTCCTGCAAGGCCAGATGGCGCAGCATGGCACGGGTGCGGACCCCCTCATAGCGGTCCGGGTCCAGCCTCAGCTCATCCAGCACCCGCCGGTCTTCCGCTTGCAACAGATGCGCCTCCGCCTCGATACGCCGCACCAGGGTCTGCCAGGCAAGCGTCCGCTCTACTTTCAAAGGCGGTGCCGGCAGGGGGCCGCGCTCGCCGTTCAGATAGGCCGCCATCACCGCCAGCATTTCCCGTGCATCGTCCCGCTTGGCATCCACTCGCCCGGATTTGAGCCAGGCCCTGAACCGTTCGCACCAGGCCGCAGCCTGGAAATCCGCCAGGATCAGGTCCCAGACCCTGTGCTGGTAGAACCGCGCCTTGGCGGCGTTCAGCACTGCCGCCGCCTGATCCGCGTCCAGCACCGCGTCGCCTAGCGCCCGCGCAACCGTGGCCCGGATCGACACCATCGGCTCGCTTAGCGGCGCAAACCCCAGTTCTGCCGGGCTGTGCAGCACCGCCACCTCATCATCGTCGATCAACGCGCCAGAGGCGTAGGCTTCATAAATACTGCCGGCGCCGACCATTCCAAAATCAGACAACTCAGCCGCCCGCAGCGCCCCCATGCTGGCACTGCCGAAAACCGCGATCCCCTGCTCCAGCGCCCACAGGATTTCCTTGTGCCAGACGGACGGGACACCTTGGAAGTACCCGTCAATCAGCCCGATGGCCTTGGCGCCCTGCCGGGCGGCCCTGTAGATGTCGCCCTGGCCGGCCGGGGGCAGAACCGTTGCCTCGAAATAGGCCTGCACCTCTTCCGCCCGGATGGTCGGGCCGGCAAACACAACCGCTGTCATGGCCGGGCCTGCCCGGCCGCGCGTGCCCGCGGACCCGGGATGTAATCGGGATCATCATGCGGCGCCTCCAGCCCAGGGATCACCGCGCGCACCACAGAAACCCCCAGACCCGGACGCGACAGGTCGACCGCCAGGGCCTGGTCCATGCCGGCCCCCGCAAGCCTGCCCAACAGCCAGGACAAATCCTCCTCAAAAGAGGGCGAGGAATAATCCGGGCAGTCCTCGAAACGGGCGGTTGCCGGCGACAGCTCCAGCAGCCCGCGGACATATTGCGTGCGCCCGGCAGATGCCTGCGGCGTGAACTCCTCCGGATCCAGGTCATCGCGGGCGCCAGAGATATAGGTCAGCCGGGTCTGCGCCGCCTCTGTCAGCGCCCGCAGCAGGGCAATGCCCCGGTCCGGATGGCAGCCGCTGCCGATCCCGATGTGCCCGGGCCGGGTGCCGTCCTCGCAGATCATGCAATGAAACGCGGCCACGCCGATGTCAGAGGTGATGTTCCAGATCCCCGCCCGCAAACCTGCCGCCTCAAACCGATCCAGCGCTTCGCGGCAGCGCGGATCTTCGATTGCCGCGACGTCGATCCGCGGACCGGCGGGGGCGTGGTGCCACAGGGTGATCGCATCCCGTTCGATCAGTTCGCAGATGGCGTGGCATGTGGCCTCTGCCAGGCTGTTGCCTGAGGCAAGCCCGTTGGTCGTGCGCGGAAAGGCCCCCTGCCCGCCGCAAGGCCGCGCGGTATAGTCGGTGTCGACCATTTCAAGCGGCAGCCAGTGCGGCTGCCCGGAGACCAGATCCAGGCCCTCCACCCACAGCATCCGGCCATGGGGATTGAAACTGCCGCCTGTGACCCGCGGCAGTCGCTCAACATCGGCGACCAGAACCTCCTGCCGCAGGTCCGCATAACTTGCCGCCCGCAGCGGCCGCGTGATCCGCTCGGCGTGCCAGGTCTCCACCGCTTCCATCACACCGGAGGCCTGCGCCGCCTCCAGCGTCAGCCCCTTGCCCAGCGACACCGCAACGGAGCGGGAATTGGGCCGCGCCACCATCACGGTGGGCAGCCCGACCCGGTCCAAGCCGGTCAGATTGGCGATGCGGGTAATGCCCATCCCAGCGAGATGCGGCCTGACCGTTGCCAGCGTCTGCGCCGGATCGCACAGCCGGTGGGTGTCCAGCACATATCCCTTTTGCTGTGCCTTGGGCATGGCTCAGGCCTCATTGTCGTGACCGCCAAGGGCGGGCTGCCGGCCGCGGCATGGCGGCCCGCCCGCATTGATCAAGGATGCTGGATCGCGCGCCTTCGGTCAACAAAACAGCCCAGCCAGCCGCTTGAGCTATTCGAGGGCTCCGCGTCTGCCGCGGATGCCAAGCCCCAGACCGACGATTTCCAAAAATCAACCCCGCAGACTCTCGTCATGAGCGAGGGAGCCGCGGGGGCAGCACCATTTATTTATGATGCTGCGGCGCACGCAAACCCAAGAAACTGTCACAGTCGGCGGCAATCAAACTTATAGCTACCGTAGGATGCAGTCCCGGTGCTGTCCGGGACAAAGCAACTATGATGCACCCAGCGGCAACTCGGCCAACGCATTGATTTCGTTTGATGAAATGGTGCCCGGGGGCGGAATCGAACCACCGACACGAGGATTTTCAATCCACTGCTCTACCCCTGAGCTACCCGGGCACGGGAAGGCTGATCGCCTTGGGTGGGGGCCTTCTATGCCGAGGGCGCGGCGGTGTCCAGAGGGTTTTTCAAAGAAAATTGCTAATGACGCGTCTGCTGCGTCTTTTCTTCGGATGCCCGTGCGCGCTCGGCTTCTTCCAAAGCGTTTTCAATGTCTTCCGGATCCTGGCTGGGCACCGAGTAGACGCCGGTCAGCCACTTCCCAAGGTCGATATCGGCACAGCGTTTGGAGCAGAACGGGCGGAAGCTCTTTTGCGATTCCCCGCCGCAAATCGGACAGCTCATTTCAGCACCTCACTCAGGGCAATGCGGCCGCGTTTGCGCTGCAGTTCGTAGTGGCCAAGGCTGGTCCAGCCGGCCAGAACCGTTTCCTCGGAATCGGCCCGGAAGGCGGCCCGCAGCGCGGTCTCGAACCCGCGGCGGTCCTTCTTTGGCATCGGCGCCAGGTCCAGCACGATCTGGCCGCCCAGGCCCCTGACGCGCAGGGCCCGCGGCAGGGTTTTGGCGGCCGCCATATTGGCCTTCACACCTGCCGCCAGCGAGGTGTCGGACCCGGTGTTCACATCCACCGCGACCAGGGCGCGGGTGGGCTCGATAAACAGGAAACCGCCGCCCGGCAGCGGTTCGCGGATCCCCCGGGCAATGTCCAGCGCATCCAAAACCCCCAGGCGCTCAAATCCGCCCGGATCCCGTTCGATATCCGCAGGTTCAGCCCATTCCCGCCAGGCCAGCAGATGCGGGGTGTCGCCTTCGGACAGCACTTCCGCTTCGGCTCCTTCATCCTGCAACACCTGAGCCGCCAAAGCCGCCATGGCCGCGACATCCTCGGCAATCTCCTCGCGGTCCGCCCCGGCGCAGGCAGAGCGCAGGATCAGGCCATAGCCCGTTTCCCCCATTTCCTCATGGGCAATTTCCAGCAGCCGGTCGCGCTCTTCCTCGTCGCGGATGCTGCGCGAGATGTTCAGACCCGGGGCCTCCGGCGTCACGATCGCATAGCGGCTCTTGAACAGCAGCTTCTGGGTGACCGGGATCGCCTTGCCCGGCTCGGCATAGCCGGAGACCTGCACCAGGATCATTTGCCCCGGCGCCAGCCCTTTGACCTGACGCAGGAAGGCCGGGCCGTCAGGCGTCGTCAGGAACATGCCGCCCTGCCCTTTCACCGGCCGGTCGGCGCGGGCACGGTAAATGGTACCAGGCGGAGGCGCATCGCTTTCGATCAGAAAATCTTCCAGTTTGCCATCCACCATCAGCGCGGCGGCTTCACGGTCCTGGATGTGGTCGAGAATGACGGTGCGGCCCTTCATGCGGCGGCCTCCTGATACAGCGGCAGCCCGGCGGCGCGCAGAAGATTGGCAGTTTCTGACAGCGGCAGCCCGACGATACCGGTGAACGAGCCGCTGATCCATGGGATGAAGGCCCCGGCGGGCCCCTGGATGGCATAGGCGCCGGCCTTGCCTTCCCAATCGCCTGTTGCGAGGTAGGCATTCAGCTCCTCGTCAGACAGGTTTTTCATTTTCACCTGGCTCACCACGTCCTTTTCCCAGATCTGGTCCCCGCGGCGCACGGCGACAGCTGTGATGACCCGGTGGCGGCGGCCCGACAGGGCGAGCAGGAACGCAGCAGCCTCCCCGGCATCGCGCGGCTTGCCAAGGATGCGGCGGCCCAAGGCGACGGTGGTGTCGGCACACAAGACAATATCGTCCGTCCCCGCGGGGACAGCCTGCGTTTTTTCCCGCGTCACCCGCGCGCAATAGTCGCGCGGCAGCTCGCCCTTCAGCGGCGTCTCGTCGATTTCCGGCGGGCGCACAGCGTCAGGATGCACGCCTAGCTGCGCCAAAAGCTGCAGCCGCCGCGGACTGCCCGATCCCAGAATGAATGCCATGTCTTGGCCCTCTTGCCTGTTCGCGCCTGTCATACGGTGAATTCCGGCAGCGGAAAAGCGCACTGGCCCCCTTCCTGTTGCCGAAAATATCGCCGCCGTAGGCCGCGGCTGCAAAGCCGCTTCAAAAACAAAAGCCCGGCGCGATGCCGGGCTTTGATTGTCTTGTCAGATCAACGGCTTACTTGAAGCGGTAGTTGATCCGGCCCTTAGTGAGGTCGTAGGGGGTCATTTCGACCTGGACCCGGTCGCCAGCCAGAACACGGATGCGGTTCTTGCGCATCTTGCCTGCCGTGTGCGCGATGATTTCATGGCCGTTTTCCAGCTCGACCCGAAACGTCGCGTTAGGCAGGAGTTCCTTCACGACACCGGGAAATTCGAGCGTATCTTCCTTGGCCATGTTGTCTCCATCATTGGGTTAACCCGCAAACTGCAGGACGTGCGCTTAAATGGGGGCATTTTCCCAATATTTCAAGGCCTCAATCAGGGCAACACGGCTTTTGTGACCGAATTCACCCGCGGCATCTGCTCCTCCCAATGCAGCCGGTTCAGCACCCCGCCATCGGCCCGCACATGGGCAATTGTGTCCAGATCAGCCTCGCCGTAGGTCCAGCCCGGCTGATTGAGCACGCCCTCGGCCACCACCCCGGTTCCGGGGAACCCTTTGTCCGGCGGGCCGAAAATGCCGCCCATGCCGGTATTTGTGTCCACCGCCTCGGACCATGCGTTGCTGCCCACGACGGAGGCCATTGCGGTTACGCACTGGTTTTCCAGCGCCCGCGACATCGCGCCGATGCGCACCCGCGAGTATCCGGCCAGCGCCTCCGTGCAGGAGGGGACGAGAATCACATCCGCCTCCGCCAGGGCACGGCCCAGCAGCGGGAACTCGCTGTCATAGCAGATCAGCACACCGATTCTGCCCAAGCTGGTCTCGAAGATCTTGAGCGGGCCGCCCCCGGCGATGCCCCACGGCGCGCGCTCGAACCGGGTCATGATCTGCTTGTCCTGATGGTCGCGGCTGCCGCCGGGCGTGTAGAATTCCGCCCGGTTCACCGGCTGGTCCAGCCCGCTGTTCACGGGCGCCGATGCGCCCAGGATGTGCACCCCGTATTCAGCGGCCAGCCTCAGGTGCAGCGCCGCGGCGTCCTCCATCTTTTCCGAGACCGAATGGATCGATTGCGCCAGATCCCCGGCTACCGCCGCGCCGTCCAGGGTGGACAGCTCCATCGCGCCGTATTCCGGGAACACCAGCAGATCAGCGCCGTTGCCGGCAGCTTCCGCAACCCACGCGGCCAGCTTGTCTTCGTACTGAGCCCAACTGTCGAGCCAGTCGAGCGGGTAAGCGGCAGTGGCGATTTTCATCCTGTCTTCCCTTTGTGCAATTCTAGCTGTGCAGAGAGTTCCGGTTGCTTTTGACGGTTTTCGAAAACGGGGGGGCCTTCCGTACACCCCCTGTGCACCCCTCTTACAAGGGACTGTCAGAAGGCGCCCCGGCCAAACCGCTCCGGCAGTGCTGCAAATCCCGGATCCAGAACTGCAGCGGCTTCTTCGTTTCTTGCGCCTGATCGACGTCTTTCCAAGAGAAATGCGCGATGGCGCCAGCAAGGGGCTGGTAGCCGCGCTTGCGCCAGAACGGGTCCAGCGGCGCGTAATCCGCCGGGCGCAGCGGATGGTCCGCCGGACGCTGCACGCCGCAAAACGCGCATTTGCGGAAACCGTGTTTGCGGGCGTGCGCCTCTCGCGCGTCAAAGAAACCGTGACCGGCACCCTGCCCGCGGTATTCGGGCAGCAGAACCGATTCGGCGCAGTAGAAAACGTCCTTCAGCTCAATGCCGGTGCCCTCAAGGGCTGCCGCGAAATCATCCGCGTGATCAGCCAGCGGCGCGCCAGTGGAGGCGCCGACCAGAACATCGCCGTCGAAAGCGCCGACCACAATGGCGCGGTCACTGTCGCGGTAGCTTTGCAGATATGCGCGCTCATACGCCAGATCGCCGTCATAGAGATACGGCCAGGCGCGGAACACGTTGATCCGCAGGTGCGCCACATCGTCCAGCGCGGCTTCCAGCGCCGCGCCGGTCATGGTTTCGACGCGGAGGGTCATCCCGCCGAAACCTGGGCGATCCAGTCAGCCAGGTTGTAATAGGTGGTGACGCGGGAAATCTTGCCGTTCTTCAGCTCAAAGAACGAGCCGCCCGGCAGGCGGTAGGTCTGGCCCTTGGCTTCGGGCAGGCCCGCGTCGGTTTCCAGATAGGTGCCGTTGACGATGAATTCCGCCGCCGCCCGCGTGCCGTCCTCATTGGAAAAGATCACCATACCGGTCAGCTCTTCCTTGTAGCAGCGGCTCATGTGGGCGCAGAACTCCGCGAATTTCTCCTTGCCCACCCGGATCTTGCCTTCATTGACGTGGTGGGCAATCTGCTCGTCCAGGCAGTCCAGCATGGCATCGGTATCGCCTGCATTGAAGGCTTCAAAATAACGCGCGATGGTGTCGGTCATGTTCTCTCCGTCGGTTCGCCCCAGCGGTTTTTCAGGTGCTGGATGATTTGATCCCGTGTTTGACGGTAGATATCTAGCTTAGCTTCGCGCGTCTCGCCGAGCCCGGTTGGGTCCATAATCGGCCAATATTCGACATCGAGGTGGAAAAAACGGGTCAGTTCCAGCGCCCGGCGCTGGCTGGCGGGCGACAGTGCCACCACCAGGTCAAAGGACGACAGGTCATCGCCCCAGCGTTCCATCTCGTCAAAGGAGCGCGAGCGGTGGCGCGACAGCTCGACATCTATTTCCTGGCAGACCGCGATGGAGAAGCCGTCGATTTCCATGTCGTTCTTGACACCGGCAGACTGCACATAGGTGCCGGTGCCATAGAATTTCTTCATGATGCCCTCCGCCATCGGAGAGCGGACCGAATTGTGGTCGCAACAGAACAGAACGGACTGCGGCAGCTCCTCCACCCGTCAGCCTCCGAAATGCAGGACGCAAATCAGGGTGAACAGGCGGCGGGCGGTGTCGGTATCAACCTCGGCCTTGCCCTCCAGCCGCTCCTGCAGCACCCGGCTGCCTTCGTTGTGGATGCCGCGCCGGGCCATGTCGATGGTCTCGATCTGGCTTGGCGGCATGGTCTTCACCGCGGTGAAGTAGCTTTCGCAGATCTGGTAGTAGTCTTTCACCACCTGCCGGAAGGGCGACAGCGACAGGTGGAATTCCGCGGCCTTCTCGCCTGCTTCTGTGTTGATGTCGAACACCAGCCGCTTGTCGCGGATTGCCAGGCCCAGATGGTACGGGCCTTCGGGCAGATCGCGGTCCTCGCGGGACGGCAGGGTAAAGCTGTTCTCTTCGATCAGATCATAGATCGCCACCTTGCGCTCCTGCTCGATCTCAGGGGTCGGAGGCGGCAGGTTGCGGTCGTCCAGTTCGATGTGGCTGATGCGGCTCATGGGTCTTTGTCTCTATATGCGCTAAGGCGTCCGGCCATGAGTATCGCACCGGCGCGCTTGGGGCAATGCGGCAGCAGGCGTCACGGCACGGGCGGTTTGCGGCAGCGCTTGACAGACAGCGCCCGCCTGCCCAGCCTGCCCCCGCAGGAGACAGGATGATGACAGCACTTGAACAGTTTTCCCTCGCAGGCCAGCGTGCGCTGGTGACCGGGTCCACGGACGGGCTAGGCTTTGCCGCCGCCCAGCTGCTGGCAGGGGCCGGGGCCGAGGTCTGGGTCAACGGCCGCAGCGAAGAGCGGGTCGCAGCGGCCGTTGACCGGATGCCCGGCACCGCTCGCCCGCTGGTTCTGGACGTGGCAAATGAAGAGGCCTGCATCGCGGCGATGGAAGGCATCGCGGCGGCAGGCGGGCTTGATATCCTGGTCAACAACGTCGGCCAGCGCGACCGCCGCAGCCTGCCGGAATTCTCCCGCGCCGATCTGCAGGCGCTGTGGGAGGTCGACCTGGTGTCCCCCTTCCGCCTGAGCCAGCTGGCGGCGGCTCAGATGGCGGCCAAGGGCTATGGCCGCATCATCAATATCTCCTCGATCGCGGGCCTTATCGCGCAGGCAGGCGACGCCGCCTACACCACCGCCAAGGCCGGTATCAACGGCATGACCAGGGCGCTGGCGGCGGAGCTGGGGCCAATGGGCATCACCGTGAATGCCATTGCCCCGGGGTTCTTCAAGACCGCCCCGAACATGGCCGCGGCGGCGGATCCGGCGATTGCGGAAAAGCTCAAGGCGGCCACCTCCCTCGGCCGCTGGGGCGAGCCTGAGGAACTGGCGCCCGCCGTTCTGTTCCTCGCCTCCCCTGCCGCGTCCTACATCACCGGACAGGTGCTGGCGGTGGATGGCGGCTATACCGCGCACTACTGAGTGCTGCGTCATTTTTCCGGGAAAAATGACTTGCGGCCTCCGTCGGGGATATTTGGGGCCAGATGAAGCAACGGATCATTAACCAAACTTGGCAACCCTCGTCCCGCGGTACAGGCGGGGACGCCGATGACCGCGCCAGGTGAAGCGCCCCGGCAGACCCGGGGCGCGGATCCCTTTTCATCTGGCTGAAAATATCCCGGGGTGAATGCGCGGCACGCGCAGAGGGGCAGCGCCCCTCCGGCCCTTACCCGTTCAACGCTTCCAGACGTGCGGTGACGGACAGACCATGCGCCTCCAGGCTTTCGCTTTGCGCCAGCACTTCGGCCGCCGGGCCAATGGCGCGCAGCGCATCCGGTGTCATCTGGCTGAGCGTCGTGCGCTTGAGGAAATCCAGCACCGACAGGCCGGAGGAGAACCGCGCCGAGCGCGCGGTCGGCAGCACGTGGTTCGGGCCGCCGACATAATCGCCGATGGCTTCGGGCGTGTACTGGCCCAGGAAAATCGCGCCCGCGTGTACCGTCTTTTCGCTGAGGGCCACCGGGTCGGCGACGCACAGCTCCAGGTGCTCCGGTGCGATGCGGTTGGACAGCGCAGCGGCTTCATCCAGGTCCCGCACGGTGATCACCGCCCCGAAATCGCGCCAGGAGACGCCGGCAATGGCGCGGCGTTGCAGCGTCTCCAGCCGTTTCTCCACCGCCTCGGCCACCGCGCGGCCAAAGCCTTCGTCATCGGTGATCAGGATGGACTGGGCGCTTTCGTCGTGTTCGGCCTGGCTCATCAGGTCCAGCGCGATCCAGTCCGGGTTGTTGTCCTTGTCCGCGATCACCAGGATTTCGGAGGGGCCTGCAATCATGTCGATGCCGACCTTGCCGAACACCCGCCGTTTGGCCGCCGCGACAAAAGCGTTGCCGGGGCCGGTGATCTTGTCCACCGGTGCGATGGTTTCGGTGCCATAGGCCAGCGCCGCCACGGCCTGCGCACCGCCGACGCGGTAGATTTCATCGACTCCGGCAATCCGTGCTGCCAGCAGCACCAGCGGGTTGATCTGGCCGTCCGGCGTTGGCACCGTGACCGCCAGCCGCCCGACACCGGCCACCTTGGCCGGGATGGCGTTCATCAGAACCGATGACGGATAGGACGCAAGCCCGCCCGGCACGTAAAGCCCGGCAGCCGAGACTGCCGACCAGCGCCAGCCCAGCGTTGCGCCGGCTTCATCCGTCCAATGCGCATCCTGCGGCATCTGGCGCGCGTGATAGGCGCGGATGCGGTCTGCCGCCAGCTCCAGCGCGGCGCGTTCTTCGGCGGAGACTTCGGCAATGGCCGCATCAACCTCCGCATCGGTGATGCGCAGCTGCGCGGGCGCCAGGTCCAGCCGGTCGAATTTGGCCGTCAGCTCCACCAGCGCCGCATCGCCACGGGCGCGCACGTCCGCGATGATCCCGGCCACGATGGCGTCCACATCCGGGCTATCTTCGCGCTTGGCGCCCAGCAGCGCCGTGAAGGATGCTTCGAAATCGGTGTCACGGGTGTTCAGAAACTGCGGCATCGGGATCTCCTTTGGCCTTCGCATAGCTGCATGACCGGACAGTCTCAAGATCTATGGGCTCAAGATGCATGAGCGTGCGCGGCGCAAATGGACGCAATCGCGGGGCGCCGCCCCTTCTGTAACCGGCGGCCAACGCCCCGGAGCGCCGGTCCGGTTGCGCAGCCTTACTGCAAAGGCCCGGGAGAGGCCGGGCTAGTATTGCGCTGGTCAGGCTTTGTGGTCCGGGGCCTTCCCGGAGGGGGCACGATAGGGCCGGGTCACATCGCGCAGAGAGACTTCCAGCGCCTCGACCGTCAGGCGGATGGCACCGTCGCCCGCCAGGGTGAGCAGCACGTGGCCGGTGCCGTCCTCGCCGGGTTCGAAACTGACGGCAAGCAGGGACAGCACCAGATCCTTGTCCTTGCGGTCGACCCCTTGCGAGGCCACCCGCAGCACATTGTCCACCACCAGCAGCGACTGCACCCGTTCATAGGCGCGGCCGCGGCGTTCGGCGGCATCCCGGTCCTCCCAGCGGAAGCGGTTCAGCAGCAGGGCAAAGCGGCGCTGCGAGGCGCGCCAGCTCATTTCAGTTGCAGGAAAGACTGCGTCCTGGATCAGAGAGGAGATGACCTTGAGGTCCTCTTCCTCCAGGGCGCCCAGATTCAGCGGAATCTCACGGCCATCCTCGAAACTTGCATCCGCCATCACTGCTCCTTGATCCGTTCTATTTTGGCGCCGACGCCGGACAGCTTGCGCACCACATGCTCATAGCCGCGGTCCAGGTGGTAGACACGGCTCACCTTGGTTTCGCCTTCTGCTGCCATGCCGGCCAGTATCAGCGAGACCGAGGCCCGCAGATCAGTGGCCATGACGGGCGCGCCTTTCAGTTTCTCGACCCCGGTCACCGTGGCATGGCCGCCATGCACCTCGATCTGCGCCCCCATGCGCACCAGTTCCGGGGCGTGCATGAAGCGGTTTTCGAAGATCTTCTCTTCCAGCACCGAGGTGCCTTCGGCGGTGCACATCAGCGCCATCATCTGCGCCTGCAGGTCGGTCGGGAAGCCGGGGAAAGGTTCAGTCACCACGTCCACCGCCCGGACCCGGCCGTTCTTGCGGCTGACGGTCAGGCTGTTTTCGTTTTCGGTGATCTCGATGCCCGCCGCTTCCAGCTTGTCGCAGAAGCTTTCCAGCAGGCTGCGGCGGCCGCCCAGCAGTTCGACCTCGCCGCCGCAAATCGCGGGGGCCAGCATATAGGTGCCAAGCTCGATCCGGTCGGTGACCACCTGGTGAGTTGCGCCATGCAGCCGGTCAACGCCCTGGATGGTGATGTTCGGGCTGCCATCGCCCTCGATCTGCGCACCCATTTTGCGCAGGCAGTCCGCCAGGTCGACGATCTCAGGCTCGCGCGCCGCGTTCTTGATGACAGTGGTGCCCTTGGCAAGCGTGGCCGCCATCATGATGTTTTCGGTGGCGCCGACCGAGGCAAAACTCAGCTCGACCACCGCACCTTTGAGGCCGCCCGGCGCCTTGGCGTGCAGATAGCCGTCTTTCAGCTCAATCTCGGCGCCAAGCGCCTCAAGTCCGTGGATGTGCAGATCCATCGGCCGCGCGCCGATGGCGCAGCCGCCCGGCAGCGACACAACGGCCTGGCCCAGACGGGCCAGCATCGGGCCGAGCACCAGGTTGGAAGCCCGCATTTTCCGCACGATTTCATAATCGGCCACATGGCTTGTCAGGTCATGGCTCGACAGTGCCAGCACCTGGCCGTCCTGCAGGCTGGACACTTCGGCCCCCAGGGACTGCAGCAGCAGAGTCATCGTCTTGATGTCGCTGAGCCGCGGCGCATTGGTAAGCGTCAGCGGCTCTTCGCTGAGCAGCGTCGCCGGCATCAGGGTCAGGCAGGCATTCTTAGCGCCCGCGATCGGGATCTGCCCGTTCAGCGGGCCATTGCCCGTTACCAGAATCGAATCCATCTGCTCTTACTCTCCGCTCTTACCTGTGTCCTGGTCCTGCTTGTCAGCCCGCGCCTTGGCCTGGGCCTTGCGCCGGGCCATGTTGGCCTTGAGCGCGGCCTTCAGCCGGTCTTCTCGGGAGGCCGCAGATCCGTCGTTTTTCGGTGTTTTCTTCTCTGCCATAGAACTTCTGTAACTTAGTGCGAAAAAACCGTCCAGAATGCTCTTGCACCCCTCCGCGTTTATGCCTAAAAGCCCCCTCACCGGCGCTGCTGTAGCTCAGAGGTAGAGCACTCCCTTGGTAAGGGAGAGGTCGAGAGTTCAATTCTCTCCAGCAGCACCATCTTCCAGAACATCAGTGTTTTCAAGAACTTGGCCTCAAGCCAGACGCCTTTGCTGCCGCTTTCGCATGCAAACGGCCATCGCCTGCGAGCTGGATATCCTGAAAATAAAGGGATTTCGCGCCGCTTGGGCCATTGGCGGCCAGCCGGGCGGTTTTCAGCCGGGACCGGGCGGGCGGCGGCACCGCTCCACCCGGCCGCGCAGATTCGCATTTGCAGGCGCAGTATCGCGGCAGAAACGGGCTGAGCCTCAGCGATTCGCCGCATCGGCGGAGCCCTCAAGTAATACTGAACCGGCCCGTTTGCGGCCCCCGCCGCAGCGGGATGCCGCAAATCAGGGGCTCGGCCACCGGAATTACCGCACCGGAAACGAATCTCTCTGCGGGCTTTCCACATCGGCCGCCATCCTGCCGGCACAGCCCGCCGCGGAAATAGCTGCGGTTGTGAAAACCTGTTTTTCAGACTTTAAGGTGATCTTGGAGCAGA
Organism: Leisingera daeponensis DSM 23529; assembly: GCF_000473145.1. Classification (NCBI taxonomy): domain Bacteria; kingdom Pseudomonadati; phylum Pseudomonadota; class Alphaproteobacteria; order Rhodobacterales; family Roseobacteraceae; genus Leisingera; species Leisingera daeponensis. The sequence goes on along the minus strand of NZ_KI421500.1, from coordinate 3,322,827 downwards.
ACCGGACACCTGGCGCGCAAAGCCCTAGCGGCTGTCAGAGGAGATTCGCGCAAATGCAGAAGGTGGCTATATGGCCCTGAACAAGATTTCCGCAGGCTGGCTGCGCAGGCTAGGCAACCGGACCTACCTGCCCGCCCTGCTTGCCCTGGCGGTTGTTTGCGCTGCCGGATATTACGCCGAAAGGCAGAACGACACGATTCACTACCAGTCCGAACGCGCCAGGATTCAGCAGCAGGCCGGGCTGATGAAGTCCCGTCTGGAGGGCCAGCTGAACGGCGACTATCAGCGGCTGCGCGGGCTTGCCGCCATGCTGGCCACCGAACCGGATATGCCGCAGGCGCGGTTCAGCCAGATTGCGGAACAGGTTCTGATGGGACAGACCGCGATCCGGCATATTGCCGCGGCCCCGGGGCTGGTGGTTTCGCTGATCTATCCGATCAAGGGGAACGAACCCGCCATCGGGCTGGACTACACCAAAACAGCCCCCCAGCGGGAGGCCGCGTACCGGGTCCGCGATAGCGGCGAGATGGTGCTGGCCGGGCCGGTCAACCTGGTGCAGGGCGGCACCGGTTTCATCTACCGGCTGCCAATCTTCACCGGGCCGGAAGACAATAAAGAGTTCTGGGGCATTCTGTCGGCCGTTGTCGAGACCAAGACGCTCTATGCGGAAACCGGCGTGACAGGCGGCGCCCAGACGCTGGAAATTGCCCTGACCGGCAAAGACGGCACCGGCGCGGCCGGCCAGCAGTTTCTTGGCACCGCGGAGATCCCCGCTGGCGATCCCGTCCTGATGGACATCAATCTGCCGGTCGGGTCCTGGCAGCTGGCGGCCCGGCCCGCAGGCGGCTGGCAGGCCCAGCCCGGCAACCTGTGGCAGCTGCGTCTGGCGCTGCTGGCGGCCGGGACCCTGATTGTTTTCCCGACCTTCCTGGCCGGCAGGCTGTCGGCGGCGCGGCAAACGGTGATCGGGCAGCTGCGCCGCCGGGAGGCGGAGCTGGAAGCGGTTTCGCGGCGACTGGAGATCGCGGTCAAGACCTCCCGGGTCGGCATCTGGGAATGCGACGCCGGCAACAAGCGTGTCAGCTGGGACAGCCGGATGCATGAACTTTACGGCGTCCCCCGCGAGCAGGGTCCGCTGGCGGGCAGCGCCTGGATTGCCAAGCTGCACCCGCAGGACCGGGACCGGGTGGTCAAATCCCTGGAGGCTGCCGAGCGTTCGAAATCGAATTTCGCCTCCGAATTCCGGATCCTGCTGGACGACGGCTCGGTCAAGCACATCCGGGCCCTTGCCAGCCCGTTCACCGACACCCAGGGGCGCAGCTGGATGATCGGCGTCAACTGGAACGTGTCGGAGGACGTCCGCCTGCGCGAGGAGCTGATCCACGCCAACCAGGCCCTGTCGGAACGTAATACCGAGCTGAAAGAAGGCAAGCGGGCGCTTGAGGACGCCCATGCCGAACTTCAGAAACAGCAGGCGGAACTGCACCGCCTGTCGCTGGTCGCCAAACATGCCTCCGACAGCATCATCCTGACCGATGCCAGCCGCAAGATCCTCTGGGTGAACGACGCCTTTACCCGCGCCACCGGCTACAGCGCCGGTGAAGCCATCGGACGCACCCCGTCCGACCTTCTGGACGGGCCGGACACCGACCTCAGCGTGGTGCGTGAAATGAACCGCCACAAGGACGGCGGCATCCGCTACCACAATGAGGTGCTCAATTACACCAAGTCCGGCGAGGAGGTCTGGTTCGACACCAACATCGTGCCCGTGACCGGCGCCGATGGCGAGGTCGACCTGATCATCGGCATCGAGCGCGACATCACCCGCAGCAAGCAACGCGAGCGCGAACTGGCCGAGGCCAAGCTGGCCGCCGAACACGCCGACCGCGCCAAGTCGGAGTTTCTGGCCAACATGAGCCATGAAATCCGCACCCCGATGAACGGGATCATTGGCATGGCCGATCTGCTGGCGGAGGCAGAGCTGACGGCAGACGACCAGCAGAACGTCGAAACCATCCGCAGCTCAGCGCAGGCGCTGCTGAAAATCATCAATGACATCCTCGATCTGTCGCGGCTGGAGGCCGGGAAATTCGCAATCAGCCGGGAGGATTTCAACCTGCGCGACTGCATCGGCGGCGCGGCCGATCTGTTCCGCCCGAAGGCGCTTGAAAAGGGCTTGTCGATGCAGGTGAGCTATGCAAACGGCCTGCCGGACCGGCTGCACGGCGACGACGGGCGGTTGCGCCAGATCCTGGTCAACCTGATCGGCAATGCGGTGAAATTCACTCCGGACGGCAAGATCGCGGTGCGGGTTTCGCAGGCCGGCGAGGACCCCTGCCGGCTTGTGGTCGAGGTCGAGGACAGCGGCATCGGAATCTCCGAAACTCAGGCCAAACACATCTTTGACCGCTTCACCCAGGCCGACGCCGCAACCACCAAGGCGTTTGGCGGCACCGGGCTGGGCCTGACGATTTCCAGCATGCTGGCCAAGCGGATGGGCGGCGGCATAACGGTGCAATCGCAGCCCGGCAAAGGTTCCTGCTTCCGGCTGGAACTGCAGATGGCCCCCGCCAGCCAGGCGGCGGATGCCACAGCACCGGCGCTGCCGGAGGCCCCTCCGCAGCTGCCCCCCTGCCGGGTGCTGCTGGCCGAGGACAACCAGACCAACCGGCTGCTGGTCCGCAAGTTCCTGCGCGGCCAGCCGGTGGATCTGCAAGAGGCCGGGAACGGCCGCGCGGCAGTGGAGATGTGCAGGGAGCTGGAGCCGGACGTCATCCTGATGGACATGTCGATGCCGGAACTGGATGGCATTTCCGCCACCCAGGAAATCCGCAGCCTTCCGATCCGCCAGCCGGTCATCGTGGCGCTGACGGCAAATGCCTTCTCCAGCGACCGGCAGGCCTGCCTGGACGCCGGCATGAACCGCTTTCTGGCGAAGCCGGTGAAAAAGGCGGTGCTGCTGCACACTCTTGCAGCCGTTCTGGCAGACGCAGACGATACGCAGCGGCGGCCCCGCGCCAGCGCCTGATGCCGCAAGCCCCCGCCCTGTCCGGCAGCGGGCCGCCAAGGGGCGCGGGCGCTAGACAGCCGTACCGATGAGCGACACGCCCGCGGCCATCAGCACCGCCGCACCCAGGCGCCGCATCCAATAGCCTTCCTTCAGAACGGCAAACCCGATCAGCGCCGCAAAGATTACCGAGGTTTCCCGCAGCGCCGAGACGGCCCCCAGCGGGGCAAAGTTCTTCGCATAAAGCACCAGGCCGTAGGCCGTCATCGACACCAGCCCGCCGGCAATGCCCAGCGCCCAGGTCCGCGGGCGCAAGGCCGCCAGAGTGCGGCGCTTGCGCAGGGCGATGAAGCCCGCGATGAAAATGTGCAGAAACGCCCCCCAGGCCCAGTAGCTGAGCGTGTTGCCCGACAGCCTCACCCCGATGCCATCGACCAGCGAATAGACCGAAATGCAAAACCCGGTCCCGGCGGCAAATCCCAGCGCCGCACGGCCAACGCCGGAGCGCAGCGCTTTCCAGCTGCTGAGCTGGATGCCAAGCGCGATCACCGCAATCCCCGCCCAGGCCTGCAGCGGCAGCACCTCCCCAGCAAAGATCATCGCCCAGATGCCCACCAGTGCCGGCACGATGCCCCGCGCAATCGGGTACACAACGCTGAGGTCGCCATGCTGATAGGCCCGCCCCAGCATGTAGTAATAGCCGAAATGCACGGCAGTCGAGAGCAGGATGAAAACAAAACTCTCAGCCGACGGCAGCGGCAGCACCGCGATCATCACGGAGGCGGGGATGACATGGCCAAAGGCAACCAGCCCCAGCGTTGTGGTGCGGTCGGTTGCGGTTTTCACAATCGCGTTCCACACCGCGTGCAGCAGCGCCGCTGACAGAATGATGGCAATGATAAAGGGGGTCATAATCGGGATAGGTCTTTTGTTAACAGGCCGGTTTCAGCCTCAATCGGTTTCTTCCGGCCGCATCTCCTCGATCAGCCGCGTTTCCAAGAGCTGGCCGTTTCGGTAGAGCACCGGATAGGCCACCGCGGCGATGTGGCTGTTGAACTCGCGCAGCGCGCGCAGGGTCTCCAGGTGGATGTCGGAGGTGTCGAAACTCTCCTGCCCGCCGCCTTGCAGCCGCCGCAGGTGGCGCTTGCGGCTGTCGCGCTCCATCCGTTTCAGCTCGGTCTTCTCCAGGCTCAGAAGCCGCGCGCTCTCCAGGTCGTCGGAGATCAGCACGTTGGAGGCCAGCTGCAGATTGGCCAGGATCGCCTCATGCATGCGGGTGATCTCCAGCCAGCCGTCGCGGGAAAACCGCAGCTCCTTCTTGCGCATTTCCCCGGCGAGCACCGTCAGGCGGCGGGCCACCACATCGCCCGCGGTCTCCAGCCGGATGGCGTATTCCATCAGGCTGCGGGCGGTCTTCAGCTGGTCCTTGCTGAACGCCTCCGCCGGGATCGCCGCCACATACTGGCGGATGCCCGACAGGCAGGCGTTCACCTCCGCGTCCATCTGCTGCACCGCGCGGATCTGCTCCTTGCTGCCGCTCTCGTACAGCTCCAGCACCGGGCGGAACATGGCGCCGACCAGCCCGGCCATCCGCAAGAGCTCGCGGGTGAGGTTGGCCACCGCCTGCGCGGGCGCGCCGTAGCGGCCCTGCTCCAGCGCGCTGACCGGCCGCCCCGGCGGCTGCGCCCGCGCCGCCGGATCCGGGAACAGCCGCGCAAAGACACCGGCCAGCGGCGTGCAGAGCGGCAGCGCCAGCAGCAGCAGCGCGGCGTTGAAGGCGAGATGCGCGCTGACCAGCATCTGGCCGCCCTGCGGGTCGCCGAGCCAGCCCTGGCGCAGCGCCAGATTGGCCCCGAGCAGGCAGATCACCGCCCAGGTGCCGCGCAGGGCGAGGTTGGCATAGGGAATGCGCCGCGCCTTCAGGTCCATGCCGCGGCTGAGCCAGACCGGAATGAAGGCGGAGCCGAAATTGGCCCCCAGGACCAGCGACAGCCCGGCGGCAAAGGGAAGGGCGCCGATCTGCACCAGCGTTACGCACATCAGGATCGCCGCGACGGAGGAATGCATCACGAAGGCCAGCGCGCCGCCCGCCAGGAAGGCGGTGATATAGTCGCGCGCCAGATAGCCCGCGATGGCGGGCAGAAAGGCGCTGCCGCGGATCGGGTCCATCGCCTCGCGCAGAAACCTGAGCGAAATCAGGATGAAAGCCACCCCCATCAGGATCCGCCCAAGCTGCCGCGCCTTCTTGGCCTCGGTCTTGACGAACAGGTAGCCGCCCGCCGCCAAAAGCATGGGCACCAGCCAGTCGAGCTTGAACGACAGGATCTGGATGATCAGCGCCGAGCCGAGATCGCCGCCCAGCACGATCGCCAGCCCGGTGGGGAAGGCGAGATAGCCGCTGGCGGCGAACCCCGAGGCAAGCAGCGCCACCGCCGCCGAGCTTTGCAGCACGATGGCGAGGGTCAGCCCCATCATTCCGGCCTGCAGATGGCTCTGCCGCCCGGTCAGCAGCCGCTGGAACGAAGCGCCATAGCTGCGCTCGATCCCGGTCCGCACCATCCGCACCGCGTAAAGCAGCAGCATCGTCGCGCCCGCGAGGCTGATCAGAAAGGTCAGGATCGCCATATCAGGTTCCGGTTTCCCCTCCGTGCCGCCAGGTCTCTGCGGTGAGGAGCATCATAATCCTATCAGCACAGCCCTGCCACGGGCGCAACGGGGACACGCAGCACGGCCCGGGTTCCCCGCCGCCAGCCACGGACCGGGCTGATGCCAGCCCCCTCAACCGTCTGCCCCGGGCGCGATGTCGGTCTTTATTCCCCAGCCGGAAAGCGCTGCGGCCAGCTTTCTGCCAGGGGCCTGATCCGTGAACAAAAGATCAATCCTGCGCGGCGACGGGCCGCAATGCGGCGCGGTTTCATCAAATTTGGGGTGCGCGATGGCGACAGCAAGCTGTTCGCAGCACTCCGCAACAACGCGCGCCAGCTGCGCCTCCGCCGGGCTGTGGTAGAGGATCCCGTGTTTGGCGGAGAATCCGTCCGCCGACAGGACCGCCAGGTCCAGCGCGAAGCGGCGCACCTGCTGCTCGGTCACAAAGCCGAAGGTTCCGCGTTCATTGCTTTGCAATTCACCGCCCAGGAAATGAACCCGGTTGCCATTGTGGTTCGCCAGTGTCTGCGCGGCACCTACGGAATTGGTCACCACGGTCAGGCCTGATTTCTGCCGCAGCTCCTCGGCCACAAAGGCGGTGGTGGAGCCGACATCCAGAAACAGCGCCATGCCATTGCGGACATGCGCCGCCGCGCGGGCCGCAATCAGCGCCTTTTCCTTCTGGTTTTCGGAAATCCTCCGGGCAAAGCTGGTCGCGCTTTGCGGCCCGGCCAGGAAGGCGCCGCCATGCACCCGCTGCACCGCGCCCGCTTTGTCCAGCGCCTTGATGGTGCGGCGCACGGTCTCCTCTGAGACGTCGAGCATCCTGGCAAGCTCAGCACTGCGGGCCGAGCCGCCAAGGCGCCGCAAGGCGTCCACAAGCTCCATTTCACGGTGGGAGAGGGCAAGAGAGTCCGGCAAGAGGCACCCCATTGGCAACTGAAGTCTTCACGCGATTAGGCATGGCCCGCCGCCGCATTACAACACCGACCCACAATTTCCCACATTTTTTTGGGATTTTCCGGCGGATCGCCCATAAACGCCTCGCAAACCCGCCCCTCCCGTCCAGCGGCGGAGGCGCTCCCGCCCCTTTCCGGCCTTCCTGCGGCCGTCCCGAAAGCGTTAGGCAGGGCGCGGGAGCCTGCCGGGCAACAGAAAACCGCCGCGGTCCTGGAGCCGCGGCGGTTTCTTTTCGTCAGATAAGCCGGAGCTTACAGGTTCGGGTAGAGCGGGAACTTGGCGCAGAGGTCCGCGACCTTGGCGCGCACCGCCGCTTCCACATCCGCGTTGCCTTCTTCACCGTTGGCCGCCAGCCCGTCGATCACCTCGATGATCAGGTCGGCGATCTGGCGGAACTCCGCCTCGCCGAAGCCGCGGGTGGTGCCTGCGGGCGTGCCCAGGCGCAGGCCCGAGGTCACGGTGGGCTTTTCCGGGTCGAACGGGATGCCGTTCTTGTTGGTGGTGATATGGGCGCGGCCCAGCGCCTTGTCGGCGATGTTGCCGGTCACGCCCTTGGGGCGCAGGTCGACCAGCATCACATGCGTATCGGTGCCGCCGGTCACGATGTCCAGGCCGCCCTTGATCAGCTGATCCGCCAGCGCCGCCGCATTGGCGCGCACCTGCTTCTGGTAGGCCTTGAACTCCGGCTTCAGCGCCTCGCCGAAGGCCGCCGCCTTGCCTGCGATCACATGCATCAGCGGGCCGCCCTGGATGCCCGGGAAGATCGCCGAGTTCACCTTCTTGGCGATCTCCGCGTCATTGGTCACGATCATGCCGCCGCGGGGGCCGCGCAGGGTCTTGTGGGTGGTGGTGGTGGCGACATGCGCATGCGGGAACGGCGAGGGGTGCTCGCCGGCGGCGATCAGGCCCGCGATATGGGCCATGTCGACCATGAAATAGGCGCCGACGCTGTCCGCGATTTCGCGGAATTTGGCAAAGTCGATCTGGCGCGGGATGGCGGAGCCGCCGGCGATGATCAGCTTCGGCTGGTGCTCGGTTGCCAGCGCCTGGATCTGGTCGTAGTCGATCCGGTTGTCATCGCGGCGCACGCCGTAATGCACGGCGTTGAACCACTTGCCCGACTGGTTCGGCGCGGCGCCGTGGGTCAGGTGGCCGCCGGAGGCCAGATCCATGCCGAGGATGGTGTCGCCGGGCTGCAAGAGCGCCTGGAACACGCCCTGGTTGGCCTGGCTGCCGGAGTTCGGCTGCACATTGGCGAATTCGCAGCCGAACAGCTGCTTGGCGCGGTCGATGGCCAGGTTTTCGGCGACGTCGACATACTGGCAGCCGCCGTAGTAGCGGCGCCCCGGGTAGCCTTCGGCGTATTTGTTGGTGAGCACGGAGCCTTGCGCTTCCATCACCGCGGCGGAGACGATGTTCTCGGAGGCAATCAGCTCGATCTCGTCGCGCTGGCGGCCCAGCTCGGCCGTGATCGCGCCGTAAAGCTCAGGATCGCGCTCGGACAGCGATTGGGTGAAAAACAGATCTTTGGACATGCGGGGCTCCTGTCTATCCAGTCCAGCCAAGGCCCGCGGCCACGCAGTTCATCGACTGCATCAGCGGGACCGGCACTGTTGAAGGCTTTTCGGCGCGGTTCTCTTGCAAGAGCCGCACTTGGGTCTTGTGAATTTCGCGCAGCATGTTTTCGACGCGGCCGAAGCGGGCGCGCAGCCGCGGAAAGCGCAGCGCCAGGCGGCTGTCACCGGTGAGGAACAGGATTGCCTCGCAGGCCAGCTGATACTCCTTTCGGATGGAGCCGAAGATGCGGTCACGGATTTCGCCATTCTGCACCAGTGTTGCGTAGTCGGCGGCGATTTCCATGTCGCTTTGCAGCAGGGTCTTTTCAACCTCATCCACCACCAGGCGGAACAGCGGCGACCCCGCAAACATGTCCTGCAGCACCGCCTCTCCGCGTGCGCCGCGGAACCTGCGGAAACTGGCAACCGCCGAGCCGAAACCGTACCATCCGGTGATCATGTGACGGTTCTGCGACCAGGCAAAGACCCAAGGGATCGCCCGTAAATCGTCCAGCGAGCTGGCGCCGAAGCGGCGCGCGGGGCGCGAGCCGATCTTGAGCATGGCCAACTCTTCCACCGGGCTGGCCTGCTGGAAGTAATCCAGGAAACCAGGCGCGTTCAGCAAGTTGGAATAGGCCGCCTGCGACATGCCCGCGAGCGCCTCGAAGGCATCATCATGCTCCGGGTTTACCGGCGGCACATCGTCCTGCAGCGAATGGCGCAGCACTGAGGATGCCATCAGCTCCAGCTGATGCAGGGCGGTGCCGCGGTTGGCGTATTTGGAGCTGACCACCTCACCCTGTTCGGTGATCCGCATCCGGCCAGCGATGGTGCCCGCAGGCTGGGCGGCAATGGCGCGTTCGGCAGGGGCTCCGCCGCGGGAAACCGAGCCGCCGCGGCCGTGGAAGAACACCGGCTTCATCCGGTGCGCCGCCAGGGTGCGAGTGATCAGGCGCTGCGCCTTTTCCAGCTCCCAGGTGGAGCAGAGGAAACCGCCATCCTTGTTGCTGTCGGAATAGCCCAGCATCACCTCGATCCGGCTGTCGCCGGATTTCAACGAGCGGCGGGCGAAGGGCACGTCCAACAGGCCGTCAAGGATGCCGGGCGCCGCGCGCAGGTCGCCGATGGTTTCAAACAGCGGCACCACCTTGAGCGCAGCCTTTTCGGCCCCGAACCCGGCATAGCGCGCCAGCAGGTAGACCGCCAGCAAGTCATCGGTGGAGCGTGTCATCGACAGGATAAAGGGCCCCATCACCTGCGGGTCCTCCCCTGCCCCTGCATCGCGCATCAGCCGCAGCAGTTTCAGCAGCTCGCCGCTTTGCGGGCTCAGCTCCTCCGGCATCATATAAGGCAGCGAGGCGCTGCCCAATTCCCGGCGCAGGCGCGCCGACCACTCCGGGCTGCCGAAATCAGGCACATTGCCCGAGCGCGCCCAGATTTCGGTCAGCGTTTCGGTGGTCACGGTGGAGTTTTGACGCACGTCCAGCGTCACCGTGCGGAAGCCAAAGACATCGGCCTGCCAGCGGATCGGGCGGACATAGCGGGCCGCCAGGCGGTTGGCGCCGATTTCCTCAAGCGCCGCTTCCACTTCTGTCAGGCCGGCAACGAAATCGCCAAGGTGCTTATAGGCGCCGGCGCCCTCGGCAGCCGTGGCCTTGATCCGCGCCAGGATCGCGGTCAGCGCCTGGCGGAAGACTTCACCCGGATTGCGGGCGGACAGCGCCGCGGCGCCGGGTGCTGCAGCAATGACCTTCGCCAGCCTGGCAGAGGTGCCTTCCGGCAAAGCAAAGACTGCCGCCGAAATAGAGATCCGCTCCGCCGCAGTGGTCAAAGCCGTCTGGTAGCGGTCCAGGATCGCTGCGCGGTTCGCGGTCAGGGCTGCCGCCGTGGCCTCCACCGTCACATTCGGGTTGCCGTCTCGGTCGCCGCCGATCCAGGAATGGAATTTGAGGCAGGGCGCATCAGCGGTGTCGCCGAGCCGCGGCTCTGCTGCAGCAATGTAGCGTTCGAACAGCTGCGGAACCGCTTCAAACAGGCTGTCTCGGAAAAACTGCAGGCCCCATTGGATTTCGTCCTGCAGGCTGGGCCGGTCGCGGCGCAGCTCGCCCGTCATCCACAACAGGTCGATTTCCGAGCGCAGATCCGCCAGCAGGCCTGCCCGCTCGCGCGGGGTCCAGCGCTTGGCCTCCAGCGACACCAGCCCGCGGTAGATGCGGCGGTGGATTTCCAGGATGGTGACGCGCTTGGCTTCGGTCGGATGCGCGGTCAGAGTCGGGCCGATGGAAAACTGGCTGGCGACCTCCTGCAGCCGTTCGGGCGTCGCCAGTTCGCCGGCCAGATCCAGCGCACGCGCAAAGCTGCCCTCGACCACTTCGGGCCCGTCCTGGGTTTCGGCCATGCGGCGGTCGCGCATGGCGGCGTTTTCCTCGACGATCTTCAGCAGCTGGAACCAGATGTTGAAGGCCTGCATATAGGCCGTCGCGGGCTGCCCGCCGGACAGATCCCAAGCGGTTTCAGAGACAGCTTTTGCAGCAACCTCCGGCGCGCGCTGGCGCAGGACATCCAGCCAAAGCGCATGCAGTTCACCGCGAAGCCCGGCGGCGTAGCCGGTGTCTTCGACCCCGTCACAGGTGGTTTCGGCAGGATCTCCCATCACATCACCCGGTCGCGCGGCTCGCGCCCTGCAAAGAAATCGGTCAGGTTATCCAGCACGCGAAAGCCCATCGCCTCGCGCGCTTCGCGGGTGGCGCTGCCCAGATGCGGCAGCATCACAAGGTTGTCGCAATCCAGCAGATCCGGGTTGATGCGCGGCTCGCCGTCGAACACATCCAATGCAGCGCCGCCGATGGTTTCGAACCACAGGGCGCGGGACAGGGCAAGTTCGTCAATCACCTCGCCGCGGGCGGTGTTGATCAGGAAGGCGTCCGGCTTCATCAGGTTCAGCATCCGGGTGTTGATCAGGTGCCGGTTTGCAGGCCCGCCCGGGCAGTGCAGCGAGACAAAATCGCACAGCGGCATCAAATCTTCCAGGCTGTCCGCTTGAGTTGCGTTGTAGCGGGCGAGAATATCGGGGGACACGCGGGAGCGGTTCTGCACCACGATCTTCATGCCGAAGCCGTGGTGCGCGCGCCGGGCCATCTCCTGGCCGATGCGTCCAAAGCCCACGATGCCCAGCGTCTTGCCGGAGACCTTGGTGCCGATCAGATGGGTCGGGCACCAGCCGGTCCACGCGCCGGCGCGCAGCTCGCGCTCGCCCTCACCCGCACGGCGGGCCACCATCAGCAAAAGCGTCATGGCAATGTCAGCGGTGCATTCGCTGAGGACATCCGGGGTGTTGGTCACGGTCATGCCGTGGCCGGCTGCGCCATGCATATCAATATGGGAATAGCCGACACCGTAATTGGCGAGGATCCGGGCCTGCGGCTTGGCTATGTCAAACGCCCTCGCGGAAATTTTGTCCGTCACGGTCGGCAGCACAGCGTCGTAAGATGCCATCGCATCGCGCAGTTCGTCCTCGCTCAGGGGCTTATCACCCGTGTTCAGCACAGCATCAAACGCCTCGGACAGCTGCGCCTCAACGGCGGCGGGCCAGCGGCGGGTCACCAGAACCTTGGGCTTTGCCATGATGTCATCTCCCTGACGTGCGTTTTGTTAATGCGCTCCCCCCCCTGCCATTGCCCCGGGCCAAGGGTGGAGCGTTGCGCCTGTTCCGTTACCGGATCAGGCGGCGTTCTTTTTCATCACGCTTGCGATGGTTTCGCCGATCACGGCGGGGTTCTCGGCCACGGTCACGCCCGCAGCCGACAGGATCTCCACCTTTTCCGATGCGCTCTCGCCAAAGGCCGAGATGATCGCGCCCGCGTGGCCCATGGTGCGGCCCTTGGGGGCGGTCAATCCCGCGACATAGGCCACCACCGGCTTGGTCACGTGATCGCGAATGTACTCCGCCGCTTCCGCTTCCTGCGGACCGCCGATTTCACCGATCATTGCAATGACCTCAGTTTCGGGATCCTTCTCGAACCATTCCAGGATGTCCTTGAAGGAGGAGCCGTTGATCGGGTCGCCGCCGATGCCAACCGAGGTGGAAACCCCCAGGCCAAGCTCTTTTAGCTGTGCCGCGGCCTCGTACCCCAAGGTGCCGGAGCGGCCGATGATGCCCACTGTGCCCGGCAGGTAAATATGGCCCGGCATGATGCCCAAGAGCGCCTTGCCCGGCGAGATGGTGCCCGCGCAGTTCGGTCCCGTCAGGATCATCCGCTTGTCCTTGGGATAGCGGTACATGTAGCGCTTCACCCGGATCATGTCCTGGGCCGGGATGCCGTCAGTGATGCAGACACAGTATTTGATGCCCGCATCCGCCGCTTCCATGATGGAGTCGGCAGCAAACGGCGGCGGCACGAACACCAAGGAGGCATTTGCGCCGGTGGCCTCCACCGCTTCCTTCACGGTGTTGAAGACCGGCACGCCCTCGACGGTCTCGCCGCCCTTGCCCGGCACCACGCCGCCCACGACGTTGGTTCCGTATTCGATCATATCTTTGGTGTGGAAGCGGGCGATCTTGCCGGTGATGCCCTGAACAATGACTTTGCTGTCGCGATCAAGAAGGATGCTCATTTGACGGCCCTCACACGGGTGTTTTGATCAAGGTCGTTTTTCCAAGCGCCGACGGCCCGCTCAGCGGCTTCCATCAGCGAGGAAGCGCGGATCAGCGGCAGGCCGCTTTGTGCCAGGATCTTCTGGCCTTCCTCGACGTTGGTGCCTGCAAGGCGGACCACCACAGGCACGTCAACCTGCACTTCGCGCAGCGCCTGAACGACACCTTCGGCCACCCAGTCGCAGCGGTTGATGCCGGCAAAGATGTTGACCAGAACCGCCTGCACGTTGCTGTCGGACATCACCAGGCGGAACGCCTTGGCAACCCGTTCCGGCGTGGCCCCGCCGCCGATGTCCAGGAAGTTGGCAGGCTCGCCGCCGGCCAGTTTGATGGTGTCCATCGTCGCCATCGCCAGACCGGCACCATTCACGATGCAGCCGATGTTGCCCTCAAGCCCGACATAGGACAGGCCGCGGTCGGCGGCGCGGGCTTCGCGCGGGTCTTCCTGGCTTTTGTCGCGCAGCTCCGCGATCTGCGGGTGGCGGAACAGGGCGTTGTCGTCAAAGGTCATCTTTGCGTCCAGCGCGATGACCCGGTTGTCCGAGGTGACCACCAGCGGGTTGATCTCAACCATGGTGGCGTCCAGTTCGGAAAACGCCTGGTAGCAGCCCTTGAGGGTGCGCACCATCTGCTGGGTCAGGGCCGGTTCGATGCCCAGGGCAAACGCGATCTCGCGCGCCTGGAAATCCTGCAGGCCGACGGCCGGTTCAACGGTTGAGCGCACGATGGACTCGGGCCGCTCGGCAGAGATCTCCTCAATCTCCATGCCGCCTTCAGAGGAGGCAACGATCATCACCCGCTGGCTGGAGCGGTCCAGCACAAAACCGAGGTAGATCTCTCGGGCAATCGGCACCGCACCCTCGACATAGACACGGTAAATGCCTTTGCCCTCGGGGCCGGTCTGGTGCGTCACCAGCTTCTTGCCGAACAGATTCTCGGTCGCCTCATAGATTTCGGCTTCGGAATTGCACAGCTTGACGCCGCCCGCCTTGCCGCGGCCGCCGGCGTGAACCTGGGCCTTGACGATCCATTTGTCGCCGCCCAGCTCCCGCGCGCGATAGGCCGCCTGCTCGGGGCTGTAGGCCAGCGCGCCCGGCGGAACCGTCACGCCGAAGTTGCTCAGAACTTCCTTGGCCTGGTATTCGTGGATATCCATGGTCTCTCCTCCTCATGGATGCCGGAATTCTATTACTCAGCCGGTTCCAGTGCCGGTGCGTAATGCTTGTCGAGCAGGGCGTTGATCGCCCCCATGTCGACATTGGCGCCCATGCCGTTCATCGCCTTGCCGAAGCGGTTGACGATGTCGGTGATGGCTGCCGGGGTGATCTGGTTCAGGATGCCGATGCGGACCTGAACCGGCTCCGACAGGGTCGGCCAGATGCCGAAACCGACGGCGCGGCAGTTGCCCACCAATTCCTTTTCACGGCCTGCCAGATCGCCGGGAAGGTTCAGAACCACCAGGCTGGTCATGTTGCTGGTCACGTCGCACCCCATCGCGGTGACGGCATCGCGCAGCGCTTTTTCGTGGAAGGCATAGTCGCGGGCCTTTTGCGCACGCCCGTGCTGCAGGGTGATCCTCAGCGCCTCGTGAAAGGCGGCAACGGCATAGCCGGAATGGGTGCGGTGGTAGGTGCCGGCAGCCACATCCTGACCGTCAACGATACCCCAATGCCGGGCTTCCAGGATCGGGTTGTGGACATAGGAATGGCAGCCGTTCGCACGCACTGTCTGGATGTACGTGTCGGTGAAGGACACCGGCGCATAGGTCAGCGGCAGGCACAGCACACCCTTCTGCGGGCAGGACGCCCAGCCCACGACGCCCGGATAGTCGTCGATCGAGAAGTCCTCGATGCCCAGCGAGGACACCGCGTCGATCAGGCCCATCACGCCGTGCTTCACACAGGCATCCGAGAAGCCCTTGAGGTCGTTGATGCGGCCAGATCCGGTTTCCCAATGCGCCATGAAGGCCCACTTGGGTTTCTTTTCACCCAGCACCTGCTCCACCAGCTTGCCGGACACCGACTCGCCATGCGGCACGTCGACTACGGTGACAGAAGCAGGCTGCGGGTTCATCGGATTGGCAGCCAGTTCCTCGCGGGTGGCGGCCTTCATCCGGATGGTCATCGCGTCGATGCCCGAGAAGGTGCCGTTCTGGAAGGCAACCACGGTATCCCCCGGCAGGATCGCGTTCAGCATGCAATCGAGGCCCGAGAAGCCGGTGCCGCCGACGCCGTAGGTGTAGGTGTTGGAAGTGCCCCAGAGGTCGCGCAGCATCTGCTTGCACTCGATCATGCCGCGCAGCACATCCGCCTGCATGTGGTCGGCCAGGCCGGTGTTGGCGAAGGCCTGCAGCACGCGGGGGTCGGTATTGCCCGGGCCGGGGCCAGCGGCCAGGGTCTCCGGGATTTCCAGGCTGGGGAAGATCGTGGGTTCTGTCATCGGGTCAAACCTCTGTTGGTGTCTGTTTGCCGATGCGCCGGAGGTCACGGGCCTTCTTCGCTGCGGGAAGGTTTGTTTCCTGACGGTCAACATCTGTTAACCTAAGGAAAACCCAGGTCGACAAAACCCGCAACATTCCTATATCCTGCTTTTGGGTATCTAAATGGGCGGCAGGTTACCTACCCAAACTGGTAAAAATACTGTCGCATACCGAAACTGACCCCACCCATTCGGGTAGTTTTTGACAAAAGGGCACCAAATGGCTCCGATAAGCGACAAAGTTTCCCCTATTTCGGTCATGCTTGCGGACGCAAATCCGCTGGTGCTGTCGGCGATGTCCGAGATCTTCGAGAAGGACCCGCGATTCTCGCTGGTCGCCACCTCCGCCACCGCCGAAGGCTTCCTCGGAACCGTGATGCGGGTGCCGGTGCAGGTCGGGATCATCGACTGGAACCTGCCCGCCCTTGGCGGCGCCAAGCTGATCGAGGTGCTGCGCGACCAGGCCAACGCGCCGCGGCTGGTGGTCTATGCCGACGACAGCGGCGACGTTCCGCGCAAGGCGATGAGCGCAGGCGCGGCCGGCTTTGCCCCGCGCTCCAGCGCTGTCGACGGTCTCCTCGACACTTGCCTGGCTGTCGCCGCGGGCAAGATGGTTTTCCCCTTCCTCGACGTCCGCGGGCTGCAAACCGATCCGATCGAGCAGCTGTCGCGCCGCGAGCGCACGATGCTGGAGGCGCTGTCCAAGGGGCTCACCAACAAGGAGCTCAGCAAGGAACTGGAGATTTCGACCAACACGGTGAAGTTCCACCTGTCGAACCTCTACGAAAAACTCTCGGTCAAGAACCGCGCCCAGGCGATTGCGTTCTACTACGCCAACCGCGCTGCCAGAGGCGATTTCAGCCTGGAGGAGTAGCCCCCGCTCGCCGCCCTGCGCCTCGCACGCGGGTGCGCATACGCGCACGCACACGGGGGCGCGACGCGCGGGCGCGCTCCCGCGCGAATGTATTTAAATGAATAGTTTTTTCTTGACAGGAAACACCCTCATGAGGAATGCCTAGAGAGGAGAGGACCAAACCCCATTGCGAATGAGGAGCGCACCCATGTCGTTTCATACCGTCGAACAGGCCCCTGGCCGCCTGAACCGCAGCGAGCTGGCAATCCCCGGATCCCAGCCGCAGATGTTTGAAAAAGCTGCAAAATCGGACGTCGACGTGATCTTCCTGGATCTCGAAGACGCGGTTGCGCCGGACGAGAAAGACCAGGCCCGCAGGAACATCATCAAAGCCCTGAACGAAATCGACTGGGGCAACAAATCCATGTCGGTGCGAATCAACGGGCTCGACACCCACTACATGTACCGCGATGTCGTGGATGTCGTTGAACAGGCAGGCGAACGCCTCGACCTGATCATGGTTCCCAAGGTGGGCACCGCCGCCGATGTTTACGCCGTCGACATGCTGGTCACCCAGATCGAAGACGCCAAAGGCTACAAAAAGCGGATCGGCTTCGAGCACATCATTGAGACAGCGCTCGGCATGCAGAACGTGAGTGAAATTGCCGCAGCCTCCAAGCGCAATGAATCGCTGCATTTCGGCGTGGCAGACTATGCTGCATCGACCCGCGCCCGCACCACCATCATCGGCGGTGTGAACCCGGATTACGCGGTGCTGACCGACCCGGCGGCAGACGGCTCGCGCGATGTGCATTGGGGCGATATGTGGCACTATGCGCTGGCCCGCATGGTGGTTGCCGCCCGCGCCAACGGGTTGCGCCCGATTGACGGCCCGTTCGGCGATTTCCAGGACACGGAAGGCTACAAGGCCGCCGCCAAACGCGCCGCGGTGCTGGGCTGCGAGGGCAAATGGGCCATCCACCCGAGCCAGATCGAGCTGGCCAACGAAGTAATGTCACCGTCGGACGCGGAAATCACCAAGGCGCACCGCATTCTGGAAGCGATGGCAGAGGCTGAAGCCGCCGGCAAAGGCGCGGTATCGCTGGACGGCCGCCTGATTGACTACGCCTCGATCCGTCAGGCAGAAGTGCTGGTGGAAAAAGCCAAGCAGATCGCCGGCAACTAAGCCGCCGTTCGGTTTCAAGACCTTACGCCGCCCTGGCTTGTGCCGGGGCGGCTAAGCGGCGCTATGCCAGGGAGACGCAGATGACCGGATTGCTGACCACCGCCAAGGCCCTGTTCCAGGCCGCTGTCGACCGCGCAGACCCGGCGCGCGCCCTGCGCGCGCAGCTAGAGGTGTCACCGCTCTCCCCGCTGCCAGAAGGCGGCAGAAATGTGCTGCTGGCCGTGGGCAAAGCCGCCCTCCCGATGATGCGGGAGGCGCTGTCTCTGATCCCCGGCACCAGCCAGGCGCTGGCAATCACAAACCCCGAGAATTACACGGACATTCCTGGCGCCAGGGTGATCTGCGGTGCCCATCCGGTGCCGGATGAAAGCAGCGCCGCGGCAGGTCAGGCAGCCATTGAACTGGCGGATTCCCTTGGCCCGGATGACCGGCTGATCGCGCTGATTTCCGGCGGCGGCTCGGCCCTGATGGTGGCCCCTGCCCCGGGCCTCACGCTGGCGGACAAGACCGCGGTGAACCAGCTGCTGCTCGCCTCGGGCCTTGAGATCAACGAGATGAACCTGATCCGCCAGCAGCTGTCGGACATCAAGGGCGGCGGCTTGCTGCGCCATGCCGCGCCGGCTCAGGTGCAAGCCTTCATCCTGTCCGACGTGATCGGAGACGACCTGCGCGCCATTGCCTCCGGCCCCACCGTGGCACCGATCGGCGCCCGCACCCAGGCACGGAAGTTCCTGCAGCGCGCGGGCCTCTGGGACAGCGTGCCAGAGGCCGTCAGAAAGCATCTCAGCGCGCTTGAAGAGGTCCGGGACGTCCCGCCCCAGGCCACCAACACATTGATCGGCTCAAACCGCCACAGCCTCAAGGCAATGATGGCCGCCGCAGCTGATGACTGGACCCCCAAGCTGGTTTCGCACAGGCTGGTGGGCGATGTGGCCGAGGCAGCCGAAACCGTGGTAAAAGCGGCGGAAACCGCCCCCAACGACAAACCCGTCGCGCTCATCTTCGGCGGCGAAACCACGGTGCAGCTCCGCGGCAGCGGCGCCGGCGGGCGCAACCAGGAGCTTGCCCTGCGCGTCGCCAAACTTGGTGCGGAACGGCTCAGCGGCGACTGGCTGTTCCTGTCTGGCGGCACTGACGGGCGCGACGGCCCCACGGACGCCGCCGGCGGCGTCGCAACCCCCGCCACCTGGGACGCGATCAAGGCCGCAGGCCTGGACCCGGACGCGCTGCTGGCCAACAATGACAGCCACGCCGCCCTCAAAGCCGCGGACGCGCTGCTGATCACAGGCGGCACCGGCACCAATGTGGCCGACGTGCAGGTCTTCCTGAGGCGGCCCGGCTGATCCCAGTACCACTCCCGCTTTCCCTCTTTCCTGAAACCCGTCCGTCCGGCTGCCCGCCAGACGGCTTTGCCGCCGAAAGGGGAGGCTCCCGCAGCGGCAACAGGCGGTGCGCTCAGGCCGTCGCGCGCGTCTCGCCCCACTCGGCCAGATCATTCACCAGCATCAAGGCCACCCGCCGGAACACCTGCCGCAGCCGCTCCACATGCGGCCCCTCCAGCTTCAGCTCTGTCAGCGCCTGATCCATGCACCTGAGCCAGTTCTCGGCGTCTTCTTCGGTGATCGGCACATGGGCGTGCATCAGTTTCACGTCCATATGCGCATGCTTTTCCTCGTAGTACCTGCGCCCGCCCATGAAGCCGGACAGAAAATTGAACTGCTCGATCCGGGCATGATCCATCCCATGCCCCCGCTTGTGCAGCTTGACGATCTGCGCACCGGCCTCGGTTTCCTCGACAATATCGTAGAACCGCTCGACCAGCGCGCGCAGCACTTCCTCACCGCCAATCTGTTCAATCAGCTTCTGAACCATTTAACCTCCCAGCCCCGAGAGCGGCCGGCCTCAGGATTGAGGCCGGGTCTTCTTGGGATCGTAATGCGCAAAGGGTACAATCTTGGCCGGCAGCCGTTTCTGATGCCCGTCAAGCTTGCCGATTTCCACTTCGGTTCCAACCTCGGAACAAGACACGTCCACCCGCGCCAGCGCGATGTTCTTGCCCAAGAGCGGCGAACGCATCGAAGACGTCACCTCGCCGATCTGTGCCCGGCCGATATGCACGCAATCGCCATGGCCCACGTCGATCGCCGAGTCGATGTCCAGCCCCACCAGCTTGCGCGCAGGCGTGGTCTTGCGCCGGATCAGCGCATCGCGGCCGATGAAGTCATCCTCCTTCGACTTCAGCGGCACGGTGAAGCCGATACCCGCCTCGAACGGGTCAGTCTGATCGGAGAAGTCATAACCGGCAAAGATCAGCCCGGCCTCAATCCGCACCATGTCCAAGGCCTCCAGCCCCATCGGGCGGATGCCGTGGTCCTGCCCGGCCGCCCAGACCGCGTCAAACACTTGGCCTGCATGTTTCGGATGGCAGAAGATCTCATACCCCAATTCGCCGGTATACCCGGTCCGCGACACCACCACCGGCACGCCCTGGTCATCGCCGATGCGTGCTGGCGTGAAGCGGAACCAGCCCAGTTCCTCCAGCGTTGGATTATGCGGTGCCGTCCAGATGATCTTCTTCAGCAGATCGCGGCTCTCCGGCCCCTGCACCGCGATATTGTGCTGCATATCGGTCGAGGAACGGATCAGCACATTCAGCCCCAGCTTCTCCGCCTGCTCGCGGATCCACTCACCGCCATAATCCGAGCCGCCGATCCAGCGGAAGTTGTCCTTGCCCAGGCGGAACACGGTGCCATCGTCGATCATCCCGCCGTGCGGGTAGCACATCGCGGTATAGACCACCTGACCCACCGCCAGCTTCTTGATATTGCGGGTGAAAATGTACTGGCACAGCGCCTCGGCATCCGGACCCGTGATCTCGAACTTTCGCAGGGCCGACAGGTCCAGCACCACGCATTTCTCACGGCAGGCCCAGTATTCCTCCAGCGGCCCGGAACTGGCATAGCAATTGGCCAGCCAGAATCCGTTATACTCGACAAAGTTGCGGGTCATCTTGCTGAGGCGGTCGTGGAAACCGGTTTCCTTGGTCATCTTGGGCTCCGATTCAGGGGTCGCGCGGAACGCAATCGCCCGCTTGAAACTCTCTTGGCCGCTGTAGGTGCGGACGTGAATGTCAGTGGGGTTCCAGCCATTGGCGGCGCTGGTGTCATCCGGGCAGGCAGAGCTGACACAGACCAGATCGGTCAGCGCCCTCAGCAGCACATAGTCGCCGGGCCGGGTCCAGGGCTCATCAGCATACATCACGCCATGCTCGTCCAAGCCGGTGTTGAAGAAGAAGTTGATCGCCATCCAGCCCGCGCGCGGCGTCACCCCATGGGCCGCCAGCGCGCCGTTGAAGTTATCCGAGCAGTTCACATGCCCGGGATAGCCGATGTCGTCGTAGTATTTCGCAGCACAGGCCAGGGCAAAGGCATCATGCCGCCCCACCGTGTCCTGTACCACTTCGACCAGCGGCAGCATGTCCTGATCATAATATTTCGCATGCAGGCCGGGCATCGGATAGGCATGGCCCATCAGCGTCCGGGTAGTGGTCACATCCAGCGCGTGCTCCACGCCCTTGTCCAGTTTTCGGGCGGCAAAGCACTGGAAATCCGTGCACTGGCGGCCATCCACGTCAATGATCTGGATGTAATCGCCGGCCTTCACGAAATAGCTTTCTGCGGTGGCGCTATGCACCCGCACCTCATTGACCGGCTCCGCCAGCGGGTCGGGCAGCTCAAACCGCGCCACCTGCTTGATCACCGCGCGCTTGACCATGACCGTCAGGGAGGTGGCCGTATCCTGCTTCTCGAAGTCCATGATCCCGCCAGGGGCAGCGACGATCACCACGCCATCGCGCTGCGCGGTAAAGCTTTCTTCGGTCTTGGCAGGCGTCGCCGCATCGAAGAACCGCACCGCGCCGCCCTGCGCCAGGTTTATGCCGCGCGCTTCCATCCCCATGCGCAGACCGCGCAAGGACTGGTCGGAGGAGGTCAGCAGCGCCTTCAGCCCGCTTGCATCGCTATTGCGAGCCGCGCCAATGATCCCCGCGTCGATGCGCCCATTGTCCCCGGCCGCAAAGATCTCGCAGGGCTGGCCGCCCTCGTCATTGATCACCGTCAGCCGGTCGCCGGTTTCCACCCGGATCAGGATCGCGCCACAGCCTTCGACGGCGTAGCGTTCGGTTCCTTTCGGCAGCGAAAACACCGACGGCTGATACAGTCCCGAAGGCCTCGGCGGCCCTTTCACGACGTCAGGGAAGCTCATATCGTTCATCGCGCATCTCCCGTTGAACTCCAGCCGAAAATTGCACAGCCGGAATATTTATTTATTGAAAAGAATATTGCCTTCCGCCACTCTAATCAACAAACATGTTGATTTTCAGCGGAAAAACGGAAAATGCCCGGGATGCGTCATTTTCCTCGGGGTGAATGCCGCAAACGAAAGGATAACCGCCATGCACGCGCTGTTCCTTGGCCTTGCCGCTGCCCTTGCCTGGGGCCTGCACGACCTTTGCGTCCGGTTTGTCTCACAAAGAACCGGTATCCTGCCTGCCATGCTGACCGTCTTTGCCAGCGGGGCGATTCTGGTGGCCGCGGCAGCCCTTGCCTTTGGCAATTGGCAGGCGATGACTCTGCCCGCGGCCCGGCTGGCAGGGCTGTCCGGCGCACTCTTCGCCCTGGCATCTTATGCGCTCTACCGCGCCTTTGCGCTGGGACCGGTCAAGCTGGTGGCACCGCTGATCGGCGCCTACCCTGTGCTGTCGCTTGGCATGGCGATGCTGCAGGGCCAGCCGGTCGGACCGGGCCACTGGCTCGCCGTCGCGGCAGTGGTTGGCGGGGTTGGCTGCATCGCGGTTTTCGCGACAGAAGACGACGGAAGCCCGGCCAGCCTGCAGGCGGCGGCCTGGGGGCTGGCCGGCGCCATCGGTTTTGCACTCACCTTTGCCACAGGCCAGGCTGCTACCCAGGCAGGCGCGGAACTGCCGGTGCTGATCGTGACCCGCACCGCCGCTATCCTGATCCTGCTCGGCCTGGCGCTTGCCGCCCGGACGGTTCAAATGCCTTCCCGCAAGATGCTGCCGCTCCTGTGCCTGATGGGGGCGCTGGACGCATTTGCGCTTGGGGTGGTGATGTACTCCGGCACCCTGCCCCGGCCTGAATTTGCCTCGGTCGGCGCGTCTCTCTTTGGCCTGGTCACAGTGGTTCTGGCTTGGCTTGTGCTGCGCGAAAACATGAACCGCGCGCAGTGGATCAGTGTTGCCGTCACCTTCGGCGGCATAGCCTGCCTGGGCTTCTGACCCCCGCCTCTTTCATCTTTCCAGAAAGGGCTCCGCCCCTTCGCGTGGGAAACGCTCCACTGGAGCGTTTCCAGGAACCCCGCTCACCCCGCCGGAGGCGTCCGGCGGGAGCGCTGGTTTCAGCCGCTGCTGTTTTGCGCTGCGCTTACGCGGTCAGGCCTTCCGGCTCCGCCAGGTTGTTGGCGCGGCAGGCGGCGGTCACGGTGTTGGCCAGCAGGCAGGCGATGGTCATCGGGCCGACGCCGCCCGGCACCGGGGTGATGGCGCCCGCGCGCTCCGCGGCCGAGGCGTAATCCACATCCCCCACCAGACGGGTCTTGACGCTTCCGTCCTCATTGGTGCCCTTCTCCGGCGCATCGATGCGGTTGATGCCGACGTCGATCACCGTCGCGCCTTCCTTGATCCACTCGCCCGGCACCATCTCCGGACGGCCCACCGCCGCCACCACGATATCGGCGCGGCGCACCACCTCCGGCAGGTCCTTGGTGCGCGAATGCGCGATGGTCACGGTGCAGCTGTCGCCCAAGAGAAGCTGCGCCATCGGCTTGCCGACGATGTTGGAGCGGCCGATCACCACCGCGTCCAGGCCCGAGAGGCTCCCGTGGTGCTCGCGCAGCATCATCAGGCAGCCCAGCGGCGTGCAGGGCACCATCGACTTCTGGCCGGTGCCCAGAAGGCCCACGTTGGAGATGTGGAAGCCGTCCACGTCCTTCTCCGGCGCGATCGCGTTGATCACCAGATCTTCGTCCAGATGCTTCGGCAGCGGCAGCTGCACCAGGATGCCATGCACGGACGCGTCGCTGTTCAGCTGATCGATCAGCGCCAGCAGGTCGGCCTCGGAAGTGCCCGCGTCCAGCTTGTGCTCGAACGAGTTCATGCCCACCTCGACGGTGCTCTTGCCCTTGGAGCGGACATAGACCTGGGAGGCCGGGTCCTCGCCCACCAGCACCACCGCCAGGCCGGGGGTGATGCCATGCTCCTCTTTCAGCCGCGCCACATGCTCCGCCACCTGGCCGCGCACCTTGGCCGCAAAGGCCTTGCCGTCAATCACTGTTGCTGCCATTGCTCTCTTCCTTTCCGCCGGGGGGCCGCCCCCGGATCCGGTCCCGTCATCTCAAAGCTTCAGCGGCCCGGGTGTCCCCGGGCCGCTGCATTCCGTCTGTGCCGGCTCAGAACAGGCCTTCGATCTGGCCGTCCGCATTCAGGCGGATGGTCTCCGCCGCCGGGGTGCGCGGCAGGCCCGGCATTGTCATGATCTCGCCGCAGACCACCACGATGAAGCCCGCGCCGGCCGAGAGCCGCACTTCGCGCACCGGCACCGAATGGCCCACGGGCGCGCCGCGGCGGTTCGGGTCGGTGGTGAAGGAGTACTGGGTTTTTGCCATGCAGACCGGCAAGCTGCCATAGCCCGCCTCTTCCCATTCCTTCAGCTGGTTGCGGATTTTCTGATCGGCCAGCACCTCGTCGGCGCGGTAGATGCGCTTGGCGATGGTCTCGATCTTCTCAAACAGCGGCATGTCGTCCGGGTAGATCGGCGAGAAGTTCGCCTTGCCGGAATCGGCCAGCTCCACCACCTTCTGCGCCAGATCGGCAGAGCCTTCGGAGCCCAGCTCCCAGTGGCGCGACAGCACCGCTTCGACGCCATGGCTGCCGCAGTAGTCCTTCACCGCCTGCACCTCGGCCTCGGTGTCGGTCACGAAGTGGTTGATCGCAACCACCACCGGCACGCCGAAGGATTTGACGTTCTCGATGTGGCGGCCGAGGTTGGCGCAGCCCTTCTTGACCGCCTCGACATTCTCGGCGCCGAGGTCGGCCTTGGCGATGCCGCCGTTCATCTTCATCGCCCGCACGGTGGCCACGACCACCACTGCGGAGGGCGCGATGCCCGCCTTGCGGCACTTGATGTTCATGAACTTCTCGGCGCCAAGGTCAGCGCCGAAGCCCGCCTCGGTGACCACGTAATCGGCCACTTTCAGCGCGGTCTTGGTGGCGATCACCGAGTTGCAGCCATGCGCGATGTTGGCGAACGGGCCGCCGTGCACGAAGGCCGGGTTGTTTTCCAGGGTCTGCACCAGGTTCGGCTGCATCGCGTCCTTCAGCAGAACGGTCATCGCGCCCTCGGCCTTGATGTCGCGGCAGTAGACCGGGGTCTTGTCGCGGCGGTAGGCCACGATGATGTCGCCCAGGCGCTGCTCCAGGTCCTTGAGGTCATTGGCCAGGCACAGGATCGCCATCACTTCCGAGGCCACGGTGATGTCAAAGCCGGTCTCGCGCGGGAAGCCGTTGGAGACGCCGCCGAGGGAGGCGGTGATCTGGCGCAGCGCCCGGTCGTTCATGTCGACCACCCGGCGCCAGGCGACGCGGCGCACGTCGATCTCGCACTCGTTGCCCCAGTAGATGTGGTTGTCGATCATCGCTGACAGCAGCGAATGCGCCGAGGTGATCGCGTGGAAGTCGCCGGTGAAGTGGAGGTTCATCTCCTCCATCGGCACCACCTGGGCATAGCCGCCGCCCGCAGCGCCGCCCTTCATGCCGAAGTTCGGCCCCAGCGACGCTTCGCGGATGCAGATCATCGCGTTCTTGCCGATCCGGTTCAGCCCGTCGCCCAGGCCCACGGTGGTGGTGGTCTTGCCTTCGCCCGCCGGTGTCGGGTTGATCGCGGTCACCAGGATCAGCTTGCCGTCTTCGCGGTCCTGCACAGAGTTGATGAACCGCTGGCTCACCTTCGCCTTGTCATGGCCGTAGGGCAGCAGATCGTCATTGGAAATCCCGATCTTCGCCCCAATCTCCTGGATCGGCTTCTTCTGCGCGTCCCGCGCGATCTCAATGTCACTCTTGTAGCTCATGGCCATCTCCCTGCTGCCATCCGTTCCGGGTCACGCCCCGCGGCAATCTTTGATTGCGAGGCAAGATATATTCCTATTACTCAATTTATTTTCCTAACCGTCAACACCCTCTTGCCCCCTTTCCGGGGCCAGACCCGGCATTTTCCGCCTTTCCGCCGCCAATAGGAAACAGGCAGAATTTCACTCCAGGTGAACACGGCGCATATGCGGCAGGCGCTGCCGCAAACAAAAAGGGCCCAGGCGTTGCCCGGGCCATAGAGATCCGGCCCGCAGGCCGGAACGGGGAATCAGATGTCGAGCGTGTTGTCCTTCTCCCAGCGGGAGAAGTGATTGACGAAGGAGTTCCACTCCTGCTGTTTCATCTTCAGGTAGGCAGCGGAGAACGCCTCGCCCATCATCGCCTTCAGGCCGTCGTCCTTGTCGTAGAAACGCAGCGCATCCAGCATGTTGAGCGGCAGCTTCGGCGCGTCGGTGATGGTATGGCCTTCGGCGTACATGTCGATGTCGTGGCGCGGGCCGGGGTCGGCCTTGGCGCGGATGCCGGAGAGGCCCGCCGCGATGATCACCGCCTGCAGCAGATAGGGGTTCACCGCACCGTCGGGCAGGCGCAGCTCAAACCGGCCGGGGCCGGGGACGCGCACCATATGGGTGCGGTTGTTGCCGGTCCAGGTCACGGTGTTTGGCGCCCAGGTGGCGCCCGACATCGTGCGCGGCGCGTTGATGCGCTTGTACGAGTTCACGGTCGGGTTGGTTATCGCCGCCAGGGCCGAGGCGTGTTTCATGATGCCGCCCAGGAACCAGCCGCCCTGCTCCGACAGGCCCAGTTCGGCAATCTGGCCCGCGCCCTTCTCACCGGCAAAGACGTTGACCCGGGCATCCTTGCCCGGCGCGTCCCAGACCGAGATATGGGCGTGGCAGCCGTTGCCGGTCAGACCCTCGACCGGTTTCGGCATGAAGGTCGCGCGGTAACCGTGCTTTTCCGCGACCGATTTGGTCATGAACTTGAAGAAGCTGTGCTTGTCGGCGGTCGACAGCGCATCGTCGAACTCCCAGTTCATTTCGAACTGTCCGTTGGCGTCCTCATGGTCGTTCTGGTACGGGCCCCAGCCCAGCTCCAGCATATAGTCGCAGATCTCGCGCACCACGTCATAGCGGCGCATCACCGCCTGCTGATCATAGCAGGGTTTTTCAGCCGTATCGAAGGGGTCGGAAATCTGCTCCCCGTCCGGCGACAGCAGAAAGAACTCGGCCTCGATACCGGTCTTAACGTGCAGGCCCTCGTCCGCGGCTTCCTTGATCAGGCGGCGCAGCACGTTGCGCGGCGCCTGGGCCACGTCCTCGCCTTCCATCACGCAGTCCGCCGCCACCCAGGCGACCTCCGGCTTCCATGGCAACTGGATCACCGAAGCAGGATCCGGCACCGCCAGCATGTCCGGATGTGCGGGCGTCAGGTCAAGCCAAGTGGCAAAACCGGCAAAGCCGGCCCCGTCTTCCTGCATGTCCGCGATCGCCTGCGCCGGCACCAGTTTGGCGCGCTGCCCCCCGAACAGGTCGGTGAACGAGATCATGAAGTATTTGACGCCTTTTTCTTTTGCGAAAGCAGCCAGATCTGTCGTCATGGTCCTACTTCCTTTCCCTGTTGTACGTATTTCAGAAATGGGGCGCGGACTGTTGCCAGCCGCGCCCCGCCAATCGTCAGAACCCTGCCTTGCCCGGGTACCAGTCGGTCCCGGCCAGCGGCACCCGCGCCATCGCGGCGGCCTCCATGGTCAGGGCGCACAGATCCTCGGGCTCAAGATTATGCAGGTGGTTGTGGCCGCAGGCGCGGGCGATGGTCTGGGCTTCCAGCGTCATCACCTTGAGGTAGTTGCGCAGGCGGCGGCCCGCATCGACCGGGTCCAGGCGTTTCATCAGTTCCGGGTCCTGGGTGGTGATGCCCGCCGGATCCTTGCCTTCGTGCCAGTCGTCATAGGCGCCAGTGGTGGTGCCCAGTTTCTGGTACTCGCTTTCCCACTTCGGGTCATTGTCGCCCAGCGCAATCAGCGCCGCGGTGCCGATCGCGACCGCGTCCGCGCCCAGCGCCATCGCCTTGGCCACATCGGCGCCTGTGCGGATGCCGCCAGAGACGATCAGCTGCACCTCGCGGTGAACACCCAGGTCCTGCAGCGCCTGCACGGCAGGGCGGATACAGGCGAGCGTCGGCAGGCCGACATGTTCGATGAACACGTCCTGGGTGGCGGCGGTGCCGCCCTGCATCCCATCCAGAACCACAACGTCTGCACCGGCCTTCACCGCCAGCGCGGTGTCGTAATAGGGGCGGGTGCCGCCGACCTTAACATAGATCGGCACCTGCCAACCGGTGATTTCGCGCAGCTCCAGGATCTTGATTTCCAGGTCATCCGGGCCGGTCCAGTCCGGGTGCCGGCAGGCGGAGCGCTGGTCGATGCCCTTCGGCAGGGTGCGCATTTCCGCAACGCGGTCGGAAATCTTCTGGCCCAGCAGCATGCCGCCGCCGCCGGGCTTGGCGCCTTGGCCGACCACGACCTCAATCGCGTCCGCCTTGCGCAGGTCGTCCGGGTTCATGCCGTAACGGGACGGCAGGTACTGGTAGACCAGCTTGGTGGAATGCCCGCGTTCTTCGGGGGTCATGCCGCCATCGCCGGTGGTGGTCGAGGTGCCCGCAGCGGATGCGCCGCGGCCCAGGGCTTCCTTGGCGGGGCCGGACAGCGCGCCAAAGCTCATGCCAGCGATGGTGATCGGGATATCCAGCTCAATCGGCTTCTTGGCAAAACGGGTGCCCAGTGTCACCTTGGTTTCACATTTCTCGCGGTAGCCCTCCAGCGGGTAGCGCGAGATCGAGGCGCCGAGAAACAGAAGATCGTCGAAATGCGGCACCCGGCGCTTGGCGCCGCCGCCGCGGATGTCATAGATCCCGGTGGCCGCCGCGCGGCGGATTTCCGCGTTGATCGGGTTCGAGAAGGTCGCCGACTGGATCGGGACCGTGCGGGGGATTTTATTGCTATCCATGTCTAGTGATCCCTGTCCTTAGTACGCTTGCGCGTTGTCGACGTCGAAGTTGTAGAGCTTGCGGGCGGACCCGTAGCGCTTGAACTCCTCCGGCTTGGCATCGGCGCCGGCGCGGGCCAGCAGATCCTTGAGAATCTCGATATGCTCCGGGCGCATTTCCTTCTCGATGCAGTCGGCGCCCAGGCTCTTCACGGTGCCGCGCACGAAGAACCGCGCCTCGTAGCAGCTGTCGCCCAGCGCATCGCCTGCGTCGCCCAGCACCACCAGGTTGCCCGCCTGCGCCATGAAGGCGCACATGTGGCCGATGTTGCCGTGCACGACGATGTCGATGCCCTTCATCGAGATGCCGCAGCGGGACGAGGCATTGCCCTTGATCACCAGCAGGCCGCCATGGCCGGTGGCGCCGGCATACTGGCTGGCGTCGCCTTCGACGATCACGGTGCCGGACATCATGTTTTCCGCCACGCCGGGGCCGGCCGACCCCTCGACCCTGACGGTCGCCTGCTGGTTCATACCGGCGCAATAGTATCCGGTGGAGCCCTTAACGGTGACTTCAATGGGCGAGTTCAACCCCACGGCAATCGCATGGCTGCCCTTGGGGTTGACGATTTCCCAGGCGGTCTTGTTGGAGCTGCCGTTCAGTTCCTGCAGGGCCGAATTCAGACCGCGCAGGCCATTTGCTTCAAGATCATATGTCTGCATCTTAGTGGTTCCAGAAGTAAACGGTTGCGGGTTCGGGCTCCCAGACGCGGGCGTCTTCGATGCCCGGCAGGTTCACCAGCGCGCGGTATTCGCTGCCGAACGCCACATACTGGTCGGTCTCCGCCATTACGGCCGGTTTGCAGGCGATCGGGTCGCGGACCACGCCGAAGCCGTCCTTGGTGCCGACCACAAAGGTGAAGAAGCCGTCCAGGTCCTCCAGGCTGCCCTCCAGCGCCTCGCCCAGGGTGGCGCCGTTCTGCATCTTCCAGGTCAGATAGGCCGCGCCCACTTCGGTATCGTTCTGGCTTTCGATCCGCACGCCTTCGCGGCGCAGCTTGCGGCGCAGCGCGTTGTGGTTGGACAGAGACCCATTGTGCACCAGGCACTGGTCGGAGCCGGTGGAGAACGGATGCGCGCCCTCGGTGGTCACGGCGGATTCGGTGGCCATGCGGGTGTGGCCGATGCCGTGGCTGCCGCTCATGCCGCGCACGTTGAACCGCTCGGCGACCTTCTCGGGCAGGCCCACTTCCTTGTAGATCTCGATGGTGTCGCCCGCGCTCATGACACGCAGGCCCGGACGCAGTTCGGCCAGCGCGCTGCGGGCCTCTTCTTCCTTGCCCGCGGGCAATTCCAGAACCGCGTGGGTGTCGATCACGCGGATCGACACATCGGCGCTCAGCGCTTCGGCCAGCGCGCCGTCCAGCCCGTCAAAGGCCGCTTCCGGCGTGTCGGACTGCACGGTGAGTTTGGCCCGCCCGTCCGCGTTCGCGCCATAGATCGCAATGCCCGCGCTGTCCGGACCGCGGTCCGTCATGGTGATGAGCATATCGGTGAGCATATCGCCCAGTTTCGGCTCAAGTGATTTGTCTTTCAGAAAAAGACCGACAATCCCGCACATGGGTGTGCCTCCTGCTTTTCATCTCGAATCAACGCTAGCAGTTTGCGATCCGCCATTCAACTCTTATGAAACTTATTTTCCTACGAAGGAAAGAAAGGGCGCGCCGATTGGCGCGCCCCTGACCTGGAAAGATCAATACTTCTCCAGCAGATTGTGGATTTTTTCCGTGTCTCCCATCTGCTTGGCCTTCTCCAGGTGCTGGCCCTCGCGGACGAACTGGATCCTGTGCCAGGCGATCCAGAAGACCACCCCAAGGACAACC
The DNA here is from genome assembly GCF_000473145.1 of Leisingera daeponensis DSM 23529. NCBI lineage: Bacteria > Pseudomonadati > Pseudomonadota > Alphaproteobacteria > Rhodobacterales > Roseobacteraceae > Leisingera > Leisingera daeponensis. The sequence continues at coordinate 3,292,456 of NZ_KI421500.1, read as the reverse complement.
ATCAGCCCCTCTGACCCTTGGAACGGATAGACCGCCCCAACCTCTGCCAGATCCACCGCCCAGCTGTCGTAACCGATCGTAGACATTTCAATTCTCCTTATTCAGCTGGTACGCCGCCGCCATTCAGTGCAGCCTTGTCGGCGGCAATGATCTCGGCCTTGGCATCTTCGTAGGCATGGTGTTCGGCGTAATCGAGGCCCTGCAGCTCGACCTCCACCGGGATCCGCAGAACGCCTGCGGCGGCCTGCATCTTGGCGATCACGAAGCCCGGCAGCCAGCCCAGCACCCCGAACATGATCACCGCACCAACCACCTGGCCGACCGGGTTCACCGTGGCGAAACCTTCATAAGGCGAGCTTGGCGCGCCCCACAGCAGGAAGCCCGCGATGATCAGGCCGACAACGCCGGAATAGCCATGCACCGCAACGGCGCCCACCGCGTCATCCAGCTTGAAGGTGCGCTCCACCCAGTAGTGCAGCTTGTAGACGACCACGACACCCACAGCGCCGACCAGCATCGCCTGGATCGGATGATACAGATCGTTGCCCGCTGAAGCGGTGATGATACCCGCCAGACCGCCGGAGAAGGTCCAGAAGGCATCGCCCTTGGACACCACATAGGCCGCCATCAGACCGCCCGACAGCGACATCAGGAAGTTGAAAGTGATCGCGGACAGCGACGTCGGCGCCAGGTAGATATTGGTGGCCGTCCAGGTGTCGCCGGTCAGCATCCCGCCAATCCCTTCGGGCGAGATCACCGGGATGTTGCACGCGGCGTAAAAGCCCCAGAAACCGGAATAGATCAGGAAGATCCCGATGGTCAGCATCCAGGGGTTATGCGGCGGAATATCCCGCGGGGTGCCATCGGCGGCAAACTTGCCCAGCCGCGGACCCAGCACCATGATCACGCCCAGCGCGTAACCGCCGGCAATCGCGTGGATCACACCGGAGGCATAGGCATCATGGTAGCCCAGGTATTTCACCATCCAGCCCTCGGCATGCCAGCCCCAGGCGGCGTCGATGATCCAGAACACCGATCCGATCATCACCGCATGCACCCAAAGAGCAGAGGAGCGGATCCGTTCGATGACCGCACCGGACACGATCGAGGCGGCGGTCCAGGAGAACAGCAGAAACGCCGCCCAGAACACGCCGGTGATCCGGTCGGACAGGTTGGTGGCCATGTTCTGCGACCACGGCAGGTTCGCCGCCCCCGCCTCATAGTTCAGCCCGCCGAAGAACGGGAAGCTGGGAAAGGCCCAGTAGATCCACCAGCCGAAAAAGAAGAATGTCACCGTGACCAGCGGAATGATCATGATGTTCTTCATCAGTGTGTGCATATGGTTCCGGTGGCGGCTGGCGCCGACCTCATACATGCAGAACCCCACGTGAATGAGGAACATGAAGACAACCGTCACCCAGTAGTAGAACTCGGTGAACACGGTTGTTAACGCGTTCAGATTTCCATCCAATGTTTTACCCTCCTGTTGGCAGTGCTCCCGGGCATTTTTGCCTCTTGGGAATATTATTTTCCTTTATTCTGGGTCTCAGGGTGCAAATCTGTCAATAATCATGTGAAAGTTTATTCACTGAGGGAAAAGTGGCAGCCTCCCAAGCGCCCGCCCTGCCGGGTCCGCCGCAGTTCTCTTCGCCCGCCCGTCCAACGGCTTACAGCGCTCACCCGCCGCCTGAAGCCCGCCTGGGGCCTGCGTGCGCCCGGCAGCCCCGGTCAGCAGTCGGAGCCTTACCGGCATGGCCCGTTTGCGGCGGAATCGCGCGAATCTCCGGCGCTGAAGGCCTCCGATTCTCACTCGAAGCGGGTCAACGGGCAGCGCCCGCAACCCCAAGCCGGCTGCCAAAAAGACCATTTCAGGCCAATCCATGCCGCAAAGCCATGGGGAATCGGCCTTTTAGGCGAAATCTTTTTCCTGATAGGAAAATTCATTGACACAACGCCCCCTCTCTTGGCTAACTGGACCAGACCAAAGGAACCAAATCAACAATTTTGGTCCGCACCAATAGGGAGACTTAGACAATGACTGCATCCTGGCGCTTCTCAACCCTTGCTGACCGCCACCGGGCGATGGGCTCGGATCTGGAAGACTGGAGCGGCATGGGCACCGCCTGGTCTTATGACAAGGACCAGACCGAAGAATACATGGCGATCCGGACCAAGGCGGGCTTCATGGACGTGTCCGGCCTGAAGAAGGTCCATATCGTCGGCCCGCATGCCAGCCACGTGATCGACCGGGCCACCACCCGCAACGTGGAAAAGATCAAACCCGGCCGCAGCACCTATGCCTGCATGCTGAACGACGAAGGCAAGTTCGTCGACGACTGCGTGATCTACCGCATGGGACCGAACAGCTGGATGGTGGTGCACGGCTCCGGCCAGGGCCACGAGCAGCTGACCATGGCGGCGCAGGGCCGCGACGTCGACATCCGGTTTGACGACAACCTGCACGACATCTCTCTGCAGGGGCCGCTGGCGGTCGACTTCCTGGAAAAACAGGGCGTGCCCGGCATCCGCGACGTGGTCTATTTCAGCCACATCCACACCACCCTGTTCGACAAGCCGGTGACCATCTCCCGCACCGGCTACACCGGCGAGCGCGGCTATGAGATCTTCTGCCGCGGCCAGGACGCGCCGCATATCTGGGACAATCTGGTCGAAAAAGGCGCGCCAATGGGTATCATCCCGACCCGCTTCACCACCCTCGACCTTCTGCGCGCCGAAAGCTACCTGCTGTTCTTCCCCTTTGATAACTCGGAAATGTATCCCTTCGAGAACGAGAAATGCGGCGACACCCTGTGGGAACTGGGCCTCGACTTCACCGTCTCGCCGGGCAAAACAGGCTTCCGCGGCGCCGAGGAGCACTACCGCCTGAAAGGCAAGGAGCGCTTCAAGATCTACGGCGTCAAGCTGGAAGGCACAGAGCCCGCCGAAGAAGGCGCGCCGCTCCTGCGCGACGGCAAGCAGGTCGGCGTTGTCACCATCGGCATGTACTCGCCCCTGAATGAGCACAACGTGGGCATCGCCCGCATGCCGGTCGACTGCGCCGAACCCGGAATGCCGCTGACCGTCAAGAACTCCACCGGCGAAATCCCCTGCGTCGCAGCGGAAATGCCGTTCCACGATCCGGAAAAGAAACGCCGGACCGCAAAAGGCTGAGCCGAATTCCGGGCGTCCCCGTTCCGGGGGCGCCCGCTTCCGTTCACCCGGACTGCAGGAAAAGCGACCCACATGTCTAAGACCCAATTTCCCCCTTCCATCACCAGCCGCCCGGTCTACGGCGAGCTTGAAGCCCGCTCCGGCAGCGGCCACCTGATGATTGCCGACGCCGAAGGCGCCGAGGCGATCCTGGATCTGGCCAAATCGGTGGACAAGGCCTTCTGGGCCAAGGCCCACATCATCTACATCCCCAAGACAACCGGCACCGCATACAGCAGCCAGCTGGAAGAACTGGGTGCCGGCCAGTTCTACGCAGGCCCCTCCTATGAGGCCGCGCAAAGCCGCATCCGCCGCGCCTTGCAGGATTGCCACATGGGCACTCAGGTGTATCTGAGCGGCACCGAAGGCCTGATGGGCCAGGCCATGGCCGAGGCCACCGCCGCCGGCATCCCGCACACCGCGATCCAGACCGAACACCGCGGCTCCACCGCGCGGCGCATGCAGTGCGTGCACTGCAAGGGCATCACCGAGGACGTCACCACCGACCCGTTCGAATGCAGCCACTGCGGCCTCAGCCTGTTCGTGCGCGATCACTACTCGCGCCGCCTCGCCGCCTTCCAGGGGGTGCGGGTGGATGCCGAGGATCCGGGCAACATCCCCGAGAAAGTGGAGCTGTTCAAATGAGTGCTGGCACCGCAAAACTGAATGTCACCGTGGCCGAGGTCAAACCGGTCAACGATCTGGTCACCCGTTTCAAATTCGTCCGCACCGGCGGCGGCGACCTGCCCACCTTCTCGGGCGGGGCGCATACCGTTGTGGAAATGCAGGACGGCGATATCACCCGGCTGAACGCCTATTCCCTGATGTCCAACCCGGCCGACCGCGGCGCCTATACCATCTCGGTGCGGCGCGACGATCAAGGCCGCGGCGGCTCCAGGTTCATGCACGGCAGGGTCAAGGAGGGGATGGAGATGGTGATCTCCAACCCGGTGAACCTGTTCTCGCTGGACCTGCGCGCCAAGAAGCACCTGATGCTGGCGGGCGGTATCGGCATCACCCCTTTCATGGCGCAGATGCATCAGCTTGCGATGATGGGCGGCCATTTCGAGCTGCACTACGCGGTCCGCACCGCTTCTCTGGGCACTTACGCCAAGGAGCTGTCAGAGCGCTACCCGGGCAAGGTCCACATCTACCATGACGACCAGAACGAGGCGATCGACCTCAAGACCCTGCTCGCCAACCAGCCGCTTGGCACCCATGTCTACGTCTGCGGTCCCAAGGGCATGATCAACTGGGTGCATTCCACCGCCGGGGAGATGGGCTGGCCGCGCGAGGCGGTGCATTCCGAGGAATTCCTGGCACCGGCCTCCGGGAAACCGTTTGAGGTGAAATGCGCGGTCTCCAACAAGATCGTGCAAGTCGGGGAGCACCAGTCCTTGCTGGAAGCGCTGGAAGCGGCCGGCATCGACGCCCCCTACCTCTGCCGCGGCGGCGCCTGCGGCCAGTGCGAGACCAATGTCATCGGCTATGACGGCAAGTTCCTGCACTACGACCACTGGCTGACGGATGAACAAAAGGCCGGCGGCAAGCACATCATGCCCTGCGTGTCGCGCTTTGAAGGCAAGACACTGGTTCTGGACCGCTGAGGAAACGAGAAATGACCATTCAATTCAACGACGAAACCTTCCACGGCGACTTCACCTTCAAGAACTCGGAATGGGCGATCAAGCGCTTCCCCTTCCCGTTCCACGAAGACAGCTACATGTATTCGGTAAACATGGAGCCGCACAAATCCTACCGGCCCGGCTCGGTATTCGAACGCACCTTCGACGTGGACGAGCATTATGTCTCGGAAATGCGCGACCGCGCCCGGGTGCTGGCCAATGACCCGCTGCGCTGCCAGTCGCTGCCGCACATGACGCTGGCAGGCTGGGATCTGGTAGAGCTGATCATGGAAGCCAAGGCGGCCGAATACCCGGACCTGTTCGAACTGCATAAAGAAGGCAACCGCTGGCGCTGGGTGAACAAGCCGTTAGGCATCGACGACACCTTCACCTTCCTCGACGAAAGCACCCTGCCCTACGGCCCGATGGAATACATCACCCGCCAGACCCAGGGTGACTTTGCGGTGCTCGACCAGCGCGACGACAACCTGTGGATGGACGCCGGCATGGTCACCACCCAGGCCGACTGGTCGCTGGACTTCGATATCGGCATGAACTTCTTTGAATGGCACGCGCCGGTACCCAAGGCGCATGAGATGGGTATCTTCGTGCGGGCGCTGAAGTTCCTGCTCAACATCCAGCAGGGCCAGCCCGCCCGCCGCCTGAACTGGACGATGACGGTGAACCCTCTCCTGGACACCAGCCCCGAGAACTACCACAAATGGGGCGTGATGAAGCAGGGGCTGACGATGGAGAACATCGGCGAGAAGCAGCACCTGCGGGTCGAGCTGCAAACCTTCTTCCGGCTGCCCCGCTCCAACGCGCTGGTGTTCCCGATCCGCTGCTACCTGATCAGCTTCAACGATCTGGTGACGGTGCCGAAATGGGCCCGCCGCCTGCACCGGGTGATCCGCGACCTGCCGGAGGAGCTGGCGGCCTACAAGGGCTTCATCGACAACCGGCCGCTGATGGTGGAATGGCTCTCGCAGTTTGACGACGGCAGCCCGACCTCAGACGGCATCTGGCCCGACGACAACTGATCCCGAGCGGACTTGCGGGCCGTCCCTACCCCTGTCACTTAGGCCCGCTTCACTAACTGCCGCTGCCCCTGGCTCCGGCAGTTTCTTTTTGCCGTCAGGGATGCACGAAGCCCTCCCGCCCCCGCATCAGATGGCAGGCTGCGCCTGCCCCTTGCGCGGCGTTGGGCCGGGCAGCGCCCGCAGGGCCTGCCGCAAAACGCAACCGCGCCGCGCATCGCGCGGCGCCGGGCCCAACTGTGCAGGGGCATCGTCAGATGGCCCGGAACAGGCGGGAGCCCGCCCCGGGTACTTCAGCTCGACTGCGGGTAGGAGATAACTGACAGATAGCGCGCAGGCAGCTTGACCAGGCTTTCCGGCCCGTGCGGCGCATCGGCGTCGAAGAACAGCGTGTCGCCCGGCTTCAGCGAAAACACCTTGTCGCCGTGGCGGTAATCCACCTCGCCCTCCAGCATGTAGAGCATCTCGATACCGTCATGCTGGAAGGTCGGGAAGACATCCGACTCCTCGGTCAGGGTGATCATGTAAGGTTCCACCATCACGCCGGAGGCATTGGCGCCAAGATGGCCCAGAAGCTGATACTGGTGCCCTGCCCGGGTGCCCGCGCGTTCGGTTTCCGCACCTTCCCCGGCTTTCGTGTGCACGGCCTCGCGGGTCTCCTCGAACCGGCGGAAGAACGAGGTGATCGGCACGCTCAGCGCATTGGCCAGCAGTTGCAGCGTGGTCAGCGACGGAGAGGTGTTGCCGTTTTCGATCTTCGACAGCATCCCGATGGACAAGCCGGTCAGATTGGCCAGATCCGCCACCGTGATCCCCTGCTGGCGCCGGAACGACCGCACTTCGCGGCCGATCGCCACTTCCAGGACTTTTTCGGAGCCCTCGCGGACACGGTGCGGATCTTGGGAAAGGTTATTTGCCACTGCGTCGGTATCGTCTTTAGGTTTAGCCACTGTGTTATCTTCCTTATTGACGGCCTCTGACAAGCGCGCAGCGGCGCATACGCAAAAACTTTTCCAAGCGCAAGAAACCACGCGAAAATTATTTTACTGCCGTTACAGGTTTTTCCCAAGCCCCTGCCGGGTCCGGGGGGAAAATAGTTGCCCCGGGGCACCGGCCCGCACAGCCGCAACCAGCAAAACCCGGGCCATCCGGCCCGGGTTCCAGCGCCATGCAGCACAATCACAGATTTAACTCAGCCGTCTATCAGCAGCAGGCAGGCCCCCAGCACTTTGCGGGTGCCGTCAAACACCGCAGGCTTTTCGCCGCGCCAGCGGCTGGCGTGGCGGTGCAGCACCGCCCGGCCCGAGGTCAGGTTGCGCAATGTTTCCCCGGTCTCTGCCGCGATCCGCCCCACACGGGTTTTCAGATTGGCGTGGAACGTGTCCCGGTGCAGCGCCTCCATCCGCAGGTGAAACAGCGACGACCGGCTGCGCGGCGCAATCCGCATCGCCGCGACCTGCACTGCCGCTCCGGCCCAGACCCGCAGGGCGCGGGCCTGCAGCCGCTCCGCCTCCGCCAGCCCGCCGCGCCGGAAGTGCAGCACCGCCAGATTGGCAGGCGCCGCAGCCCGGCGCAGATCCGCGGCCGGAAACGCCGCCCGCGCCAGCAGATCCGCCAGCCGGAACAGGCGCATTGCTTGGCGCGAACGCCCTGCCGCGGCCGCCGCCAGCGCCCGTTCCATCAGCCGCTCCCAAGCCAGATCGGCCCGCGACCAGCCCGCCTCGCGCGCGGCCCGCAATTCTGCATCCCGCCTAAAGCCCCAGATACGCGGCGCGGACGTGTTCGTTTCCGTGAAGCTCATCTGCAGGCCCCTCCATTGCTGCATTTCCGGTTTCCAGAACATAGGCGTAATCGGCAAGCTCCAGCGCCAGTTCGGCGTTCTGCTCGACCAGCACCACCGACAGGCCGTTTGCGTTGATCTCCTCAATAATCCGGGCAATTTCCTCGACAATGACCGGCGCCAGCCCCATCGACGGCTCATCCATCAGCAGCAGCCGCGGCTTGGACATCAGCGCGCGTCCAATCGCCAGCATCTGCTGCTCGCCGCCGGACATGGTCTTGGCCATCTGGGCGCGCCGCTCGCGCAGGCGCGGGAAGCGGGTGAAGACATCCTCCAGATCCGCCTCGACCGCCGCTTTGTCCTTGCGCAGGAACGCCCCCGTGCGCAGGTTCTCCTCCGCCGTCATATCCGGAAAGACCCGCCGCCCCTCCGGCACATGGGCGATGCCATTGGCCGCCACCTTATGCGCGGGCAGATGGTCGATCCGCTTGCCTTCGAACGTGATCTCCCCCGCGGCGACCGGCAGCATCCCCGACATCGCCCGCAGCGTGGTGGTCTTGCCCGCCCCGTTGGCGCCAATGATGGTGACGATCTTTCCCTCCGGCACCGCAACCGAGATATTCCGGATCGCGTTGATCTTGCCGTAGTTCACGGCGATGTTCTTCATCTCAAGCAACATGGCGCGCGCCTCCCAGATAGGCCTCGATCACCGCCGGATGGTTGCGGATCTGCTGCGGGCCGCCCTCGGCCAGGAACTTGCCAAAGCTCATGCAGGTGATGGTGTCGCACAGCCCCATGATCGCCTGCATGTCATGCTCCACGATCAGGATGGTGATCCCGTCCGCCCTGAGGCGTTCCATCAGGTCCATCATCTGCCGGGTTTCCTCAGGGTTCATGCCCGTGAACGGCTCGTCCAGCAGGATCACATCCGGATGACTGGCATAGGCCACCGCCATACCCAGCGCCCGCTGATGCCCGTGGCTCAGGTCTCCCGCCCGTTCCCGCACCAGATGATCCAGGCCAAAGAACTCCAGCGCCTCCCTGGCGCGCGCCTCAGCCCCGCTGCGGTCCTCCCTGTCCCAGCCGATGATGGCGGCAAAGATGTTGGGGCGGAACGGCATGTGGGTCCCGACCAGCGCATTCTCCAGAACCGTCAGCTCCGCAAACAGCGTCGAGTGCTGGAAGGTCCGCACCACCCCGCGCCGGGCGACCTCATGCATCTGCAGGCCGGAGATATCCTCCCCCCGCAGCAGCACCCGCCCTCCGCTTGGCCTGTAGAAGCCTGAAATCATGTTGAACGTCGTGGTCTTGCCCGCCCCGTTCGGGCCAATCAGGCCGTGGATCGTGCCATGCGCCACCTTGAACGACAGGCTGTCCACCGCCGTCAGCCCGCCGAACCGCATGGTCAGGCCTTTGACTTCGAGAAAATCGGTCATTCTGCCGGGCTCCGTTCCGGCGCGCTCTCAGCAGCGCGTCTTTTGGTGAGTTTCTGCACGATGCTTTCCAGCCCGCTGGGCAGGAACAGGATCGACAGGATCATGATGGCGCCATAAACCAGCGGCCGCATCTGCTCGAGCCCCAGCTCGCGCAGGACAATCTCGTTCAGCACCGTCAGAACCACGCAGCCCAGGATTGGCCCGTAGAACGTGGCGGTGCCGCCGACAATCGCCCAGGTCAGCACAAAGACCATCAGGTCGATATCAAACGCAGTGGGATTGATGGTGCCGACATAATGCGCCAGCAGCGCGCCGGAGATCCCGGCAAAACCCGAGGCGATGGCAAAGGCCAGCGTCCGGTAGGCCCGCACATTCACGCCCGAGGCCTGCGCCAGCTTGTCCTGCCAATGCACTGCATGAAAGGTCAGGCCGACCGGCGACTTCTCGATCCGCCACAGGATCCACAGGCAGAAGGCAACGATGACACCGGCGAAATAGTAGTAGGACGTGGGCTCGAAGAAATCGAACTTGTAGAAGCCGATCGAGAAATCCGGCATCGGGTCGATCCCCTTGATCCCCTTGGCGCCGCCAAAGGGATCGCGGAACCGCTTCCACAGCAGGCGGATGATTTCCCCTGCCGCAAACGATCCGATCAGGAAATAGAACCCCTTCATCCGGAACAGCGGGAACGACAGCAGCACCGCGATCAGCGCCGCGATCACCCCGCCCAGCAGCATCGAAACCGGCACATAGACCCCCAGCTTCTTGGTCAGCAAGGCCGACGAATAGGCCCCCACCCCCATGATCACCACATGGGCCAGCGACCATTCCCCGGTCAGGGTCAGCAGCCGGTAGCTGGCGACCAGCAGCACATTGATGGTCAGGAACACCAGGATTTCCTGCTGCGAAAAGCTGAGCCCATGCGGCAGGGCAACCAGCGCGGCAAGGGCCGCGATCCAGATCAGGAACTTAGGCACGGTCCGCACTCCCGAACAGGCCGGTGGGCTTGACGATCAGCACAACCAGCATCAGCGACAGACCCACGATGTCGGCCAGAACACCGTCCCAGAAGGTGGTCACGAAGGTATGCACCAGCGCATAGGCGACCGAGGCGACGATGGCCCCCTCCAGCGAACCGACCCCGCCGACGATAATGACGATGAACGCGGTGACGATCACCGAATGCCCCATATGCGGATTGACCGAGACCAGCGGCGCCGTAAGTGCGCCGGCAATCCCCGCCAGCCCCGCGCCGATGAACATGGCGACGCGCGCGGTCTGGGTGATAGAAATCCCCTGCAGCGCCGCCGCCTCAGGATCCTGCGCCGAGGCCCGCAGCGCCCAGCCGAACCTGGTCCGCTTCAGGAAATACCACAGCGCCGACAGCAGCACGATGGCGGCAATGATCACGTAGAGCCGCGCAACCGGCAGCCGCACCTTGTCACTGAAGGCGATGACCTCCTGCGTGACCGGCGGGATATGCACCATCCGCACGCCAAACCCCATCACCGCCAGCGCCTGCAGGATCATCAGGAACCCGATGGAGGCAACCAGCCCGCCCAAGGGATTATCCTTCAAGGGCCTGAACAGCGCCCGCTCCATCAAGAGGCCCAGACAGCCCACAAACAACAGGCCCGCTGCCACAGCCAGAAAGAACGGCACGTTCAGCCCGGCGTAAAGCGCCACAATCGCATAGGCACCCGCCATGAACAGTTCGCCATGGGCAAAGTTGATCACGCCCATGACGCCAAAAATCAGCACAAGCCCTACAGCAACAAGGGAAATATAGCTCGCAGCATACACGGCGTTGAGGCCGGTCTGCGCCAGAAGGTCCAGCATCGGATTGTCTCTTTGTTCGGTCTCTCGCGCGGTGCGAAGACAGGTCCCGCACCGCCTGATGGACTGGCCTGCAGGTCAGCTGCGCTGATCCCACATCTGATCATAGGCCTTCATGTGCTTGACCAGCAGGTCGCCGTGTTTTGCGTACCAAGCGGGGATAGAACGGAAGTCCTTGATCCGGGCCTTGCCCTTTTCGATGGCAACCACCGGCCAGTCGCCGACCAGCGCGTTGTCGATGCCAAACAGCTCAGTTCCCCACCAGTCCGCATCGCCAAAGGCATGTTTGCCCTTGCCCTCCTTCATCGCAGCCGCCACCGCATCCGGGCTGGCCGATCCGGCCTTTTCGGCGGCCGCCTTCCACAGATCCATGATCGAGGCATATTCCCAGCTCACCGCGCCCCACTGGCCCGGATGCCGCCTGTTGAACTCCTCATAAAACCCGTTCGGATCGGTGAAGTTGATGTTATCGCCATTCAGCGCCGGGTCATCGAAATCCGGGAACTGGAAGACAAAGCCTTCCATGAAGTCCTCCGAGGTCTTGGCGATCATCTGGTCATAGAAATCCGCGGTGCAGGAGATGATCTGCCCCTTGAAGCCCTGCTGGAACAGCTGTTCGGCAATCGGATGCACATAGTCGCTGTAGCAGGTATCCAGGCAGACGATATCCGGGTTCTTGCTGATCAGCCGGGTCACCACCGGCGCAAAGTCGGTGGTGGCCGGATCAAACAGCAGCGGCTCATCCAGCATCTCGATGCCCGCCGCCTCAAACGCCGCCAGATAGGTCGCGACCGACGGCAGCCCCAGCGCGTCATCCTGGGCGCACATCACCGCGGTTTTCAGCTCCGGCTTGGTCTCGGCCAGCCACTCGACACCCGTCACGTTGTAGATCGGATGCACCTCGGCCGGTGCAATCAGCATATTGGTATCCGGTGACAGGTCCGACGGCAGCAGGGTGGAAAACAGCATTCCGGTCTTTTCCGCGACCGGCTGCACGCCCGGCCAGGTGTCGCCGCCCAGCATCATGATGAAGCTGACCCCGTCCTCGCGGATCAGCTTGGTCGCCCCGGTGCGCGCCTTGGCCGGGTCGTATTCATTGTCGTAGGAGACGAACTCGACATTGTAGCTGCCGTCGCCCAGCTTGATACCGCCCGCCGCGTTGACCCGCGCTGCCCAGATCTGGCAGCCGTCCAGCCCCGGCTTGCCCCAGGCCGCGACGGCGCCGGTCAGCGGTGCCAGAAAGCCGATCTTGATGGTATTGCCCGCCGCCAGCGACGCGCCCGGAAGCCCGGCGCTCATCGCAGTGACCGCTGTCGATTTAAGGAACGTCCTCCGGGTCAGCCCCGATTTCACGATCTTGGAAATCATTTTCGTCTCCCATGTTGGACCCGCCTGTTTTTTTGCGGCGGTGTGTTCTTCGGAATGCTCCCTCTGTGCGCCCTCCTGATCCCGCCTCTACACCACTGGACCAGTTGGCCCAAATTGGACCCATCCTGGACCAAGGCTAGCAGCCAGATGGTTCACCTCCAAGAAATTTTCTTTCACCCACCGCGCTAAAAAGGCACCAAAATAGGACCGGAAGCATAGTTTTCCGGCAAATCCCGCGCCAAAAACGGCATCAAAACATACCCTTACGCCTCACCTTAAAAACGCGGCCGGACAACCAATTTAAGAACCAATTCCCTCTGCTTTCTTGCCGTCCGGCGCAGGAACCGGTAGGCTCACGGCAAGTTTAAGCTGAGTCAGACGGTTGCGCACCGGCCGCCAAAACCGGTATTTGCAGCCTTGGCACAGTGATCAGGAGCAGGGGATTCTCCCGCTCGTCCGGCCCGGAAAACAGATATGAGCTCAGCGGAAGAGACGACTTCGCAAATCCTGACCACGCATTCCGTGGGCGCCACCGTGCAGGTGGTGATCGACACGCTGTTTGCCCGCATCAAGGCAGGCACCTACCCGGTCGACACCCGCCTGCCGTCCGAACGGACGCTGGCCTCGGAACTGGGGGTTGCCCGCAACACCGTGCGCGAAGCACTGGATGTTCTGGCCAGCCAGAACGTGATCCACCGCCGCCCCGGCTCCGGCAGCTTTGTCAAATTCCGCTCCGATCCCAAGCCCGAAACCTCCTACTCCTCGCTGGCCAAGGAAGTGTCGCCGCTCGACCACCTGGTTGTGCGCGGCATTCTGGAGCCGGAAATGGTCCGCCTGGCGGTGATCAACATGACCCCGCGCCAGATCGACGAGCTGGATGAGATCCTGTCACGGGTCGAGGCCGTGCGCACCGATCCCGGCGATTTCATCGAGGCGGAGGAGGATCTCTACCGCAAGATCGCCGAGGGCACCGGAAACCCGCTGCTGCACTCCTGCTACGAGCTGACGATCGAGGCCTGCCGCCTGTCCTACCGCACCGCCCTGCGGCGCCGCCACCTGACGCCGCAGCGGATTCAGGACTACCAGAAACGCTACAACACGCTGTTCAACGCCATCGCCTCACGCGATGTCGAATCCGCGGTGGAATTCATCAAGCTGCACCTGATCGACGAACAGAAGCTGCTGCTGCAGGAAATCTGAGCCCGCGCGGCTGCCGCCCCTGCGCTTGCGGCGGCCCCGTCAGCCCCCGGTCAGCCTTGCACGGCGCGCGAGCCGACCTGGCTGCCCGGCGCGCCGCTTTCCAGACGCTGGTGCCACAGCTGCCCCAGCGCCTCCATCTCTGCCTTCAACAGATTGGAGTGCTGTGCCAGCCAGGCAGGGATCGACCTGAACGCAGCAATCCGCGCCTTGCCGTCCCGAATGGTGACCACCGGCCAATCGCCGACCAAGGCATTGGAAATGCCGAAAATATCCTCGCCCCACCATTCCGCGTGGCCAAAGGCGTGGGTGACATGGCCCAGCTGTTTCATCGCCGCCAGCACCGACAGCGGCTCAACCGACCCCGCCTTTTCGACCGCGCTGTGCCAGATATCCAGGATCGCCACATACTCCCAGCTCACCGCGGACCAGCTGCCCGGGAAGCGGCGGTTGTACTCCTCATAGAACTCATTCGGGCGGTTGAAGAAAAACGCCTTCTCCCGCAGCATCGGGTCGTCGAAATCCGGGAACTGGAACACCACCCCTTCCATGAATTCGGCTGAGGTCTTCTCCACCAGCTGGTCATAGCCATCCATGGTGCAGCTGATGATCTGCCCCTTGAACCCCTTGGCATGGGCGTATTGCGTCATCGCATGCACCATCGGCGCATAGGACGAGCACCAGCACAGGATATCGGCGCCGCTTTCCAGCATCGGGTCCACCACCGGCGCCGGGTCGCTGGCGGCCGGATCATACTGCACTTCCCGCAGGATCTGCTTGCCCGCCGCCTTGAACGCCGCGCGATAGACGGCCTGCGCGGGCAGCCCCAGCAGATCGGCCTGGCTGCACAGGGCGACGGTTTTCAGCTCCGGCCGGTTTTCCGCCAGCCACGCCACCCCGGTCACATTCTGGATCGGGTGCGCCTCGCTGGGCGCAATCAGATAGGGCGTGTCCGGCGACAGGTCGGTGGGCAGCAGGGTCGACGTCAGCACCTTGTTGCGCATCAGAAAGCCGCGCACCGCCGCAAAGGTGTCCCCGCCCAGCATCAGCATCAGCTTGACGTTATGCTTCTGCACCAGCTCCACCGCGCCCTCCAGCGAGCGTTCGGGGTCGTGGCCGCAGTCGTAAGAGTGGATGCGGATCGGGTAGCGGCGGCCGCCGATCAGCAGCCCGCCCGCCTTGTTCAGACCGTCCTCCCAGATCCGGCAGCCGTTCAATCCAGGCAGCCCCCAGCTCTCGACCCGGCCCGAAAGCGGGCCCAGAAAGCCGATATTCACTGATTCTGTCATCCCCACCGACAGCCGGGGCAGCGCCGCGCGCGCGGCCAGCTGGTGCGCAAAACTCGTCGTCTTCATGTTCTGAATCCTAACGATAAAATTCCCCCCCGCCAGTCCAATCAGGGAAAAAAAGTATTCCTTCGGTGAAAATATGTTGACTCGGCGGTGCAATTTTGGACCTTATTGGATCAGACCAAAAGAACCAAACAACAATATTGGTCCATACCAATGGGAGAGCCACATGACCAAGAAACGCATTGCCATCATCGGCGCCGGCCCCTCCGGCCTGGCCCAGCTGCGCGCATTCCAGTCCGCCGCCAACAAAGGCGAAGAGATTCCGGAGATCGTCTGCTTTGAAAAGCAGGACGACTGGGGCGGCCTGTGGAACTACACCTGGCGCACCGGCCTGGATGAAAACGGCGAGCCGGTGCACTGCTCGATGTACCGCTACCTGTGGTCGAACGGCCCCAAGGAAGGCCTGGAATTCGCCGACTATTCGTTTGAGGAGCATTTCGGCAAGCAGATTGCCTCCTACCCGCCGCGCGCCGTGCTGTTCGACTATATCGAAGGCCGGGTGAAGAAGGCCGGCGTGCGCAAATGGATCCGTTTCAACTCTCCCATCCGCTGGGTTGACTATAACGAGGACAAGGGCAATTTCACCATCACCGTGCACGACCACACCAAGGACAGCACCTACAAGGAAGACTTCGACCACGTGATCTGCGCCTCTGGCCATTTCTCCACCCCGAACGTGCCGTTCTACCCCGGTTTCGACACCTTCAACGGCCGCGTGCTGCACGCCCACGACTTCCGCGACGCCCGCGAGTTCAAGGACAAGGATATCCTGATCCTCGGTGCCTCCTATTCCGCCGAAGACATCGGTTCGCAGTGCTGGAAATACGGCTGCAAATCCGTCACCTCCTCCTACCGCTCGGCGCCGATGGGCTTCAAATGGCCGGACAACTGGGAAGAGAAACCGGCGCTGGAATCGGTCAGCGGCAACACCGCCACCTTCGTCGACGGCACCCAGAAACAGGTCGACGCGATCATCCTCTGCACCGGCTACAAGCATTTCTTCAACTTCCTGCCGGACGATCTGCGCCTGAAAACCGCCAACCGCCTGGCCGCCGCCGATCTCTACAAGGGCGTGGCCTACGTCCATAACCCCAAGATGTTCTATCTGGGCATGCAGGATCAGTGGTTCACCTTTAACATGTTCGACGCCCAGGCCTGGTGGGTCCGCGACGCGATCATGGGCAAGATCGAGATCCCCGCCGACAAGGAAACCCTGCTGGCCGACGTGAAAGAGCGCGAGGAGCGCGAAGAAGCCTCGGACGACATCAAATACGCGATCAAATACCAGGGCGACTACGTGCTGGAGCTGATCGAGGAGACCGATTACCCGACCTTCGACGTGGCCGGCGCCTGCCAGGCCTTCTACGAATGGAAGGGGCACAAGGCCCAGGACATCATGGCCTTCCGCAACAACTCCTACAAATCAGTGATCACCGGCACCATGGCGCCTGTTCACCACACCCCGTGGAAGGACGCCCTGGACGACTCGCTGGAATCATATCTGCAAAACTAAGCAGATCCGCCCGCGCCGTTTTCCCCTTCCTGTACGGCGCGGGCACCCTTTCGCTGCTGTGCGAATCCCCTTTCGCAAGCTAAGATCAACCCCATGCAGCGCGACAACACCATGACCCTCGGCTTTCTGATTTTCCCCGGCTTTCCAATGGCCTGCCTGACATCGGCCATCGAACCCCTGCGGGCGGCAAATGAAATTGCCGGCACCGAAACTTTCCGATGGAAACTGATCTCCGAGACCGGCGCCAGCGTGAACGCCTCCGCCAATGTGGCGTTCCAGCCCGACTGTTCGCTGGACCAGACCGAAGACATCGACACCCTGTTCCTGCTGTCCAGCCCGCAAGGCAAATTCCAGGACCCCAAGGGCTCCAACGGCAAGCTGCGCCACCTGGCCCGCCACGGCACCAAGATGGGCGCGGTCTCCGGCGGCGTGTTCCCGCTGGCCCGCTCCGGCCTGCTGGACGGGCACAGCTGCTCGGTCCACTGGTGCTACAAGGCCGCCTTCACTGCCGAATTCCCGTCGCTGGCCACCGTGGACGACGTGATCGTGCTGGACCGCCGCCGCTTTACCGCCAGCGGCGCTGCGGCGATGTTCGATCTGTCGCTGAAACTTATCGAACAGACATTGGGCGATGCAGTGATGACCGAGGTCGCCTGCTGGTTCCAGCATCCGATGGTCCGCGCCGAGGGCGTGCGCCAGAAGATCCCCGCCTTCAAGACCGACAGCACCGCCGACAGCCTGCCGCCGCCGGTCGCCAAGGCGGTTGAGCTGTTTGCCGACAATCTGGAGCATCCGGTGTCGATCCGCGATGCGGCCAGCGAAATCGGCGTCTCGCCGCGCCAGCTGGAACGCAGCTTCAAAGCCGCTACCGGCCAAAGCCCGGCCATCTACTACCGCACCCTGCGGATGAACGCGGCGCGGCAGCTGGTGATGTATTCGCGCGACTCGATCACCTCGATCGCCAATGCGGTGGGCTACGCCACCTCCTCCACCCTGTCGCAGCACTACCGCGAAAGCTTCGGCGTCACCCCGCAGGAGGAACGCCGCAAGGTGAACCTGTTCCGGGTCCAGGACAACCGGCCGATCCCGTCGGTCTGACGCCGCGGCCCTTTCTCGAAATAGCCCCTAGCAGCCGCGCTCAGTCCAAGACTGTTCCGGTTCTTTTCATCTTTCCGGAAATACTCCCGCCGGAGGCATCCAGCCCCCGCACGCAGGCCAGCCAGTTCCTTTGACCGTCTCCGTCCGCCAAAGGCAAACCGCCCGGCACTATGGCCGGGCGGCTTCAATCGGCGTGCAGTTTACTCAGATAACCGACTTCGCCGCCGCCGTCAGTGCGTGATGCAGCGATGCTGCGGAGGAGCGCGGGCCGATGACCGAATATCTCTCCCCCGGCTCATGGCACAGCAGGAACACTCCCAGATGCTCGATCGAGGTGCGGGTGGCATCTCCCGCCTTGCCCGCGCGGATGTTGGCGTTGCACAGCCGCTCCAGCACATCGTAACAGCGCGCACCCTCGATGCCGAAACTGCACCAGCCGTCGGTCTGCTCCACCACGGAGCCCGCGCCGCCGACTGCCCGTTTCAGCTCAGCCGCCAGCAGCTCGTGGCTGTCATGCGGGGCTGAGACCATCCACAGATCCGGCCCCATCCACCAGGCGGCAAACTCCCCTGCCGCGCTCCAGCGCGCAGCCTCCGCCAAGGCGCCGCCCAGGTAAGCTGCGGCGGCGGATTTAACCGCCTGCCCCTGCCCTTGCCGCGCCGCCAGCGAGGCCAGCGCCCGGTCGGTGACTTCCCGGATCAGGAAGCCGGTGAAGGCGTCCGCCCGCGGCTCATGCCCGCCCAGCGGAGAGATGGCTTTCAGCCCATGCTGATCAAACTTACCCACGGAGACGCTCCCCTTCCGGATCCACAAAATGCGCGCTGACAACCTCGACCCGGGTTTCCTTGCCCTCCAGCGGGTTGACTGCGCGGATCACCTCGCCCAGCCGCGCGTCGCCGCGCTTCAGGAAGCCGATCCCGATCGAACAGCCCAGCACCGGCGAATAAGCGGCTGAGGTGATGTAGCCCTGATCGGTGGCGGCGCTGACCTCGCCCTCGGCGTTCATCAGATGCGCCCCGGCCTGCACCGGATCGGCAGAATTGACCGGCTTGAAGCCCACCAGCTTCAGCGCATCGTCCTGGTTCATGCCCGGCCGCTCACTCAGCACGTTGCCGATGCAGTCCTTCTTCTTGCTGACCATCCGCCCCATGCCCAGGTTCAGCGCCGAGGTGGTGCCGTTCAGCTCATTGCCGGCCGCATGGCCCTTCTCGATCCGCATGACGCCCAGCGCCTCGGTGCCGTATGGCACCGCGCCGAACTCCTCGCCCGCTTCCATCAGCTTACGGATCATCGCATCGCCGTACCGGGTCGGCACCGCGATCTCATAGGCCAGCTCGCCCGAGAAGGAGATCCGGAACAGCCGCGCCCGGCAGCCGCCCGCGACGGTCACTTCACCGCAGCCCATGAACGGGAACGCCTCGTTCGAGATGTCGAACTCGGGGTCCACGACCTTTTGCAAGAGCTTGCGGGCATTCGGACCCGCCACCGCGAACTGTGCCCAGGCCTCGGTGGTCGAGATCAGCTGCACATCCATGTCCGGGAACAGGCACTGGCGCGCAAACTCCATGTTGCGGTAGACCAGAACTGCGTTGGCGGTGGTGGTGGTCACCACGAAATGATCCTCGGCAAACCGCGCCGCGGTGCCATCGTCATAGGCGATGCCATCCTCGCGCAGCATCAGGCCATAGCGGACCTTGCCCACCGGCAGCTTGGCAAAGGCGTTGGCATACATCTTGTTCAGGAACTCGGCGGCATCCTTGCCCTGCACGTCGATCTTGCCCAGCGTGGTCACGTCGCAGACGCCGACAGAATTACGGGTTTGCAGCACCTCGCGGTCCACCGACTGCCGCCAATGGGTTTCGCCCGCCTTGGGGAACCACTGCGCCCGCAGCCACTGGCCCACCTCGACAAACACCGCGCCCTGCTCCTCAGCCCATTTGTGGCTGGGGGTCTTGCGGGTGGGGCGGAACTCTTCGCCCACCGACCGGCCCGCCATCACACCGAAGGACACCGGCGTATAGGGCGGGCGGAACATGGTGGTGCCGACCTCGGGGATCTGCTTGCCCGCCAGCTCGGCCATGACCGCCAGACCGCCCATGTTGGAGGTCTTGCCCTGATCGGTCGCCATGCCCAGTGTGGTATAGCGCTTCAGATGCTCGACAGAGCGGAAGTTTTCCTGATGCGCCAGCTTGACGTCCTTGACGGTGACGTCGTTCTGCTGGTCCAGCCAGGCGCGGCCCTTGCCTTCCTTCACGTACCAGAAGGGGGTCACGTTAACCGGCGCATCCTCGGCCTCGGGCAGATCACCCGCCTTGGCCTCGATCCCCAGTTCCGACAGTGCAGCCACCGCGCCCTCGGCCCCGGCCCGCAATGCGGCTGCGGTGGAGAAATCGCCATTGGCCGCACCTGCCACGGCCATGTTCTGCGGCAGCTCTCCCGCCGGCACAAAGGCTGCAATGTCCTCGCGCCAGGCCGGGCGGCCGCGCTGGTGGCAGGTCAGATGCACATTCGGGTTCCAGCCGCCGGACACCGCCAGCGCGCCGCAAGGCACGTCGCGGGTGGAGCCATTTGCCAGACGCACCCGCGCCCATTCCAGACCCAGCCGGCCCTTGGTGCCGATCACCTGCGCACCGGCAAACAGCTCGGCACCTTCGACCTTGGGCGCATCGGCGCGGGTGTCGATCACCGCCGTCACCTTCACGCCTTTGGCGATCAGGTCGGCAGCAGTGCGGTGGCCGTCGTCGTTGTTGGTGAAGACCGCAACCGTCTGATCCGGCGTCACCGCCCAGCGGTTGGCATAGGCGCGCACCGCACCGGCCAGCATCACGCCCGGACGGTCGTTGTTCTCAAACGCGATGGGCCGCTCGGTGGCGCCTGCCGCCAGCATCGCCCGCTTGGAGTAGATCCGCCACAGGATCTGCCGCGGCTTGCCCGCCTCCGGCGCCGGCACATGATCAGCCACCCGCTCCACCGCGCCATAGATGCCGTGGTCGAAGGCCCCGATGATGGTGGTGCGCGGCATCACCCGCACATTCGGCATCGCGGCCAGTTCCGCCTGCGCCAGTTCCACCCAGGCGGAACCGGTCAGATCACCGACGCCGAATGTTTCGGCATTGAGGCGCCCGCCCAGCAGGAAGTCTTCATCCGCGATGATCACCTGCGCCCCGGCCCGGCCCGCGGTCAGCGCCGCCATCAGGCCGGCGGGCCCCGCCCCGATCACCAGAAGGTCGCAATGCAGGAAGCCCTTGTCATAGGCATCCGGGTCGGCCTCGAAACTGATGCTGCCAAGGCCGGCCGCCTTCCGGATGATCGGCTCATAAACCTTCTCCCAGAACGCCGCGGGCCACATGAAGGTCTTGTAGTAGAAGCCCGCGGTCAGGAAGTTCGAGAACCGGTCGTTTACGCCCATGACGTCATGCTGCAGCGACGGCCAGCGGTTCTGCGAATTTGCCTCCAGCCCGTCATACAGCTCCGCCACGGTGGCGCGGGTGTTCGGCTCCTGCCGCCCGCCGCTGCGCAGCTCGACCAGCGCGTTCGGCTCCTCCGAGCCGGAGGTCAGCACGCCCCGCGGACGGTGGTACTTGAACGAGCGGCCCATCAGCCGCACGCCGTTTGCCAGCAGGGCCGAGGCCAGCGTATCGCCCTCAAACCCCTGGTAGCGCTTGCCGTCAAAGGTGAAGCCCAGCTTCCTGCCGCCGTTGATCAGACCGCCGTCCAGACGGTTGACCTGCACCCCCTTGCGGGTGCCATTGCTGCCATCTGCACGGAACGCCATGGCACCGGCATTGATCACTGCGTCAGTCATTTGCTGCGCCCCCTTGCCCGGGCCACATCGCGGGCCAGTTCGACAGTCAGGATTTCATGGGTCACGGTGTTGCGGGTCACCACCAGCCAGGAGCGGTCGCCCTGCTCATGGAACCACAATTCGCGGTGCTCGCCCGCCGGGTTGTCGCGCAGATACAGGTAATCGTGAAACTGATCCGCCGCGTCTTCGGCCTGCCAGTCCGGCCGGTCGATCAGGCTGGCGTCCCCCAGATAGGTGAACTCCTGCGCATCCCGCGGCCCGAGGATCGGATGGTTGATAATCATCGC
This sequence comes from Leisingera daeponensis DSM 23529, assembly GCF_000473145.1. Lineage (NCBI taxonomy): Bacteria > Pseudomonadati > Pseudomonadota > Alphaproteobacteria > Rhodobacterales > Roseobacteraceae > Leisingera > Leisingera daeponensis. The sequence goes on along the minus strand of NZ_KI421500.1, from coordinate 3,270,912 downwards.
TTCTGTCCTTTCCTCAGTGCAGGTTCGGCTGGGCGCCCTGGCCCTTTTCGTCGATCATGCAGCCGCGCCGGAACCGGTCGAGCCGGTAGGCCGCGGCCACCTTGTGCGGCGTGTCCGTCGCCAGCAGATGCGCATAGCACCAGCCCGAGGCCGGGGTTGCCTTGAACCCGCCGTAGCACCAGCCGCCGTTGAAATAGAGGCCGTCGATATGGGTCTTGTCGATGAAGGGCGAGCCGTCCATCGACATGTCCATGATGCCGCCCCAGCTGCGCAGCATCCGCACCCGGCCCAGCATCGGCATCAGCGCCATGCCGCCTTCCATCACGTCCTCGACCACCGGCAGGTTGCCGCGCTGCGCATAGGAATTGTACATGTCCAGGTCGCCGCCGAAGACCAGGCCGCCCTTGTCCGACTGGCTGACATAGAAGTGGCCCGCGCCGAAGGTGACGACACCGTCCAGCACCGGCTTCAGCCCCTCGGAGACAAAGGCCTGCAGCACATGGCTTTCGATCGGCAGGCGCATCCCCGCCTTCTCCATCACCCGGCTCGACGATCCGGCAACGCAGCTCGCCACCTTGTTCGCACCGATAAAGCCCTTGCTGGTCTCCACGCCCAGGCATTTGCCGTTCTCGATCCGGAAGCCGGTGACTTCGCAGTTCTGGATGATGTCCACGCCCCGCAGGTCGGCACCGCGGGCATAGCCCCAGGCCACCGCGTCATGGCGCACGGTGCCGCCGCGGCGGTGCAGCAGTCCGCCCTTGATGGGAAACCGCGCGTCGTTGAAGTTCAGGAAGGGGTACATCGCCCGCACGCCCTCGGCATCCAGCAGCTCGGCGTCCGAGCCGTTCAAGATCATCGCATTGCCCCGGCGCCGCGCCGCATCACGCTGCGCGTCCGTATGCACCAGGTTCAGAATGCCGCGCTGGCTCACCATGGCGTTGTAGTTGAAGTCCTGCTCCAGCCCTTCCCACAGTTTCAGCGACAGCTCATAAAACGGCTCGTTGCCATCCAGCAGGTAGTTGGAGCGGATGATGGTGGTGTTGCGGCCCACGTTGCCGCCGCCGATCCAGCCCTTCTCAATCACCGCGACATTGGTTACCCCATGGTTCTTGGCCAGGTAATAGGCCGTCGCCAGCCCGTGCCCGCCGCCGCCGATGATCACCACATCGTAGCTTTTCTTGGGTTCCGGATCGCGCCAGGCGGGGCGCCATCCCTTGTGGCCCGTCAGGGCCTCCTTGATCACTTTCAGGCCGGAGTACCGCATGATGTCCTCATCAACTGTCCTTGCAACAGTTGTTGAGAAACGCCGGTCTTCACAGAGCGATTTCGGACACCCGCCGCGCCATTTGCGGCAGCAGCGCGAATTCACCCATTCGGCTGCGGCGGGATAACCGGCACCCGGAGGCTGTCGTTAGAAAGCAAACTTCTGATTACATTGACAAAATAAAGAATTCAAAGACAGGTGTCCGAAAATCCCCGCGCTGCCCGGTTTGCGTCACCCGCCCGGACATCCGCGCCAGATGCGGCAGCAGCGACTCACTCCGTCAGATCAATCTGGTCCAGTTCGTTCAGCAGATCCAAAAGCGCCTCATAGCGTTCAGGCCCCATCCTGGCCCGGGTCCGGTTCATCAGCTCCAGACTCGCCTCGATGTTGTCGGCGATGACCTTCTCGCCCGCAGGCGCGATCCGCACCACCTGGCGGCGGCGGTCCTCCTTGTCGCGCGCGCGGCTGATCAGCTGCTTCTCCTCCAGCTTCTGCAGGATCCGCGTCAGGCTTGGCAGCAGCAGGCAGGCCTTGTCAGCGATCTGGGTCGGGTCGATCGGCCCGTCTTCCTGCACCACCCGCAGCACCCGCCACTGCTGCTCGGTCAGACCCGCGCCGCTCAGCAGCGCCCGGATCGGACCCATCACACGTTCCCGCGCCCGGAGCAGAGCAATTGGCAGCGAACGGTCGGTGGCCGGCATCATCTTGGTCATAGCCGATTATCACCCCCCTGCAGGCTAAACGCAATTGCTGCTTGGATTTCTTCTGCTTGACCAGCAGCCCTCATTTTGCTAAACATGTTAAGCAATTCAGGAGGGCACTGGATATGCCGCACATCATGCTGGACTACTCCGCCAACATGGAGGACCGCACCGACATTGCCGCGCTCTGCCGCCATCTGCGCCAGGCGGCAGCGGAAACCGGCGTGTTCCCGTTGGCCGGGATCCGGGTGCGCGCCTTTGCGGCCAGCCATGCCTCCATTGCCGATGGCGATCCGCAGCACGGCTATATCGACATCTCCATCCGGCTGCGCGCCGGGCGCGATCTGGACACCCGCAAGCGCGCCGCCCAGGCCGTGTTCGCGGCAGCACAGTCCTTTCTGGAACCAGCCTTGCAGCAGCACTCCATCGCGCTGTCGCTGGAGATGCGCGACATCGACCCGGAGCTTTCCCCGAAATGCGGCACCATCCGCGACCACATGCAAAAGGCGGACCCGTCATGAGCGATCTGGCCACCAACACCGCAACGCTGAACCGCCATCTGGCCCGCTTCCGCACCGACGGCATACTGAACCTGATCAACGGCGAAACCCGCCCCGCCGCCTCCGGCGCCACGTTCGAAACACTCTCGCCGGTGGATGAAAGCGTGATCTGCCCGGTCGCCAAGGGCGGCGCCGAGGACATCAGCGCCGCCGCCCAGGCCGCCAAGGCGGCCTTCCCCGCCTGGCGCGACATGCCGGCGCTGGAGCGCAAGAAGATCCTGCACCGCATCGCTGATCTGATCGCCGAACGCGCCGAGGAAATCGCGCTCTGCGAATGCTGGGACACCGGGCAGGCCCTGCGCTTCATGTCCAAGGCCGCCCTGCGCGGCGCCGAAAACTTCCGCTTCTTTGCCGACAAGGCCACCGCTGCCCGCGACGGCCAGCAGCTTCAATCGCCGACGCTGATGAACGTGACCACCCGCGTGCCGATCGGCCCGGTCGGCGTCATCACCCCCTGGAACACGCCCTTCATGCTGTCCACATGGAAGATCGCCCCTGCGCTGGCGGCGGGCTGCACTGTGGTCCACAAACCGGCCGAATTCTCCCCCCTCACCGCCCGCATCCTGGCCGAAATCGCCCATGAAGCCGGCCTTCCGCCGGGCGTCTGGAACCTTGTGAACGGCTTTGGCGAGGATGCGGGCAAGGCGCTCACCGAACACCCGGACATCAAGGCCATCGCCTTTGTCGGCGAGTCCAAGACCGGCTCGATGATCATGAAACAGGGCGCAGATACCCTGAAGCGGGTGCATTTCGAACTGGGCGGCAAGAACCCGGTCGTGGTCTTCGACGACGCCGACCTCGACCGCGCGCTCGATGCGGCGATCTTTATGATCTACTCGCTCAATGGCGAGCGCTGCACCTCCTCCTCGCGCCTGCTGATGCAGGACAGCATCGCAGAGGCGTTCGAGGCCGAGCTGATCGAGCGCGTCAACAGCATCCGTGTCGGCCACCCGCTGGACCCCGCGACCGAGGTCGGCCCGCTGATCCACAAGGTGCATTTCGACAAGGTCACCTCCTACTTCGAGACCGCCAAGCAGGACGGCGCCACCATCGCCGCCGGCGGCACCCGCGCGGGCGGCAAGGGCTGGTTCGTTCGCCCCACCCTGTTCACCAATGCCAGCAACGATATGACCATCGCGCAGGAGGAAATCTTCGGCCCGGTCCTCACCGCGATCCGCTTCAAGGACGAGGAGGAGGCCCTGACATTGGCCAATGACACGCAGTACGGCCTCACGGCTTATGTCTGGACCAATGACCTCACCCGCGCCTTGCGCTTCACAAACGCGCTGGAGGCCGGGATGATCTGGGTGAACTCCGAAAACGTCCGCCACCTGCCCACGCCCTTTGGCGGGGTCAAGGCCAGCGGTATCGGCCGCGACGGCGGCGATTGGTCGTTCGAGTTCTACATGGAGCAGAAACACATCGGCTTTGCCACCGGCCGCCACAAGATCCCGCGCCTCGGCGCCTGATCCGGTCTTCTTCTGGCTCAAAATATCCCGGGGAGCGCGAGGGGCCGGCCCCTCGCTCCCGCACCCGGCCTCAAGCGAAAGGTCCAAACCATGCCCGTTCCCGCCCCGAACCTCTACCCGCCCTTCAACATCGTGCGGCTCAGCCATGTGGAATACGCCGTCACCGACCTCGCCGCCTCCCGCGCGTTCTACGTGGACACGCTCGGCCTGCAGGTGACGCATGAGGATGACAGCCGCATCTACCTGCGCGCGATGGAAGAACGCGGCCACCATTGCATCGTGCTGGTTCAGGCGGACACGGCTTCCGTCGGCGTGCTCGGCTTCAAGCTCTACGATGAGCCGGACCTGGACAAGGCGGCGGAGTTCTTTGCCTCCAAAGGGCTGCCGGTGGAATGGATCGAACGTCCCCATATGGGCAAAACCCTGCGCACCCGCGACCCCTGGGGCATCCCGCTGGAATTCTACGTCAAAATGGACCGGCTGGCGCCGATCCACCAGAAATACAGGCTCTATAACGGGGTAAAACCGCTGCGCATCGACCATTTCAACATGTTCAGCGCCGATGTGGATGCTTCTGTTGCCTTCTACAACGAGATGGGCTTCCGCGTGACTGAGTTCACCGAGGATGAAGACAGCGGCAAGATCTGGGCCGCCTGGATGCACCGCAAGGGCGGCGTGCACGATGTGGCCTTCACCAACGGCCTTGGCCCCCGCCTGCACCACACTGCCTTCTGGGTTCCGAACCCGCTCAACATCATCGACCTGCTCGATCTGATGTCGACCACCGGCTACGTCAGCAACATCGAACGCGGCCCCGGCCGCCACGGCATCTCCAACGCCTTCTTCCTGTACGTGCGCGACCCGGACGGCCACCGGATCGAGATCTACTGCTCCGACTACCAGACCGTCGACCCGGATCTGGAGCCGATCAAATGGTCGCTCACCGACCCGCAGCGCCAGACCCTCTGGGGTGCCCCGGCTCCGCGCAGCTGGTTCGAGGAAGGCTCCGTCTTCACAGGCACCACCCCAAAGCCCAGCGCCTTGAACGCGCAGCCGATTATTGCACCCTGATGAAAAAGACCGCGCCCGGCCGCTAGCCGGGCACAATCCCATAAGAACAAGGTAAGAAAATGAATTGGGATGAATTCTCCGAATGGGGCCGCCGGGTCGCGGACTGGACGCAGGACTATCACCTGACCGTCGGCGACCGCCCGGTGCGCGCCAGGACCAAGCCCGGCGAAGTGCTGAACGCCCTGCCCCAAACCCCGCCTGAGGCCGGCGAGGGGATGGAGGCGATCTTCCGGGATTTCGAAGACATCGTGATGCCCGGCATCACCCATTGGCAGCACCCGCGTTTCTTTGCCTATTTCACCTCCAACGCCGCCGCGCCCTCGGTGCTGGCGGAATTCCTCGCCTCCGCCATCGCGCCGCAGTGCATGCTCTGGCAGACCTCGCCCGCGGCGACGGAGATGGAGACGCGGATGATGGACTGGCTGCGCCAGGCGCTGGACCTGCCGGACCAGTTCCAGGGCGTCATTCAGGACTCAGCCTCCTCCGCCACCCTCGCCGCCGTGCTGACCATGCGGGAAAAGGCGCTGAACTGGCAGGGCAACCAGCAGGGCCTGTTCGCCCAAAAGCCACTCCGGATTTACTGTTCATCTGAAGTCCACACCTCCATCGACCGCGCCATCTGGGTCGCGGGCATCGGCCAACAGAACCTGATCCGCATCCCCATCAAGGGCGGCTGGCGCGGCATGGACCCCGGCGCGCTGGAGGCGGCAATCCAGGCCGACCTCGCCGCGGGCCATCAGCCCGCGGGCGTCATTCTCTGCGTCGGCGGCACCGGCGTTGGCGCCACCGACCCCGTCGATCAAGTGCTGGACGTGGCAGAAAAATACGGCCTCTACACCCATGTCGACGCGGCCTGGGCCGGCTCTGCGATGATCTGCCCGGAATACCGCCACTACTGGCCGGGCGTGGAGCGCGCCGACAGCATCGTCTTCAACCCGCACAAATGGCTGGGCGTGCAGTTCGACTGCTCCGCCCATTTCCTGAAGAACCCGGACGATCTGGTCAAAACCCTCGCCATCAGCCCGGAATACCTCAAAACCCACGGCCATGACGGCATCATCAACTATTCCGAATGGTCTGTGCCACTGGGCCGCCGCTTCCGCGCGCTGAAAATCTGGTTCCTGATCCGCACCTACGGGCTGGAGGGCCTGCGCCAGCGGCTGCGCAATCACATCACCTGGTCCAACCGGCTGCACGACAAGCTCAAGTCAGAGCCTGATTTCGAGATCACCACCCCGCCGATGTGGTCGCTCTGGTCCTTCCGCTATGCGCCCGAGGGTGCCGCGGATCTGGATGATCTGAACCTGAGGCTGGTCAACGCCATCAACGATGACGGCCGCATCTACCTGACCCAGACCCGCCTCGACGGCCAGCTGGTGATCCGCTTCCAGGCGGGCCAGTTCGAGACCACCGAAGCCGACGTCATGACGGCCTTCGATGTCATCACCGAGATCGCAAGGAGCCTGACCTGATGCGCTTTGCCACCTACTCCGCCGGCGGCGAAACCTTCTATGGCGCGGTGACGGATGCGGGCATGATCGCCCTGTCGCCGCAGTTCCCGCACTGGCCCACCCTGCGGGAGGTGATCGCGGCAGACGGCCTGCCCGCACTGGCAGAGGCCGCCGGGGGCAAGCCCGTCACCCACACGGATTTCACCTATGAAATCCCGATCCCCAACCCGGAAAAGATTATCTGCGTCGGCGTCAACTTCCCGGACCGCAACGCGGAGTACAAGGACGGCTCTGCCCAGCCCAAGCATATGTCCCTGTTTCCCCGCTTCCCGCGCTCCTTCACCGGGGCAGAGCGCCCGCTGATCCGCCCGCCGGAAAACCACACGCTGGATTACGAGGGCGAAGTCGCCGTGGTGATCGGCAAACCGGGCCGCCGCATCAAACCGGAGGACGCCTACGACCACATCGCGGCGCTGACGCTGGCGAACGAGGGCACCATCCGTGACTGGGTCCGCCACGCCAAGTTCAACGTGACACAGGGCAAGAACTGGGACAATTCCGGCGCGATCGGTCCCTGGCTGGTGCCCTTTACCGACGCCGCCCAGCTGGATAAGGCCCGCATCCTCACCCGCGTGAACGGAGAGGTCCGCCAGGATGACACCCTCAGCCGGATGATGTTCCCGATCCGCGAGGAGATTGCCTATATCTCCACCTTCACCACCCTGCAGCCCGGCGACGTGATCATCACCGGCACCCCCACCGGCGCAGGCGCGCGGTTTGATCCGCCGAAATACCTGGCCCCCGGCGATGTGGTCGAGGTTGAGGTGGAGGGCATCGGCATCCTGCGCAACACGGTTGAGGATGAGATATGACCCCGAAGGAGCACCAGGACGCCGCGGACCGTCTGTTCAAAGCCGAGCAAACCGGCCAGCAATGCGGCCTGCTCTCCCTGGCCTATCCCGGCATGACGCTGGACGATGCCTATGCGGTTCAACAGGCTCTGATAAGGCAAAAACTGGCGTCCGGGCGCAGCAAGATCGGCTGGAAAATCGGCCTCACCAGCCGCGCCATGCAGCAGGCGCTGAACATCACCACCCCCGACAGCGGCGTGCTGCTGGATGACATGGCGTTCGAAAACGGCGCCACGGTCCCTGCTGGCCGCTTCATCCAGCCGCGGGTGGAGGCGGAGATCGCATTCATCATGAAATCCCCCCTCGCAGGCGCCGAATGCACCCGCGAAGACGTGCTGGCCGCAACGGATTATGTGGCGCCCTCGCTGGAGATCCTCGACACCCGCATCCTGCGTGCCGACCCGGCAACCGGACAGGCCCGCATCATCACCGACACCATCAGCGACAACGCCGCCAATGCAGGCGTGGTGCTGGGGGCGGAGCGCCACGCCGTGGACGCCTGCGACCTGCGCTGGACCGGTGCCATCGCCGCCCGCAACGGCACGGTGGAGGAAACCGGCCTCGGCGCGGGCGTCCTGAACGATCCCGTCACCTCGGTCCTCTGGCTGGCCCGCCGGATGGCTGAATATGGACAACAGATCGAGGCCGGGGATATCGTGCTCTCGGGCTCTTTCATCCGCCCCATCGAATGCCCGCCGGGCACGGAGATCGCCGCCGACTTCGGCCCCTTCGGTTCCGTATCCATCCATTTCGCCTGACAGGAGGCCCCGCTCATGCCCGCGCCCAAGAACCCCTTCAAACAGGCTCTATCTCAGGGCAAACGCCAGATCGGCTGCTGGATGAGCTTTGCCGAGGCCTCCACCGCCGAGATCATGGGCACCTGCGGCTTCGACTGGCTGGTGATCGACGGAGAGCACGCGCCCAACGATATCCGCTCGATCCGCGACCAGCTGATGGCGCTGGCGGCCTCGCCCAGCCATCCGGTGGTGCGGGTGCCGGTAGGGGAGACCTGGATGATCAAGCAGGTGCTGGATGCCGGCGCGCAGACCGTGCTGGTGCCGATTGTCGAAAGCGCCGAACAGGCCCGCGAGCTGGTCCGCGCCTGCCACTACCCGCCCAAGGGCGTGCGGGGCGTCGGCGCCACAGCGGCGCGCGCCACCATGTTCGGCTCGGTTCCCGAGTACATCCAGACCGCCGATCAGGAGGTCTGCCTGCTGGTGCAGGTGGAAAACCGCGCCGGAATGGCCGCCCTGGACGATATCCTTCAGGTCGAGGGCATCGACGGCGTCTTCATCGGCCCCGCGGATCTGTCGACCGACATGGGCCACCAGGGCAACTCCGCCCACCCGGAGGTGCGCGAAGCAATCGCCGATGCCATCCGCCGCATCAAGGCCGCAGGCATCGCCCCCGGCATCCTCGGCACCACGGATGAGGCCACCCAGGCCTACGCCGGTATGGGCGCGCAGTTCCTGGCGGTCGGCATCGACGTGATGGTGCTGGCCAGGAACGCCCGCGATCTCGCTGCCAAGTGGAAGGCAGACTAGCCCCCAGGCGCAAGCCGCAAAAGGAAGCCCTCCCGCGCCCGCCCGCAGCCCTGGCTCCGCCAGCGCAGCGGCAGCGGCCTTGGGCGTGGCACCGCGCCTTGCGCGGTGCCACGCCCAACGGGAGGAAGGTATTTCCAATACCTGACGCCGGGCGGGAGCCTCCCCCCGCCGCAAGGCGCCGCGCCCGGATCAGTCCCGGATCACGCAAGGATCAGCGCAGCACCATCCCCTCGGGCCAGTTCAGCGTGGTGTCCAGCCGGATGGTGCGGCTTTCACCTGCTGCGATCTTCAGATCCCAGGCCAGAATGCCGCGCTGCTTCTCCACATCCTCCTCCGCAGGCCGCGGTTTCGCGCTCCAGCCGATCTCCAGGTCGTCCTGCTGCGAATAGGGCACCCGGTCCAGCACCCGCACCGCCCAGTCCTGCCCGGTCCGGTTCTCCACCTCGATCTCCACCGCCTGCACCTGCTGGCTGCTGCGCGAGATCAGGCCCTGGCCGCCTTCGCTCTGATCCAGCACATCGCGGCGCAGCTCCAGGCCCTCGACCGGGCCGAACCCGGCCTCCATCTCCGCCCCCGGCGCCAGCCCCGCAAACCCTTCAACCGCGATCAGCTTGCCATCCGCAAAGCGCGGCACCTCCGCCGCACCCAGCAGTTGCTCGCCAAAGCTGTTGGTGAATTTAACCACCCTGTAGGCGGTCTGATCCCGCAACGGCACGGCCACCGCCCTCAGCTCAGCCGCGGCAGTCAGGCTGTCCATCTCCAGCCGCAGCAGATCCGCGCCGGAGGCCACGGTGACAGGCGCGCCAAACCGGTAGGTGACAGCGGCGCCGCTGCGATCCGCGCTCCACTCAAGCGCCTCCTCCGCAACTGCGGCCGCCTCTGCCGCCGGCTCCGCCAGCGCGCCCATTTCAGAGTCGAACGATTGCAGCCGCTTTTGCGGGCGCGGCAGCTCCGGCGCCTCGACCCGGCGCAGCCAGGGATGCAGCGCGGAGGGGCTGCCCTGCCCGGAGGGCGTTGCCGTCGACAGCGTCAGCGCTACATCCTGCCAGTTCTCGCCGGTGTCCTGTGCCAGCAGCACCGCCCGCTTCAGGGTGAGTTCAGCCGCATCCGCTGGCTTATCCGCAGTGCTGAGGTGCATTTCATAAGACGGCTGCCAGCCGATGCTTCCGGCCCCTTCGGTGAGGTAGCGGACCGTCACCGTGCCGTCGCCCGCCTGCTCAGCCTCGATATCCACCGCGATGAACAGCCGGTCCCGGTCTTCCAGCGAAATCGCCGCCAGCGCCGCGCGGGCCTCTGCCAGATCTTCCTCCAGATCCTCCAGCTGCAACCCGATCCGCCGCGCCTCAGCCTCGGCCGCCACCGCCGCCTGGCTGGCGCCCGCGGCCTCCTCCGAAATCATCCGGGCAATCGCGCTCAGCGCCGCGGCATCGGCCTGCGCCAGCCCCTCGTTGCCGCCCAGCTGCTGCAGGAACCCGATCGAGGCTTCCGCCGCCCGGACGCCGGCCCGCGCCCGCTCTGCCTCGTCGCGGACCGCAGCGATGCGGGCCTCCGCCGCACGGACACGCGCCTCGGCGGCCTCGATCTGCGGATCACCGGCATCGCGCGGCGGCGCGTAATCCTGGCGCAGCTGCGTGGCAATGCGGCGGGCCCCGGCGATCTCCACTTGCAGGCTGCTCAGCCGCGCAGAGAGCGGCACGTTCTGCAGGATCAGCCGGTGCCGCCCTTCCGTCAGCGTCAGCGCCGCGCTGCGGGTCACTTCGGCCAGGCCCGGGTAAAGGGTCACTTCAGACACCCGGCTGCTGACCGGAATTTCGTCCGCCGCCGCCGGTGCGGCAGCCAAGCCGCAGCAGGAGAAGGCAAAAGCCATCAAGGAAAATCGCATTGGCATCTCTCACTCAGGAAATAAGGGCGGGCAAAAACGCCCGCCTGATGCCAAACCTACCCTTCCGTCTCCGGCGTGGCCAGCACACTCAGGCAGCCTGGGCAGAGGGCCGTTGCGGCTGCGACGGGCCAAAGCGCAGCTCCAGCTCCATCGGGTCGATCCCCAGATCCTCGCAGGAGGAAATCGCGGTGAGGCTGGCCGCATCGAACAGCCACAGATCCTCGCCGCGCATCCGCAGGCACAGCCCCTTGCGGCGCAGCCCGCGGCACAGGGTGAACCAGTCCCCGGCGGCGCTGAACTCGCTGGCGACATGCTGCTTCAATTCAGCCGCCGTGACGCAGCTCAGCCGGGGCTGGCGCTGCGGCTCGGGACGTGCGGCGGCCGCGGACCGGGCCGGCAGATTCAAAGGGCCAAACGACGGCAGCATCTGCGTTGCGGGGGTGGCGGTGCTGAAATCCTGCAGGGCGATCATGGCGGTCTCCTCTGTCTGCGGCGGCTGTTGCGGTTTCCTCCTCAAATTACCGGACCCGTCCGCGCACCGGCAGCCGTGCAAAAGAAAAGGGGCCGCCTCTTCCGAAGCGGCCCCCTCACCAAAAGGATATAAGGCTCAGCCTTTCTTCAGGACCTCGCGGCCCAGCAGTTCGGCAATCTGCACCGCGTTCAGCGCCGCGCCCTTGCGCAGGTTGTCGCTGACGCACCACAGGTTGATGCCGTTGTCGATGGTCGAATCCTGGCGGATGCGGCTGATGAAAGTGGCGAAATCGCCAACGCATTCCACCGGGGTCACGTAGCCGCCGGCTTCGCGCTTGTCGATCACCATGATGCCGGGCGCCTCGCGCAGGATGTCACGGGCCTCATCCTCGTCCAGGAAGTCCTCGAACTCGATGTTCACGGATTCAGAGTGGCCGACGAAAACCGGCACCCGGACGCAGGTGGCAGTGACCTTGATCTTCGGGTCGACGATCTTCTTGGTCTCGGCCACCATCTTCCACTCTTCCTTGGTCGAGCCGTCGTCGAGGAAGACGTCGATATGCGGAATGACGTTGAAGGCGATCTGCTTGGGATAGACTTTCGGCGGCACGTCCTGGGTCGGGTTATAGACCGCCTTGGTCTGATCCCACAGCTCGTCAATCGCGTCCTTGCCGGAGCCGGACACCGACTGGTAGGTCGACACCACAACGCGCTTGATCCGCGCGCGGTCATGCAGCGGCTTCAGCGCGACAACCATCTGCGCGGTAGAGCAGTTGGGGTTGGCGATGATGTTCTTGTTCTTGTAATCGTGAACCGCCTGCGGGTTCACTTCCGGCACGATCAGCGGGATTTCCGGGTCGTAGCGGTACAGCGACGAGTTGTCGATCACCACACAGCCGGCGCCTGCCGCCTTGGGCGCGTATTTCTTGGTCGCGTCAGAGCCGATGGCGAACAGCGCCATGTCCCAGCCGGCAAAATCGAAGGTGTCCAGATCCTTGGTAGTGAGTGTCTTATCGCCAAAGCTGACTTCAGTGCCGAGAGACTTGCGGCTTGCCAGCGCAGCGACCTCGTCCACGGGGAACTGGCGCTCGGCCAGGATGTTCAGCATTTCGCGGCCCACGTTGCCCGTGGCACCGACAACGGCGATGCGGTAACCCATTTTTCTGTTTCTCCAGTATTGCCCGGCCCCATGGCCGGCGCGGGAGTGATAATGCTTCCAGGCAAAAGTTTAAAGGGGGCGCATCAGTCCATGCTGTCGCGGCTGAGCAGATAAATTAAGCATCCCGCGGCCAAGCATAGCAGAAAGAAGCCGAAAATGGCGGTGTAGGGCAAAGCCGGATCGGCTCCCGCCATTTCCGCGTGAATGCGCCCGGTCGCAAACTGCATGATTCCCACTCCGCCAATGCCGAACAGGTTCAGCAGGGTCACCCCGCGCCCCGCCAGATGCGGCGGCACAAAGGCCCGGCCATGCGCCATGATCACCGGGAAGGAGGCTCCGAAAAACCCCACCGCCGCCATCATCGCAACCGGCACCCAGACCGGCGCGCCTGTGGCCATGATCAGCCCCCCCAGGGCCGCGCAGGCCAGCAGGTTGCCGCCCAGGATCACCCATTTGCGGGTGCCCAGCACCCGGTCCAGCGGCCCATAGGCAAAGGTGCCCGCAATCATCGCCGCGCCCATCACCAGCGTCGCCAGCCCCACGGCCTGGGTGCTGAGCCCGTACAGATCGCTCAGATAGGGCCCGATCCACAGCCCCCGCAGCGCGCCCGAGGGCGCATAGGCCACCAGCATCAGCGGAAAGATCGCCCACATTGCCGGCATCTTCAGCAGATCCAGCACCGATCCCTTGAGTTCGCCGTCGGGCTTGTCCGGGTCGCTCACAGTCAGGAATATCCCCGCCGCCACCGCAACCGAGACCGCCGCCAGCCCCGCCAGGGTACCGCGCCAGCCGAACAGGTCCACCGCCAGCGCCGTCGGGTAAGAGGCCACCAGATTGCCGGCCGACCCCACCCCCAGCATCAGCGCCGCCAGGGTGGCAAAGCGGGCGGGCGGGTACTGGCGGGCAAAGATGTAATAGGACGCCATCAGCACCGGCGAGCAGCCGATGCCGATCAGGAACATCGCGATGCTCACATGCAGGGGCGCCGTGGCCGCGGCAAACAGCGCCGCCCCGCCGCCGCCGCCCAGCAGCAGCAGCAGCGCCGCGGTCCGGCGCGGGCCCGCATGGTCCAGCGCCCAGCCCACCGGCAGCTGCATCGCCGCAAAGGACAGGAACCACATGCCCGAGGCAAACGCCAGATCATCCGGCGCCGCGCCGATGTCCTGCCCCAGCACTCCCGACAGCACCGCCAGAAAGGCGCGGAAAAACTGGCTCAGCACATAGGCCAGGCACAACAAGACCAATCCCGCCTGCATTTTCCGTCCCCGCAATTTTTTGTGTCTGCCGCACAGCTTGCATGTTTGGCCGCGGCGCACAATTTGTTTAGGTAGAAACCGCAGGTCACAGAAGCAGACCTCTGGCACCGGTCACCGGGGCCAAGGACCGGAGCGGGAACGCATGACAACGGACAGTTTTTACAACAGCCTCCCCAAGGTCCGCAGCTTTGACAGCCTGTCCGCCCCGGACGCATTTGCGCCGCTGCCGCCGGACTGGCATCTGTGCTGCACCGATATCGTGAACTCCACCGCGCTGATTGCCGCGGGCCGCTACAAGACCGTGAACATGATCGGCGCCGCGGTGATTGCCGCGATGCGCAATGCGCTGGAGGGCGAGGCGTTCCCCTATATCTTCGGCGGCGACGGTGCCGCCTTTGCGGTGCCGCCGCGCCACCGGGAGACCGCTGAGCGCGTTCTGGCCGCCTTGCGCGGCTGGACCGGGGCGGAATTCGGCGTCACCCTGCGCGCCGCCATGGTGCCGCTGCGCGGGATCCGGGCAGAGGGGATGGACGTCGCCATCGCCCGCTATGCCGTGTCGGATCAGGCCGATTTCGCGATGTTCAGCGGCGGCGGGCTGGCCTGGGCCGAGGCGCAGATGAAAGCGGGCGCCTTCGAAGTGCCGCCGGACCCGCAGGCCGCACCGCCCGATCTCTCCGGCCTCTCCTGCCGCTGGAGCAACACGCCCGCCCGCAATGGCGTTATCCTGTCGGTGGTCGTGCAGCCTGCGCCGGGCACGGACCCGCAGGCGTTTGCCCGATTCTCCTCCCGCCTGCTGGCTCTGGCAGGAGAACTGAAGGACAACGGCCATCCGGTCCCGGATACCGGGCCCAAACTCGGCTTCCCGCCCGCCGGGCTGGCGCTGGAGGCGCGATCCTCGCGCGGCAAAACCCCTCTGATTTTACGGAAGCTTTATCTTTTGGCGCACAGCGCCCTCGCCGGGCTGATCTTCCTTGCCAAACGGCCCGCTGGCGGGTTCGACCCGGTGCATTACCTGTCCGTGCTCAAGGCCCATTCGGATTTCCGCAAGTTCGACGACGGCCTGAAGATGACGCTGGACTGCACGCCAGAGATCCGCGGCCGGATCCGCCGGCATCTGGAGCAGGCGGCAGAGGCCGGGCTGGTGCAGTTCGGCCTGCACGAACAGGACGCCGCCCTGGTCACCTGCATCGTGCCCTCCCCGGTTGAGGACAGCCACGTGCATTTTGTCGACGGGGCGGCAGGCGGCTATACGCAAGCAGCCGCCAATCTGGCGGCTGCATTTGGTGTCAGCAAAGGGACGCCCTGACCTCAGACCGGGGCGAAAGTGCCCGCCTTGGGGTCATAGCATTCCAGACCGCCCTCGCCGATGTCGGTCCACAGCCCGTGCAGACTCAGCTCACCCGCCTTCACCGCCGATTCGATGAACGGGAAGGTCATCAGGTTCTCCAGCGAGGCGACAACCGCCTGACGCTCGAACTGGCGTGCCTGTTCAACCGGATCCTGGATGTCCTCAACCCCTTCGAATTTGGGCTTCAGGATGTCCATCCAGCGGCCGACGAAACTGGTCTTCTGTTCCAGCTGCGGCGCCTGGCCCTTGCACATGTCGATGCAGCCCTGCACGCCGCCGCACTGGGAATGGCCCAGCACGATCAGATGCGCCACCTTCAGCGCGGTCACGGCGTATTCCACCGCCGCCGAGGTGCCGTGATGGTCGCCATCGGGCGCATAGGGCGGCACCAGGTTGGCAATATTGCGGTGAATGAAGAACTCGCCCTGGTCGGCCCCGAAGATCGAAGTCACATGCACCCGGCTGTCGCAGCAGGAGATCACCATCGCCCGCGGCCGCTGGCCTTCGGTCGCCAGGCGGCGGTACCAGCCCTGATTCTCCTCATAGGATGTGGCCTTCCACCCATGATACCGGGTCACCAGATAACTGGGCAGGGGTTTGGCAAATTCCATTGGCATGTCCTGTCAACGTTCGTGTTGCCGGGCTTGATACCCTGCATTGTCCGCAAATTCGAGAGATTTGAACACCCCGCCGGAAACCTTTTGAAAACCTGTGGGGCGCACATTGGCAGACGTGCCGTGGGGGCATGAAGAATTTGGGTGAAAGTGGTGGCCAATATACTAACAGTAATGCACTCGGAAACAGTGCGCCTCAATCCTGACAAACTCACCGCGCTGTATGAGCAGCTTGGCGAAACCGGCGCCGAAGACGTCGTCTGCCGTGCGGTCGAGGAAATGGCTGTCCGCCTGACGCATTGCGAGCGTCTGTGGCGGCAGAATGAAATGGCGAGCCTGCGCAAAAGCGCCCGGTCGCTGATCGCGATTGCCGATCAGATCGGCATGACGGCGCTCGCGTCGATTGCCGGCGACGTGACCGCGGCCATCGACGCCGAGGATGCGCCGGCGGTTGCCGCGATTCTGTTCCGGCTGATGCGGGTGGGGGAACGCTCGCTGACCGCGGTCTGGGACCAGCAGGACATGACGATCTGATCTCTCCGCAACCTGCAGGGCTTGCAGGCCGCGCTGCGGCGGCTACTCTGGCGCATCAGAACCGATTGCAACCGGAGTATTTCGATGCCGCCAGTATTTGCCGCAGCCGGCGCGGACGCCTGCCCTGTGCATGTGATCGCAAGCGACACTTTCGACAGCTGGCTCTCGGGCCAGCCGCAGCGTGTTCAGGCCTGGGCAACGGCGCATGGGTTTACCGGCGCCTGCGGCCAGGCTCTGGCAGTGCCGGGCGCCGATGGCGCGGTTGAGATGGCCCTGGCCGGATACGGCAGCGCCGCCCAGCGCGCGCGCCGCCGTTTCGTGCTGGCCGAAGCCGCGCAGAAACTGCCCGCGGGCCGTTACCGGATCGCCTCCGGCCTGCCGCAGGCGGACGCCGCGGCCGAGTCGCTGGGCTGGCTGCTGACCGGCTACCGCTTCGGCCGCTACAAGGAAGGCAAGGACGAGACCGCCATGCTGGCGGCCCCCGATGGGGTGGATGCCGCCGCCGTCGAATCGCTGGCCGCCGCTGAATGCCTGACCCGCGACCTGATCAACACGCCCGCCTCCGACATGGGCCCGGCAGAACTTCAGGCCGCGGCGGAAACCCTGGCCGAAGAGTTCGGCGCAGACATCTCCACGATTCTCGGCGAGGACCTGCTGGCGCAGAATTTCCCGCTGATCCACACCGTCGGCCGCGCCTCGGACCGCGCGCCGCGGCTGATCGACCTGCGCTGGGGCGGCAGCGGCCCCAAGCTGACCCTGGTGGGCAAGGGCGTCTGCTTTGACACCGGCGGGCTGAACCTGAAACCCGGCAGCAGCATGGCGCTGATGAAAAAGGACATGGGCGGCGCCGCCAACGTCCTGGGCCTTGCCCGCATGATCATGGCCGCCGGGCTGGATTTGCAGCTCAGGGTGCTGATTCCGGCGGTCGAAAATTCCGTCTCCGGCCCCGCCTTCCGCCCCGGCGACGTGCTGACATCGCGCAAGGGGCTGACGGTGGAGGTCAACAACACCGATGCCGAGGGCCGGCTGGTGCTGGCCGATGCGCTGGCCCTGGCGGCGGAGGACGCGCCGGACCTGCTGATCTCCATGGCCACCCTGACCGGCGCTGCCCGGGTTGCGGTCGGCCCGGACCTGTCGCCGTTCTACACGGACCACGATGGCGACGCCGCGGCGCTTGCGGTCAGCGCCGCCCGCGCCGCCGACCCGGTCTGGCGGCTGCCGTTCCACGAACCTTACGAGGCGATGATCGAACCGGACATCGCCGACCTCGACAACGCGCCCTCCGGCGGCTTTGCCGGCTCGATCACCGCCGCCCTGTTCCTGCGCCGCTTTGCAGGCGGCGCCCGCTACATGCATTTCGACATCTACGGCTGGACCCCCGCCGCCGCGCCGGGCCGGCCCAAGGGCGGCGCCCTGCAGGGGGCCCGCGCCCTCTTTGCCGCGCTGCCTGATATGCTGGAGCTGTGATCCGATGACCGACCGCCGCCGCTTGCCGATGAACGCCCGGGTGGCTGCCGCGCATCTGAAAGACGCGCCGGAAGACCTTAGGAAGGTGACAGGCACCGCCGCCCGCATCGGGGTGCCGGTGGCGGACCTCCTGCGCGCGCCGGACGGTGCCCGCGACCGCCAGCTGGTCTATGGCGAGCCGGTCACGGTGTATGAGGAGCAGGGCGGCTGGTCCTTCCTGCAGGCGGCCAAGGATGGCTATACCGGCTATGTGCCCAGCGCCAGCCTGACGGCCCCCTTCGAGGCGACCCATTGGGTCAGCGCCCCTGCCACCCATGCCTACAGCGCGGATGACTTCAAGTCCCCCGACACCCACGCCCTCAGCCACGGCAGCCGGGTGCAGGTGCTGGGCGGCACAGGCCGGTTCCTGCAGACCAACCTGGGCTTCATCCCGGCCCGCCACCTCGCCCCGCTGGGCGTCCATCCGGGGGATCCGGCGGCGGTGGCGGACCTGTTCCTCGGCACGCCCTACCTCTGGGGCGGCAACAGCCGCTTTGGCATTGACTGCTCCGGCCTGGTGCAGGCGGCGCTGCTGGCCTGCGGCACCCCCTGCCCCGGCGACAGCGACATGCAGGAGGCCGAGCTGGGCAGCCCGGCACCCGCCGCAGACTACCGGCGCGGCGACCTGCTGTTCTGGAGGGGCCATGTTGCGATGGTGCGGGATGCGGACACCCTGATCCACGCCAATGCACACGACATGGCGGTGGCGATTGAACCGATCGCGGCGGCCATCGCGCGGATCGCGGCCCAGGGCGACGGCCCGGTCACCGCGCATAAAAGGCTGGAATAATCCCCGCCCGCGGCCCCAGGCGGTAAAACCATTCGAAGATACTCAGCCGGAAAATTCGGATTTTCCGGTCCCCGCCCCGCCGCAAGACTTGCGGCTACTCCACGGAGCGGATCAGCTTGCGCTCCAGCACCCTCAGCACGGTCTTCAGATCCGCCCCGCGCTTCAGGATATGCCCGTCCATGCCGACCACCGAATACTGCCCCTGCCGCTGCCGCAGCTTGGGGCGTTTTTCGATCCGGTAGAGCGGATGCTCTGCCGTGCGCCGGAAGACGGAGAAGACTGCCAGATCACGCAAGGAAGAAATCCCGTAATCGCGCCATTCCCCCGCCGCCACCATCCGTCCGTATAACGTCATGATGACCGACAGTTCGCGGCGGTCAAACGCGACTTGCTGAGGTATAGGAGATCCGGGAAAAGGCTGCACCTGATCAAAGCTCATAGGTAAAAGGTTGCGCCTTTCCCCCCGCAAATCAAGGTTTTTAACATTCGATTTTTGCCGTGGTGCAGCAGGCCCACAGGCGCGGCAGGCCTGTCTTGCCCGGTTTCCGCCCCGCTCAGGCCTCCGCCAGCGCGCCGCAGCGCAGGCCCAGAATCTGCTCCAAGGCCACCCGCCCCGGCGCCGTCAGCATCAGCCCGCGCTTTTGCCGGTGCCGCGTGACCCAGCCGCTGTCCAGCGCGTGATCCAGGATCTGCCGCCCCAGTGGCCCGGCCACATGCAGCTTGCGCTCGGTCCAGTCCAGGCAAGGCCGGGCAAAGGGCTGGCGGCCCGGCCGCTCCGGCAGCACCACCCCCAGTTTCAGCCACTCCGCGGCGGGTTCGGCGCGAAAGGCGCCGTGCGCCTCCACCAGCAGTCCCCGGTCCAGCAAGGCCCGGGTCATCGCCACCGCCAGCGGCCCGGCCAGATGGTCGTAACAGCTGCGCAGCTGCGCCAGCCCGCCCGCCTTGCGCTGCTGGGCGCGGTGCAGGCTGTCCGCAGGCGCAATCGCCGCCAGCTGCTCCAGCGCATGCGCCACCTCCGCGCCTGCCAGCCGGTGATAAACGCAGCGGCCGCGCTTTTGTGCCACCACCAGCCCGGCGTCCTGCAGCAGCCGCAGATGCGCCGAGGCGGTCTGCGGCGTCACGCCCGCAGCCGCCGCCAGCTCCTTGTTGGTATAGGCGCGCCCCTCCATCAGCTCGCACAGCATCTGCGTGCGGCTGGCGTCGCTGAGGGCCTGGCCCAGAATGTCGAAACGCGGTGTGATCATGGCTCTACCCTATGCGTTTCTTTCAGGCCGGCCCAAGCAAATCCCTTCGCCGCGCAGCGAACTGTTGCGCAGCCCCTCTGCCAATGCGGCGGCGCTTAACGCGGAAATAACCTGCCTGTTGCAGACTTCCCCGGCAACGGCCAGCGGCCCGCCGGTGCCGCCGCGCTCTGCCCGCAGAACACGCTCCGCCCCAAGACGCGGACACCAAAGCGAAAGAATGCGGCGGCGGGGCTTGGCATCAGGCGCAGGGGAACGGTCAGGGCAGGCAGGGGCAGCAGGGCCGGAAGGCCGCCAGATAACGGGAGGCACAGGCGATATGCTCATATTTTGTTCTCATTTCTCGATTCGGTTAACCCGTGCGGAGGCATCGTGACATCTTTCCGCCTGCACAAAGCCGCGGCCCTGGTCGTGGTGATCACCGCGCTGGCCATCGGCAGCACCGCCCCGGTGACCGCCCGGGACAGCAGCAGCACCAGCAAGCATGTGGCCAAGCGGATTGCGCTGATGACCTCGCAAAAGGCCGCCATGGACGTGCTGACCGGCATGGCTGCCGGGCGCAGCACCTTTGACCGCAGCCAGGCGCGCGCGGCCCGCAAGCAGCTGATCAAATCCACCGGCAGCATCCGCAAGCACTTCCGCAAGCCGCACCTGGACCCGCGGTCCAACGCCCGGCCGCTGATCTGGCACGCGTGGAAGGATTTCAAGGCCCGCGCCGGCACCGCCGAAGCCGCGGCCAAGGACCTCAACACCGGCTCGCTCAGCGGTCTGCGCCGCACCCTGCCCGGCCTGATGCAAAGCTGCCTCAGCTGCCACGAAACCTATCGCAGCACGCCCAACAGCTTCACAACCCACTGACCGGAACGCCGGCCCCGCCGGGCCGGTCTCTCAGGCGCCGAACCGCGCCAGGAACGTGTCGATCGCGCCGCTGATCACCCGCTCGCGCTCGGCCTCGGTGAACTCGGTGTCGATCTTGAACAGGAACCGCAGGAACACATCGGCCTTGCACAGCTCGATGAATTGCGCGGCGGCCAGATCCGCATCTTCGATCTTCAGCTCGCCGCGCGCCGCAGCGGCCTCCATATAGGTCTGGATCTCCCCGTGCAGCGTCATCGGGCCGCTTTCGTAGAACATCGGCCCCAGCTCCGGGAACCGGTCGGCCTCGGCCACGAAGATGCGGAACAGCTGCAGGCTGAAGCCGCCCAGCAGCACCCCGTGCACCCGCTCCGCCGCCGCCCGCAGCACCTCCCGCGGCCCGCGGCTGCCCGGCGCCAGCTCCAGCGAAGCGTCCGCCTGCTGCACGCAGGCCGAGCGCACCACCTCCATGAACAGCACCCGCTTGTCAGGGAAATAGCTGTAAAGCGTCGCCTTTGAGACTCCCGCCGCCTTGGCGATATTGTCGACGCTGGCGCCCTCAAATCCATCCGCCAGGAACACCTCGCGCGCGCCCTCCAGGACCTGGTCGAATTTCCGGCCGGTGCGCAGGACGCTGGCTTGCTGGTTCATGAAGGCTCCTCGGGATACGGGCTGCGGGGTGCAGGGCCTGCCTCTAATGTAATGCGGGCCGCCGCTTTGCAACAAGGCTGTGCATCAAGGCTGGCGCGCCATCTTGCGGCGGCGCAGGGATTTGCTATGTTTAGAATAATTCTAAACTAGGGGCAGACGATGCGGTTTTTTACTCAGCGCAAGCACTTTTCGGACCTGACCGGGCAGGAGATCCTGGCCCTTGCAATCGCCTCCGAGGAGGACGATGCGCGCATCTACCGCAGCTATGCGGCGCGGCTGCGGGCGGACTACCCGGCAACTGCGGCGATGTTCGACGGCATGGCCGCGGAGGAGGATGAGCACCGCGCCCAGCTGATTGCCCTGCACGCAGACAGGTTCGGCCCGGCGATCCCGCTGATCCGGCGCGAGCATGTGGCAGGCTATTACGCCCGCCGCCCGGTCTGGCTGATGGAAAACCTGAGCCTGGACCGCATCCGCGACGAGGCCCGCGCGATGGAGCGCGACGCCGAACGCTTCTACACCGCCGCCGCCGCCCGCACGCAGGACGCCGCCACCCGCAAGCTGTTGGGCGATCTCGCCGCCGCCGAGGCAGGCCACCAGGCCCGCGCCGGCACGCTGCAGGAGGCGCATCTGGACGACGGCACCCGCGACGATGAGGACCGCGCCGCCCACCGCCAGTTCGTGCTGACCTGGGTGCAGCCGGGGCTTGCTGGGCTGATGGACGGCTCGGTCTCCACCCTGGCGCCGATCTTTGCAACCGCCTTTGCCACCCAGGACACCTGGACCACCTTCCTGGTCGGCATGGCGGCCTCGGTCGGGGCGGGCATCTCGATGGGCTTTACCGAGGCGGCCTCGGATGATGGCGAACTCTCGGGCCGCGGCTCCCCCGTCAAGCGCGGACTGGCCTCCGGCATCATGACCACCGTCGGCGGCCTCGGCCACGCCCTGCCCTACCTGATCCCGGAATTCTGGACCGCCACCACGCTGGCGCTCCTGATCGTGTTTGTGGAGCTTTGGGCCATCGCCTGGATCCAGAACAAATTCATGCAAACCCCCTTCTGGCGCGCCACCATGCAGGTGGTGCTGGGCGGCGCGCTGGTGCTGGGCGCCGGCGCCCTGATCGGCAGCGGCTAGACTCGCAGCAAGGCCCTCCCGCCCGCGCCGGAGCAGCCACAGGCTGCCCCTCCCCGGTTGGGCCCGGCAGCGCTGACGCGCTGCGGGTGCGCCACACGGGTCAGGCGCTCTCAGCGAAAACCCCTGCCCCGTGCGCAGCACGGGGCCACGCCCAACTGCGAAGGGCATTCTTCGAATGACCATGAGCAGGCGGGAGCACGCCCCTGCCGCTCAAAGCCTGCCCAAAAAACAGCCTTTGCCAATTGGTCAGCTCTTGTTACCAATCTCCCATGGCCGAGATTTTCTTCCGCACCCTGCCCTTCTTCGCAATCATCGGCCTTGGCTACTGGGCCGGGCGCAGCCGGTTTTTCACCGAGGAAGCAACCGCCTACCTCACCCGTTTCGTGTTCTACTTTCCGCTGTCGGCGATGATCTTCGGTTTTGCCGCCAACCTCTCCTTTGCCGAGGTCTTCGATCCCACGCTGATCCTTGGCTATCTGGCAGGCACGCTGGCGGTCTACCTGCTGGTGACAGCCGTCGCCATGATCCGCGGCCTGGACGTGCCCACCGCAGCGGTGGAGGCGCAATGCGCGGCAATCGGCAATGTGGGCTTCCTGGGGCTGCCGATGATGGCGATCCTGTTCGGCCCGGCCTCCGCGGCGCCGATGATGGTGGTGCTCAGCGTCGATCTGGTGGTGTTCTCCTCGCTGATCGTCATCCTGATCAACGCGGGCCGCGGCCAGGGCCTAGGTCTGGCGACCCTGAAACTGGTCGGCTTGGGCCTGCTGAAGAACCCGATGATCCTGTCCATCGTCGCGGGCCTCGCCTGGTCGGCCTCCGCGCTGCCGATCCCGGAGCCCGCCAACGATTTCCTCACCATCCTCGGCGGCGCCGCCACGCCCGGCGCGCTCTTCGCCATCGGCGCGTCGCTCGCGTCGAAATCGGCGGAGCGGGTCCAGGTCGCCGGCTGGCTCAGCTTTGCCAAGCTGGTGCTGCACCCGGCCTGCGTCGCCGTCGCGGTGCTGTGGCTGATCCCCGCCGCGCCGTTTTCCGCCGCGGTTGCCATCGCCGCCGCCTCCCTGCCGGTGGCGGGCAATGTCTACATGCTGGCGCAGCACTACGGCGTGGCCCCGCACCGGGCCTCCGCCGCCATCTTCATCTCCACCGTAGTGTCGATCGTGACCGTGCCGGCAGTGATGGCCTGGGTCTCCTAAACCCGGATCACGTAATCCTTGCGGGTGGTCTCGATCACCTCCCAGGTGCCGCTGAAGCCGGGCCGCAGGATGAAGCTGTCGCCTGCCGCCAGAGGATACTCGGTGCCGTCGTCGCTGGTGATCACCGACCGCCCCTCCAGGATCCGGCAGTATTCCCATTCGTCATAGGATATCCGCCACTTGCCCGGCGTCGACTGCCAGATGCCGCAGTACAGCCCGTCACGCTCCTCCGCGTTCCAGGTGGTGAACACCGGGTCTCCCGCAATCACCTTCTCCGGCGACGGGCGCTCGACCTCGGCCTCCGCAGCCTCCGGTGTCAGCCTCAGAAAATCCCTCATGGCCCTTGGTCTCCCTGTTGCTCTGGCGGCAGACTGTCCCGGTTTTCACCGCCGCTGTCCAGAACCCCCAGGCGCGGCTGCTGCCGCCGCCAGCCGCCCAAAGCCCCGGATGTTTGCAGTTTCGCAAGCCTTCTGCCGCAAAAACCGGCCTTGCCGCCGCCCTCCCGCTGGACGCTGCGGCAATCTGCGGATAGCGATAGGGCTAACAGATTTGAGGAGCCTCACCCATGGAAACCGTTTCCGAGAACCGCGCCTTTGGCGGCACCCAGGGCGTCTACAAACACGCCAGCAGCGCCACCGGCGGCGACATGACCTTCGGCCTGTTTCTGCCGGAGGAGGCCAAGGACGGGCCGGTGCCGGTGCTGTGGTATCTCTCGGGCCTCACCTGCACCCATGAAAACGCGATGACCAAGGCAGGCGCCCAGGCCTGGTGCGCCGAGCAGGGCATTGCCATCGTCTTCCCCGACACCTCCCCCCGCGGCGAGGGCGTGGCCGACGATGAGGCCTATGATCTGGGCCAGGGCGCGGGCTTCTACGTCAACGCCACGCAACAGCCCTGGGCGCCGCATTTCCGCATGTGGGACTACGTGGCCGAGGAACTGCCGGCACTGCTGGGCGACAAATTCGCCATCGACCTGGACCGCCAGGCGATCACCGGGCATTCCATGGGCGGCCACGGCGCGCTGACCTTGGCGATGAACCTGCCGGGCCGCTACAAATCGGTCTCCGCCTTCGCGCCGATCTCCCACCCGGCCCAGTCGGACTGGGGCCGCAAGCAGCTCAGCGCCTACCTGGGCGACGATGAAACCGCCTGGGCCAAGCACGACGCCACCCTCCTGATGCGCGAAAAAGGCTTCGACGGCCCGATCCTGGTCGACACCGGCACCTCCGACCAGTTTATCGACCTGCTGAAGCCCGAAGCGCTGGCCCACGCCGTCGCCGAACGCCGCCAGCAGGCCACCCTGCGGATGCAGCCGGGTTATGACCACAGCTATTTCTTCGTGTCGACCTTCATGGAGGAGCATGTCTCCTTCCATGCCGACGCGCTGTACCAGAACTGAACACAAGGACGCGGCCATGAGTGACGAATTTGATTATGACCTGATCATCATCGGTTCCGGCCCCTCGGGCCGCGCCGCCGCCATCCAGGCGGGCAAGCTGCACCGCCGGGTGCTGGTGATCGACCGCAAGGACCGGCTGGGGGGCGTGTCGGTCCACACCGGCACCATCCCGTCCAAGACCCTGCGCGAAACCGTGCTGAACCTCTCCGGCTGGCGCGAGCGCTCCTTCTACGGCCGCTCCTACCGGGTGAAGGACCAGATCGAGGCGAACGACCTGAAAGCGCGCCTGCACATGACCCTCGATTACGAGGTCGACGTGCTGGAGCACCAGTTCAACCGCAACCACGTCGACACCCTGAACGGGCTGGCGAAATTCATCGGCCCGAACGAGGTCGAGGTGGCCACCGAGGCCGGCGAATCCACCCGGCTGACGGCAGAGAAGTTTCTGATCGCCACCGGCACCCGCACCTACCGGCCGGATTACGTGCCGTTCAACGGCAAGACCGTGGTCGACGGCGACGAGTTCCTGGAGATGGCCGAGATCCCGCGCTCGCTGGCAGTCATCGGCGCCGGCGTGATCGGAGTGGAATATGCCACCATGTTCTCGGCGCTGGACGTGCGCGTCACCCTGATCGAGCCGCGCGAGACATTCCTCGACTTCATCGACAAGACCCTGATCCAGGATTTCACCCACCAGATCCGCGAAAACGGCGTCGACCTGCGGCTGGGTTCCGCCGTGGAAAGCATCGAGGACGCGGGCGAGCATATCGAGGTGTCGCTGGCCAACGGCCGCCACGTGCGCGCCGAAATGCTGCTGTTCGCGGCCGGCCGCATGGGCGCCACCGAGGCGCTCAACCTCGATGCCGTCGGCCTCAAGACCGACCACCGCGGCCGCCTGTCCGTGGACCGCAAGACCTACCAGACCGCGGTGCCCCACATCTACGCCACCGGCGATGTGATCGGCCACCCGTCGCTGGCCTCCACCTCGCTGCAGCAGGGCCGCGTCGCCGCCTGCCACGCGCTGGAAACCCCGACCCTGCCGGAAAGCCCCTGGTACCCCTACGGCATCTATTCGGTGCCGGAAATGTCCACCTGCGGCATGTCCGAGGAAGAGCTGAAGGAGCGCGGCATCCCTTACGAGGTTGGCGTCGCCCGCTTCCGCGAAACCTCGCGCGGGCACATCATGGGGCTGGAGCACGGCATGCTGAAAATGCTGTTCTCGCTGAAAACCCGCCGGGTGCTGGGGGTGCAGATCGTCGGCGAGGGCGCGACAGAGCTCATTCACATCGCCCAGGCGGTGCTGAACCTCAAGGGCACGGTGGACTACTTCGTGCAGAACACCTTCAACTACCCGACCCTGGCCGAGGCCTACAAGATCGCGGGCCTCGACGCCTTCAACCGGATGCCGATCCCGGAGGAGTTCAAGGTGAAGAAACCCGCCCGCAAGGCCAAACCGGCCTCCAAGGCAGAGGCTAAGGCAGACGCCAAACCCGCGGCTGACAAAAAGGCGGCAGAGTGACCGCCCTCTACATCGACGCCGACGCCTGCCCGGTGAAGCAGGAGGCCGAGCGGGTCGCCACCCGCCACGGCCTGCGCATGTTCGTGGTCTCCAACGGCGGGTTGCGCCCCTCGCAGAACCCGCTGGTGGAGAATGTGATCGTGTCTGAGGGCGCCGATGTGGCCGACATGTGGATCGCAGACCGCTGCGGCCCCGGCGATGTGGTGGTGACGGGGGATATCCCCTTGGCCGCCAAATGCATCGCGGCCGGCGCCCGCGTGCTGCGCCACAACGGCGAGCGGTTCACCGAAGCAAACATCGGCCAGCAGCTGGCGATGCGCGACCTGATGGCCGACTTGCGCGCCGCCAACCCGCTGGGGATGCAGGGCGGCGGCAAGGGCTTCACCAAGGCCGACCGCTCGCGGTTCCTGGATGCGCTGGAGCGCGAACTGCGGGCTGCCAAACAGGCCTGATCCCGGGTCAAGGCTCCGCGCCGCCCCTCCCGTTCCACGCCCAAAATTCCGCCCCGGAATTCTGCCCGGAGAAATTGCATTTTTCCGCCCCCGCCCATTGCCCGGCCACACCAAATCCGCCACTGATCAAACTCAGGGAGCGGGAGGCGGCACAGATGAGCGCAGAGGTCAAAATCAGCGTCCCCGGCCTGTTTGCCGCGGCAGGCGCAGGCATTGCCTTCTCCGTCATCGACATGATCTTCAAGTTCCTGTCCGGCGACTACCCCCTGTACGAGGTGGTCCTGTTCCGCTCCGTCATCGCGGTGGCGGTGATGCTGGCCATCATCGTGCCGCTGGAGGGCGGCTACCACCTCCTGCGCACCCACCAGCCGAAACTGCACCTGCTGCGCTGCCTGGTGGTGTTCTTTGCCAACATCTGCTTCTTCACCGGCCTCACCCTGCTGCCGCTGGCCGAAGCCGTCGCAATCGCCTTTGCCACGCCCCTCATCGTCACCACCCTGTCAGCCCTGTTCCTGGGCGAACGCCCCGGCCCCTGGCGCTGGGGCGCGGTTATCGCCGGTTTCCTGGGCGTGCTGATCATCATGCGTCCCGGCCCCGGCACCTTCCAGCCCGCCGCCATCCTGCCGCTCCTCGGCGCCTGCGGCTATGCGAGTCTGCACGTGCTGACCCGCCGCGCAGGCGGGACAGAGGCGGGCGCCACGCTCGCCTTCTACCCGATGATGGGCTTCCTGATCCTCAGCGCCCTGGCCGGTCTGGCCTTTGGCGACGGCCGCTTTGCCAGCGGCGATAACCCCGCCTTCGGCTTCCTGCTGCGCGCCTGGATCTGGCCTGCCCCCCAGGACTGGCCCTACCTGATCGGCGTCGGCCTTGCCGGTTCCATCGGCGGCTATCTGGTCAGCCAGGCCTACCGCATGAACGAGGCCACGCTGGCCGCGCCATTTGAGTACATCGCGATGCCGATGTCGGTCCTCTGGGGCGTTGTGATCTTCAACGAATGGCCCGATCCGGCGGTCTGGGCCGGCAGCGCGCTGATCATCGCCTCCGGCCTGGTCTCCGTCTGGCGCGAGACCCGCAAGAACCGCCCCGCCCCGCGGCCCCGCCCGCGCGCAGAAGGATGACCGCGATGCCCATTGATGCCGTCGTCTTCGACATCGGCCGCGTGCTGATCGAGTGGGAGCCGGAACGCTTCTACGACAGCCGCATCGGCGAAGCCCGCCGCACGCAGCTGTTCGAACAGGTGCCGCTGCACGAGATGAACCTGAACGTCGACCGCGGCCACCCCTTCCGCGGCAGCGTCTATGCGCTGGCGGACCAGCACCCGGACTGGGCTGAGGAAATCCGCTGGTGGCACGATTGCTGGCTGCAAATGGTGCCGCGCGCCATCCCCCGCACCGTCCGCCTGATGCAGGCGCTGCAGGCACGCGGCACGCCCGTTTTCGCCCTCAGCAACTTCGGCGCCGAGACCTTTGAGCTGGCCTGCGAAACCTACCCCTTCCTGCGGGGCTTTGACCGCACATTTGTCTCCGCGCATCTGAAATGCATCAAGCCAGAGCCGGAAATCTATGCCATTCTCGAACGCGAAACCGGAGTGGCGCCGCCGCATTTGCTGTTCACCGACGACCGCCCCGAAAACATCCAGGCTGCCCGCGCGCGCGGCTGGCAGACCCATCTGTTCACCGCCCCCGCGCCCTTTGCGGCCCGGCTGGTGCAGGCCGGTCTGCTGACAAACCAAGAGGCCGCCTGAGACGGCACACGCAGAAGGACAACAGGCACATGACCATCCCGTTCATCCCCTTTGAAGAGGGCGAGGCGCTGCTCGATTGGGTCAGCTTCACTGACACGCTGGCCGCCAGCCACAATCTGCCCAAGGCAGAGATCGGCGATACCTTCCTCTACCGCGACCCCGACACGCTGCTCAGCCGCTCCGCCTGGATCGACGGGCTGGGCCTGGCGGTGAAAACCGCCAGCATCTTCCCGCGCAACCCAGGCGCAGGCAAGCCGATGGTCAACGGTTCCGTCTGCCTCTACTCCGACACCGACGGCACCCTTGAAGCCCTCGTCGACTTTCACCTCGTCACCAAGTGGAAGACCGCCGGAGACAGCCTGCTCGGCGCCCTGCGGCTGGCCAACCCCGACGCGCGAGAGGTGCTGATCGTCGGCGCCGGCACCGTCGGCGCGTCCCTCATTGAGGCTTTCGGGGCCGGTTTCCCGCAGGCGCAGATCCGCGTCTGGAACCGCACCGCCGCCAAGGCGCAGGCGCTTTGCGCCCAGTACCCCAGCACCCTCCACGCCCCCGGTCTGGAACCGGCGGTGCGCGCGGCGGATATCATCGTCACCTGCACCATGTCGTCCCAGCCGGTGATCCAGGGCGAATGGCTCCGCCCCGGCCAGCACCTCAACATGATCGGCGCCTACCGCCCCGACATGCGCGAGGCCGATGACGCGGCGCTGAGGCGCGCGCAGATCTACTGCGACAGCTTTGACACCACCCTCGACCACATCGGCGAATTCAAGATCCCGCTGGCCGCCGGCACCATCCAGCGCAGCGACGTGCGGGCGGATTTCTATGCCCTGGACAGCTTCCCCGCCTATGACCCGGCCCGGATCACCCTGTTCAAGAACGGCGGCGGCGCCCATCTGGACCTGATGACCAGCCACCACATCCTGCAGAAGTGGCAGGCGCAATCATGACCTGGCTGC
Organism: Leisingera daeponensis DSM 23529; assembly: GCF_000473145.1. Taxonomy (NCBI): domain Bacteria; kingdom Pseudomonadati; phylum Pseudomonadota; class Alphaproteobacteria; order Rhodobacterales; family Roseobacteraceae; genus Leisingera; species Leisingera daeponensis. Next base: position 3,241,237 of record NZ_KI421500.1, on the reverse strand, counting down.
TGCTCCTTGGGGCAGCCCTTCTGATCCTGATCATCGCCCCGCCGCTGCGCGAACGGCTGCGCAAGCCGATGAACGCCGCAGCGCGGCAAACCGCCCCCGGCGCCTTTGCCCGGCTTTCCGGCGGCCTCACCCATTACCGCTGGCAGGGGCCGCTGCGCGGCCCCGTTGCGGTCTGCGTGCACGGGCTCACCACGCCTTCTTACGTCTGGAACGGCATCGCCCGGGGGCTGGCCGCGATGGGCTACCGGGTGCTGACCTACGACCTCTACGGGCGCGGCTGCTCGGACCGGCCAGGCGGCCCGCAGGACCGTGCCTTCTTCCTCACCCAGCTGGAGGAGCTTCTGGCGGATCAGGAGGCGGGCGAGGATATCACCCTGGTCGGCTATTCCATGGGCGGCGCCATCGCCACCGCCTTTGCCGCCGCCCATCCCGGCCGCCTGCGCGAGCTGATCCTGCTCGCCCCGGCCGGCTTCGGCCGCAGCCCGGACCGGCTCACCCGGATCATCCGCGATGTTCCCCTGATCGGAAACTGGCTGATGCACGCCCTTTACCCCGCCCTGCACATCCGCAGCACCCGGGCCGGGCGCAATTTGCCCTCCTCGGTCCCCGGCATCACCGCATTGCAGCAGCAGGAGCTGCGCTACCGCGGCTTCATTCCCGCGGTGCTCGCCTCCCTGCGCGGCATTCTGAACCAGGATTTCACCGAAGAGTTGCGCAGCCTGCACAGCAAGGGCGTGCCGGCTCTGGCCATCTGGGGCCAGGAGGACGCGGTGATCCCGCCGACCTCCCCCGGCCGCCTGGCCGAACGCGCCCGCTCGGTCCGGCAGGAGGAAATCGCGGGCGCCGACCACGGTCTGCCCTATACCCACACCGATCAGGTGCTGGAGATCATCGCCCGGAACCACCGCCGCGGCCTCGGCTGACCCAACCCGCCAGCTTCATCTTTCCGGAAATACTCCGGGGGCTGCTATTGGTGCGCCATTGGTCCAAGCCCAATGGCAGCGGGCAGCGCCCCGGTCCCTCAAACCGCCCCGGAACAGACCGCCGGCGTCATGCCGCCAGCGCCGCCGGCGGCAGCGGGCGCTCCTTCACCGGCAGATGCACAATCGCGCTGAACGCCCCGACCGCCACACCGATCCACCAGACCAAGGTGTAATCGCCATAGGTGTCATACATCCGCCCGCCCAGCCAGACGCCCAGGAAGCTGCCCAGCTGGTGGCTGAAAAACACGATGCCGTACAGCGTGCCCATATAGCGCAGCCCGTAGATATGCGCGACCAGGCCCGAGGTCAGCGGCACCGTCGCCAGCCACAACGACCCCATCGCGACCGAGAAGACGATGACGCTCAGCGGCGTGACCGGGAACAGGATGAAGGCTGCCGCCGCAATGGTGCGCCCGGTATAGATCGCCGCCAGCAGGTATTTCTTGGAATACCGCTTGCCCAGGTAGCCCGCCAGCAGCGTGCCGCCCACATTGGCCGCCCCGATCAGCGAAATCGCCGCCGCCCCCAGCGCCGAGGTGGTGGTGATCCCGATCGCATGCAGCGCCCCGCCCGGCAGGATCGGCCCGCACATCTCGGTCACGAAGGCCGGGAAATGCGCGGTGATAAAGCCCAGCTGATAGCCGCAGCTGAAAAAGCCCAGGAAGATCAGCGTATAGGACGGATCCTTGAACGCTTTCATCAGGATCGCGCCCATGCTCTCTTCCAGCTCCGCCCGGCTTGCCGCCACTGGCGCCCGCATCAGCGGCAAGGTCAGGATAAGCGCCAGCACCGCGCCCGCAAAAATCAGGAACACGCTCTGCCAGCTGAGGAACCCCAGCATCCACTCCGCCGCCGGCGCCCCGAATATCTGCCCCGCCGACCCGGCCGCCGTGACCACCGCCAGCGACATCGACCGGTTCTCATCGGAACTTGCCCGCCCGACAACCGCCAGCACCACGCCAAACCCGGTGCCCGCAATGCCGAACCCCACCAGCCACTCATAGGCCTGCATCTCAAACGGCGTCGTGGCCCAGGCGCTCAGCACAAGGCCTGCGGCATAGACAACAGCCCCCATGATGATCGCCTTGCGGTCGCCGATTTTCTCGGCAATGGCGCCGAAAATGGGCTGCCCGATGCCCCAGGCCAGGTTCTGAATGGCAATCGCCAGCGAAAACTCCGAGCGCAGCCAGCCGAACTCCTCGGCAATCGGGATCTGGAACACCCCAAAGGACGCGCGCACCGCAAAGCTCACCATGATGATGATGCAGCCCACGATCAGAACGGGGGTAAACAGCGGCGCGGGACGGTCCATCGGCTCTCTCCTGATAAGCCGGTGAACCCTCAAGGAAATTTACTGCCCGGTCAAATCAGGAAATTTGCGCGCATGATTAAGAAATTTTGATGCGAGGCGCACAAGCCGCAGGGGGCCGGCTGTGTTTCAATCCTGATTGCCCCGCTTCCCATCCCCCGCGCCCCGCGCTATCCCTTCTCCCATGACCCATCTGACCACGCTTTACCGGCAGAAGATTGACGCAGGCCACCTGAAGCCGGACCCGGCGCAGGAAGCTGTGCTGCCCCATTTCGACCGCATCGCCGAAGGCCTCAGGGCGCCGCCGGTGAAACGCGGCTTCTTCCGCAAGGCGGAGTATGAGCCGGTCAAGGGGCTCTACCTCTGGGGCGGGGTCGGGCGCGGCAAGTCGATGCTGATGGACCTGTTCGTCGACAGCCTCGGCGGCATCCCCGCGCGCCGGGTGCATTTCCACGCCTTCATGCAGGAAATCCACGCCCAGATGCACGAGGCCCGCAAGAACGGGGTGGAGGATGCGCTGGCGCCGGTGGCCAAGGGCGTGGCGGAGTCGGTGCGGCTGCTGGCCTTTGACGAGATGCAGATCACCGACATCACCGACGCGATGATCGTGGGCCGCCTGTTCGAGGCGCTGTTTGCCGGCGGGGTCACCGTGATCACCACCTCCAACCGGGTGCCGGACGACCTTTATAAGAACGGCCTGAACCGGCAGCTGTTCCTGCCCTTCATCGGCCTGATCAAGGCGCATATGGACGTGCATGAGATGGCCAGCGCCACCGATTACCGCCAGGACCGGCTGACCGGCGCGCAGGTCTATTTCTCGCCGGTGGACGCAGAGGCCCGCGCCCAGATCCGCGCGATCTGGGAGGATCTCTCGGGCGGCCCGGCGCAGCCGCTGACGCTGGAGGTGAAGGGCCGCGAAGTCACCCTGCCCGCCTTCCGCAACGGCGTGGCGCGGGCCACGTTCTATGACTTGTGCGGCAAGATGCTGGGGCCGGGCGACTACCTCGCCATTGCCGAGGAAGTGAAAGTGCTGGTGATGGAGGACATCCCCCGCCTGTCACGCAACAACTTCAACGAGGCCAAACGGTTCGTCACCCTGATCGACGCTTTGTACGAGGCCAAGGTGCGGCTGATCTGTTCGGCGGCGGCGCAGCCCGAAATGCTTTATGTCGAGGGCGAAGGCACCTTCGAATTCGAACGCACCGCCTCGCGCCTCAGGGAAATGCAGGACAAGGACTGGGGAAGCGGCGGGTAACTTCCGGCCGCCACGGCCGGGGAGATTGCAATTTTCGCGTGTCGCGCTTATCCTTGGCGGCCTGAACGGAGGTTGATCATGGCCACCCAAACAAGCCCGCGCTGGACCGACGCACAGGCCGCCTGCGGGCGCGAGATGTACAGCTCCACCTGGCAGGACGTCCTGGCAACCCTTGGCGGTGCCGCTTCCGGCATCGTTGCCAGCCTCGTCTTTGTTGCCGCCTACAAACCTGCACCCGATCCTCTGGTCGCGGTGCCCGCCGTCCTGATCCTGGCCGCGGCGGTCAGCCTGATCGCCGCCGTGTCATCCAGATACCGCAAACGGCGCCAGGCATTTGTTGCTCAGGAGACCTCCCGGCGCATTGCCAAGCTGATTGCAGAACAGGCGCCGGAGGCCAGCTCTCCTGAGGGTGCGGCCAAGGGTGCGGCAAAAGTCAAATCCAAACTCCACAGCCTGCGTCAAGCCATCTAGGCCGCGTTTCCGTGCGTCTGCCGCAGCCCAATGCCTTCAGCCCCGAGGATCTGGACGATGGCGTCGACATGCTGTCGGCGGATCCCTCGCAGATTCTGGAATGGAGCGGCACTGACCGCCCGCGTGCCGAATGGGATTATGAGGAAGTGGACGGGTGGCGGCAGTTCCTGGCTCAGGCCCGGGCCCGGGAGAACGAGAAGGCGCCGCCACTCTCCGACTATGTGATCACTGGCATCGGCGTCACGGCAATAGTGATCGGCGTCGGACTGACGGCGCCCGTCACCGGTGTGCCTGCTCTTGTCGGCCTCTGGGTGGGCGGCGCCGGATCTCTGGCCACACTCGCGGGCGCGGTCAAACTTGTGCGCCACAACAACCACTCAAACACGCGCTTGTGCATTATTGATCAGGCACAGCGCCTGCTGGAGGCGCGGCTGCTTTCGCACAACGCACCACCCGAATCCTAGGGTCAGCCGTTTTCGCGCAGGATGTGACCGGCCAGATACAGCGAGCCGCAGATCAGCACCCGCGCCTGCGGGTCCTTGGCGGCAATCGCCTGCAGCGCCGCCAGCGGGTTTTCCGCCGTGCCGGCCTCGATGCCCACCGATCTGGCCGCGGCTTCGGTCTCCCCGGCGCTCAGCGTGTTCGCCTCACCGGGGATCGAAACCGCCGTGAGGCTTGCAACATGCGGCGCCAGCGGGGCCATGTAGCCGCGCACGTCCTTGGTGTTCAGCATACCGCAGATCAGATGCGTGGGACGCTCCGGCAGCTTGGCCAGAACATCCGCCAGCGCCACGCCGGCCGCGGCGTTGTGGCCGCCGTCCAGCCACAGCTCAGCCTCCGGCGCGGCCTCGATCAGCGGGCCGGTCTTGAGCCGTTGCATCCGCGCGGGCCATTCGGCGTTCAGCATCGCCGCCTCGCAGGCCGCCTCATCGGCGCCCAGATGGCGCAGCGCCGCCAGCGCTGCACCGGCGTTCTGGATCTGATGCGCGCCCAGCAGAACCGGCAGCGGCAGGTCCAAGAGGCCGGTTTCGTCCTGAAACACCAGCCGCCCGCGCTCCTCCCAGACATGCCAGTGCTGGCCATGGGCGATCAGGGGCGCGCCGAGGCGTTCGGCGGTGGCCTCGATCACCTCCATCGCTTCTTCGGGCTGCGGGCCAACCACAACCGGCACGCCGCGCTTGATGATCCCCGCCTTTTCCGCGGCGATCTTGGCCAGCGTGTTGCCCAGGAACTGTTCATGGTCGATCGAAACCGGGGTGATCACGCTGAGCGCCGGGGTGATCACATTGGTCGCATCCAGCCGACCGCCCAGGCCCACCTCCAGCAGCGTGTAATCCGCAGGGGTGCGCGAAAACGCCAGCAGCCCTGCCGCCGTGGTGATCTCGAAATAGGTGATGTTCCCGCCGCCGTTGCTGGCGTAGCACTCATCCAGCACCTCGGTCAGATGCGGCTCCGAGATCAGCTCCCCCGCCAGGCGGATCCGCTCGTGAAAGCGCGCCAGATGCGGCGAGGTATAGGCGTGAACACTCTTGCCCATCCCCTCAAGCCCCGCCCGGATCATCGCCTGGGTCGAGCCCTTGCCGTTGGTGCCCGCCAGGTGGATCACCGGCGGCAGCTTGTCCTGCGGGTTGTCCAAGGCGGCCAGCAGCCGCCAGACCCGGTCCAGCGTCAGGTCGATGATCTTGGGGTGCAGCGCCATCATGCGGGCGAGGATCGCGTCGGAGGTCTGGGTCATCAGCCTGGTCCTGTCAGATCGGAGTGTCTTAGGTGGCAAAAAACAGCGCCCGCCCTGATAAGGACGGGCGCGGCCCGGCCAGGCGGCCAGGCGTTTCACTATAGGCCGGTTTACTCGGCTGCTTCTTCACTGGGAGCGCCATCGGCCGGCGCATTTGCGGCCTCGGGCGCCTCTTCCTTCTCCGGCACCGGCAGATCGCCCACCACCTGCGGCGGCAGGCCCATCAGCATCCGGATGATGGTGATCAGCTCCTGGCGCATTTCGGTGCGCGGGGTCACCCGGTCCAGCATGCCGTGGTCCAGCAGGTACTCGGCACGCTGGAAGCCGTCGGGCAGCTTCTCGCGGATGGTCTGCTCGATCACCCGCGGGCCCGCAAAGCAGATCAGCGCGTTCGGCTCGGCGATATGCACGTCGCCCAGCATCGCATAAGACGCGGTCACGCCGCCGGTGGTCGGATGGGTCAGCACCACGATATAGGGCAGCCCGGCCTCTTTCAGCATCTCCACCGCAACGGTGGTGCGCGGCATCTGCATCAGCGACAGGATGCCTTCCTGCATCCGGGCGCCGCCGGCCGCAGAGAACAAGACCAGCGGGCGGCCCAGCTTCACCGCTTCCTCAGCCGCGGCGATGATGGCGTTGCCCACATACATGCCCATCGAGCCGCCCATGTAGGAGAAGTCCTGCGCAGCCGCGATGATCGGGGTGCGCCCGATCTCGCCCGCGGCCACCAGCATCGCGTCTTTCTCGCCGGTCTTCTTCTGCGCGGCCTTGATCCGCTCCGGGTATTTCTTCTGATCCTTGAACTTCAAGGGATCGGTCAGCGGCTCCGGCACATCAACTTCGGTGAACACGCCGCCGTCAAACAGCGCGGTGAAGCGGTCGCGCGGGGTGATGTTCATATGGTGGCCGCAGCTGGTGCAGACGTTCTGGTTGTCGCTCAGCTCGCGGTGAAACAGCATGGTGCCGCATTCATCGCACTTCTGCCACAGGTTCTCGGGCACTTCGCGGCGCGAAAAGATCGAGTTGATCTTGGGCCGGACGTAGTTGGTGATCCAGTTCATATTGCTTGCCTCTCCGGGGGCGCGGTTTGCCCCCCAGATAAGGCGCATTTGCCGCAATTGCAATCAGCGGCGTATGGCAAGCCGTGCTGTCAGCCAGCTGACCAGCATCAGCGCAAAGTCGACAGCCATCCACGGGCGCAGGTTGCCGGTGTCGGCCATGTCAAAGGGGATCAGGTACAAGGCCAGCCCGTTCAGGCTGGTCGGCGAGGCAAACAGCAGGAGGGCTGCGGCGTTGTTGAAGAAATGCACCGCCATCGCCGGCCCCAGGGTGCCGGCCCGCGCCGTCAGGTCCGCCATCAGCAGCCCGAACAGCCCGGCCCAGGCGGTGATCAGCAGCGCGTTTTCGCCCGCATCAACAGGCAGGTAGTGGCCCAGCGCAAACAGCGCCGAGGGCGCCACCAGCCAGACCGCCGGGCTGCGGAAGCGCGCCGCCAGCGCCTGCTGGATGTAGCCGCGGAACAGGATCTCCTCAGATCCCGTCTGCACCAGCACCGCAGCAATCGACAGCGGCAGGATGCCCAGCCAGGTCCAGAATGGCAGGTTGGGCGTCATCGGCGGCCCCATGCCATAGGGCGGCAGCGCCATCAGCAGCAGGCCAAGGCCCAGCAGATACAGGCTGACCTGCCCGAACTGCCGCACCAGCGGCCGCAGATGCCCGGTCACAGTGGCAAAGCCGCGCTGGTGAAACAGACGCGCCGCCATTGCAACGCCCAGCGACAGGAAGGCAAAGCTGCCCAAAAGCACCAGCATCGCGCCTGGGTTGCTGCCATCGGCCAGCCCCTGCAGCCAGGCGCCGGGAAACAGCCCCGCCACCGTCACCTGCAGCGCCGCCGTCATCGCAAAACTGACCGCCGCCACCAGCATCAGCCCCAGCATCAGCCGCCACAGCTGCGGCTGCACCCGGGCGAACCGCACCAGGGCCTCATGCGCTCTGTAGCTGTGACTGTGCAGCATGGTTCCTCCGGTCCGGGTGGCGGCAAGGTGCGCCAACGTTATGCATTGCTGCAACGCCAAGGCAAGGCATCGGAGCCCGGGGCCGGTTCGCTCTTGCCCGTCTGCGCGCCCGCCCGCTATGGATTTTACAAAAAACAAGCGCGGCAGGGGCAGAAGTGAGCAGAACAACCAGCGGAAAACCCGCGCCTTTTCCGCCGGACGGCGGAAAGGCGCCGAACTTCGGGCCATTGGCCAAGGCCGTTGCGGCGGCGCTGACCGGTGCGTTGCTGACCGCCTGCAGCCCTGCGCCGCAAGAGTTCTCCTTTGCCGCCCGCGGCGCTGACCTCATTGCCCGGCAGGACAACCAGGTGATGTCCTTTGCCAACGGCGAGGTGATGCTGGCCGCGCCGGAAAGCTACTGTTTCGACCGCCGCAGCAGCGTGCCGCAGGACGGCGGCGGCTTTGCCCTGATCGCACATTGCAGCCGGCTGGAGGGGCGGGGCTGGTTCGGCGCCCGCAAGGCGGCGGTGCTGACCGCCTCCATCGGCCCCGCCAGGCAGAATGCCCTGGCGCCGCGGGCCAGCGACATCGCCGCGATGTTCCCCGGCGCCCGGCTGCTGGAAAGCCGCGAGGATCAGCTGCTGCCGCTGGTCAGGCTGGAATTCCCCGACGCCGTGGCCAAGGGCGCCAGCCCGGTGCACTGGCGCGGCGCCTTTGTGCTGGACCGCCACCTGATCGCGCTGGCGCTTTACGCGCCCGGCGGCAGCAGCGCCCTGGGCAGCCACGGCGCCGCCCTGCTGAACGAGGTGACCCACCGCACGCTGGAGGCCTCCACCCTGCCCGCCCTGGAACAGGCGCAGGCCCCGGCAGCAGCCGCACCCGCAGCGCCGCGGCCCCGGGTCCGGCCCGCAGGCCCCGAAACGGGGGCCAAAGCGGCCGCCGCCCGCAAAAAACGCGGTCTCGGCCAGCGGATTGCCGGTTTATTTCAATAGCCCGGCCCGGTTACACTGCCGCCAGACCCCCGCGGCCAGCCGCGCCGGGGCCGGACAGGCCAGCAAGACCTCGAACAGGCAAGAGAGAGCACGATGGGCAGGATCATGGACCGGTTGCTTCACCTGCGCAGCCTGCGCCGCTGGCGCGCCGCGGCTGAGGACTCGGCGCGCGCGCCGCTGGCGGAGCTGCGCCGCCAGCGCAACCAGGCCCGCCAGCTGCGCACCCATCTGGACCGGCTCATTCACACCGCCGACGGCCGCCTGGCGCTGCCGCAGATCGGCTCTTCCTTCTTTCCGCGCCCGCATGGCACCGACTGGTCCTGGCGTCCGGAACTGTGGCGCGGCCCCCTGCCCGAACGCGGCCTGGCCTCGGCCCCGCCCAAGGCGCGGCTCGGAAATGAGGTGCAGCTGTTCCATGACTGCGCCTTCTCCGAACTGACCCTGCGCCAGCTCCGCAACACCCGCGAGGAGGACCTTGCCCCCTTCGGCCTGCGCATGGACGTGTTCAAATTCGACGGCTCCTTCCTGTCGCTGGTGATCGACCTGCCGCCCGAAGCCGCCCTCGGCATGACCCGCCAGCACCTCCTGCGGGTGGACAGCATCATCGAGTCGGAAAAACCGATCGAGATCTTCGCCCGGCTCAACATCCAGCACGGCCCCAACACCGAACAGCTCGTGCGCGAGCTGCCGATGGAGGAGAACAACATCGTGGTGGAATTCGACCTGGCCTATTCCCGCCTCAACGAAAAGCGGATCGAAAAGATCTGGTTCGACCTGATCTTCGAGGCGCCCGACATGAACCAGGTGATCCTGCGCGACCTGACCTTCTCGCGCCACCGCCGCGCGGCGATCTGAGCGGCCCTGCCCCATGCGTGACTGGACATGAGTGACCTGACATGAGCGATCTGACACTGACCAAAATCCGCTTCCGCAACGGCGTCTGGGAAGGCCGGATCGGCAACGCCCCCGCCAGCGGCGCCCGGCCGGACATCACCGTGATGTTCCAGGATCAGCCGGTCCAGGACGTCCGGCTGAGCGAGGGCGAGACCGGCGGCGAATGGACGGTGGCGGTGCCGGTCCCGGCTGAGGCCGTGGCCGACGGGGTGCAGACCTTCGTGGTCTTCGACGCCGCCAGCAGCACCCGGCTGGGCGATTTCACCCTGATCGCGGGCGAGGCGGTGTCCGACGACCTGCGCGCCGAGGTGGAGCTGCTGCGCGCCGAGCTGGACATGCTCAAGCGCGCCTTCCGCCGCCACTGCCTGGAAACGTCGTGAATTGACTTCCCGGCGCTGCCCGGCCTGCCGGCCGGGCGGAATATCAGCAATTGCCCGAATGCACAGCCATGCCGCCTACTCCAGCGCCTGGAACTGCTCCGCCAGCACCTGCATCAGCTTCGCGTGCGGGATCGGCCCGTAGCTGCAGCGCGCCACACCGGCCTGCCGCGCCGTCTCCAGCGTGATGCCGCGCATCATTGTGTTGACCGGCAGCGCACTCGCCTCGCAGACCCGGGCAATCAGGTCGGGATCGCTCAGCCCCGGCACGAAAAAGCCGTTCGCGCCCGCTTCGGCATAGGCCGCCCCGCGCTCCAGCGCCTCCGACAGCAGGGTGCCGTGCTTGGAGGCATCCTTTTCCTTCAGAAACAGATCGGTGCGCGCGTTGACGAACATATCCGCATGGGCCGCCCGCACCGCGGTCACCCGGCGGGCCTGCTCGATGATGCCGTACAGATCCGCAGTGCCGACCACCTGATCCTCGAAGTTCAGCCCCACCGCGCCGGTATGCGCCAGCCGCGTCACATTGACGGTCAGCTGCTCCGGCTCGCTGGCATAGCCGCCCTCGAAATCAATCGTCACCGGCAGATCGGTGGCCGCGACGATGCGCTCCGCATTGCCCAGCACGAACTCCAGCGGGATCTGCTCGCCATCGGGAAACCCCTGCGCCGCCGCCACCGGAAAACTGCCGGTCGCCAGCGCCTTGGCCCCGGCCCCGGCAATCGCCTTGGCGCTGCCGGTGTCCCAGATGTTGTAAAGCACAACCGGATTGCCGGGCTGGTGCAGCGCCGCGAAACCGGCGGCGCGGTCGGAATATGTCATGCTGAAATCCTTTGTCTGTAGCCTGTCTCAATTTCTATCAGCCTTTGCTTGCGCCACAAGCCGCCGCCATAGCCGGTCAGCGACCCGTCCGCCGACAGCACCCGGTGGCAGGGCACCACCAGCGCCAGCTGGTTGGCGCCGTTGGCCCGCGCCACCGCCCGCACGGCCGACGGCCGCCCCAGCGCCCGCGCGATCTGCGAATAGCTGCGGGTCTCCCCCGCCGGAATGGCCAGCAGACAGCGCCAGACCTCGCGCTCAAACGCGGTGCCATGCAGCGCCAGCGGGGTGCGGAAATCCGCGCCCGCGCCGGCAAAGTAGCGGCGCAGCTCCTCTGCAATCTGCCCGGTCGGCGCGGGGCGGCCAAAGCCCAGACCGCCGGGCTGCGCCTTTTGCAGCCTGGCCACCTCCCGCGGCAGCGCCTTGCGGTCGGCAAACTCCAGCAGATGCAGCTGATGCGCGCAGCTGATCGCAATCATCGCCCCCAAGGGCGTGTCGATCCAGTCCGCCAGCAACAGCGCATCCTTGCGGAAGGCACCCGGCGCAATCCCCACCAGCCTGGCAAAGGCCGCGCGGAAGGCGCTGGCGCTTTCAAACCCCGCGTCAATCTGCGCCGCAATCACCGGCTCCCCCGCCTTCAGCGCGGTAAAGCCCTCGCGCAGCCGCCGCTGCCGCGCCATCTCCAGAAAGGTCATCCCGAAATGCCGCTTGAAGGCCCGCCGGACGGTCGAGGCATCCAGCCCCAGCCGGGCAAGGTCGCCCTCGCCCCAGCGGTAGGCAGGCCGTTCCTCCAGCCGCGCCAGCAGGTCCTGCACCACCGGATCATCGCCGGCGGCAGCGGCCAAGGGCTTGCAGCGCTTGCAGGCGCGGAACCCCGCCCCGATGCAGTCGCCGGGGGTGGCATGGAATTGGCAGTTCTCGAACTTGGGCTTGCGGGCCGGGCAGGTCAGGCGGCAGAAGATACCGGTCGAGGTCACACCGACATAGGCGCGCCCCTCATAGGCGGCGTCACGGTCCAGCAAAGCCTGGTACAGGGTCTTGGAATCAGGCAGGTCAAACATCATGGCCGGAGCATAGACCAGCCCGCCCGGTCAGTACGCCGGATATCGGGCGTTTATTTTCGGGATGACGCAAGGGCGCGGGCGAAGCTGCCTGAAAAGAAAACGCGGCCCTCTTGCTTTCGGGCTCCCGTTTCCGACAGAGGGCTGCGCCTGCCGGGGGGCAGGCAGGCGCAGCCCGGCGGTGCTGCGCACCTTCTTCCGGGCAAGGTGTTGCGCAGGCACCGCACGCCCCCTTCACGCGATCCTCACGCCCCCATGCCATCCTGCCAGACGATCGCGATCCCCCGCCATGGCCCCGCGCAAGGGCCATGATACGAGGCGCAGGCATCTATGGGCTGCCCGCGCAACACCCGGAGACCGGCCCTGATAAAAAGGGGGTCGTCCAAGCGAGCTTGTCCGAGCAGGCCCCCTGCGGGGTCTGTCCACCTCCACCCGGCGGCGCCGCCCCCTTAATCGGGATACCGCGCTCAAACGGCACAGCAACCACCCCCGCCAGACCCGGCGGCAACGCAGACAGAAAAAAAGGCCGCCCAACCGGACGGCCCCTTTGTGCTGCGGTGTTGCGGCGGGTTTACTTCGGACCCAGCGCCACCATCCCCTTCAGGATGTCGATGGCATAGGCCAGCTGGTAATCCTCCTCGCGCAGCTCGGCGGCTTTCTCGGCCTTTTCGCGCTCTTCCTCGATCTGGCGGATCTCATCCTCGCTCAGGGAGTCGTTGCTCAGGCGGCCGCGCAGGTCGGCTTCCGAACGGGAGCGGCGGGCGGCTGCAGAGGCGTCCTCCTCCTCCTCCGCGGCGGCCACCCGGCGGGGCTGCTCCACCACGATATCGGGCGACACGCCCAGCGCCTGGATCGAGCGGCCCGACGGGGTGTAATAGCGCGCGGTGGTCAGGCGCATGGCGCCGTCGCCCTTCAGCGGCATCACCGTCTGCACCGACCCTTTGCCAAACGACTTGGTGCCCACGACAATCGCCCGGCGGTGATCCTGCAGCGCGCCCGCCACGATTTCCGACGCCGAGGCCGAACCGCCGTTGATCAGCACTACGATCGGCTTGCCGTCGGCCAGATCGCCCGGGGTGGCGTTGAACCGCTCGCCATCCTCCGGGTCGCGGCCGCGGGTCGAGACGATCTCACCCGACTCCAGGAAGCTGTCGGCCACCTGGATCGCCTGGTTCAGCAGGCCGCCCGGGTTGTTGCGCAGGTCCAGCACGATGCCGTTCACCTTGTCCAGCCCGCCGGCTTCCTCGATCTGCTCCTTCAGGCCCGCTTCCAGGTTCGGCGTGGTCTGGTCGTTGAAGGTGGTGATCCGCATGACCACGGTATCGCCTTCGATACGGCTGCGCACCGCGGTCAGCGTGATGGTGTCGCGGATGATCGAGACGTCGAACGGCTCATCCTCGCCCTCGCGCACCACGGTGATCACGATCTCCGAACCGACCGGCCCGCGCATCATGGTGACCGCCTCGTCCAGCGACAGGCCCAGCACGCTTTCGCCGTCCACATGGGTGATGAAATCGCCGGCTTCCACGCCGGCCTCATCCGCCGGGGTGCCGTCGATGGGGGAGACGACTTTGACAAAGCCCTCTTCCTGGGTGACTTCGATGCCCAGCCCGCCGAACTCGCCGCGGGTCTGCACCCGCATGCTGGCCGCGTCATCCGGCGACAGGTAGCTGGAATGCGGATCCAGCGAGGTCAGCATGCCGCCGATCGCGGCCTCGATCAGCTCCTTCTCGTCGACCTCCTCGACGTATTGCGCGCGAATGCGCTCGAAGATGTCGCCGAACAGGTCCAGCTGCTCATAGACATTGGCCTCGCGCGTGCCTTCCTGCGCCAGCAAGGGGCCTGCAACATATGTCGTGGCGACAATCCCTGCCAGCGTGCCGCCCAGGGCGGCCATCGCAAATTTTCTCATCAAGCCTTCATCCACCTTTTCCAGTGCGGAACCATGTTTCCGGATCCACCGGGCTGTTGTCCATTCTCACTTCTATATAGAGCGTTTCTGTCCGGTCAGTTCCACCCCCTTCACCGCTTGTTGACAGAATTGCGTCCGGCCCGGGGTTTTCGCCGCTCATCAGGCCGACGGGGGTGCCCTCGGGGATCACCTGCCCCGCCTCGCCGAACACCTCGGCCAGCCCGGACAGCACAAACAGGGTGTCCGGCTGCGGCTCCAGAATCACCACGTTGCCCAGATCCAGAAGCGGCCCGCGGTAGCGGATGGTGGCGGCGGCGGGCGCGGTCACCAGCGCCCGCGGGCGGGCCGCGATCAGCAGGCCCGGGCGGGCGATCCCCGCCGCATCGCGCTCGCCATAGCCGCGCAGCACCAGCCCTTCGACCGGCAGCGGCAGGGTGCCGCGCAGATCGCTGATATCGGCGCTGGATTCGGCGATTTCGCCATCCGCGATTTCGGCCAGCCCGTCGGCAAACCCCGACAGCGTCTCGGTCGAGGAGATCAGGATCGCGGTGCGCACCGGATCGGCGGTGAAGCGCTTGGGCAGGGTGGTGCGGTCGGCAATCGCGGTCGACAGCTGCACCCGCGCGGACTGCACGCCCGCCAGCCCCTCTTCCAGCGTCCTGGCGGCGTTCTGCTGCAGCAGCCGCAAGCTCTGCACCTCGTCCAGATCCGTCTTCAGCGACTGCGCCTTGGCGTGCAGCGCCGGCGTCACCTCGGCCAGCATCATGGCAGAGCGCGCCGCGCCCAAAGGCCCGGAGGGATGCACCATCAGGACCGGCGGCGGCGAGGTCTCAATCGTCTGGATGATCCCCAACAGCCCCGAGACCTCCTCCTGCCGCGCCGCCAGCTGGGCGCTCAGCTGCGCCTCGCGCCGCGCCACCCGGCGCAAGCCGTCGCGCATCGCCGCCAGCCCGGCCTCATAGGCCTGCACGGCCGAGGTCAGCGCCTTCACCCGGTCGCGGGAACTGGCGGCCTCCTGCAACTGGACCGAGGCGGCCTCCAGCTCTGCCGCCGCCTCGCGCGCCGCGGACGCCGGGTTGGCCGCCGCCGGCACGGGCGCCGCCAGCAGCCCCAGCAGCAACAGGCCCGCCCGCCGGATCATGACAGAAGGCTCTCCCCGGTCATTTCCGCAGGCTTCTCCAGCCCCATCAGCTCCAGGATCGTCGGCGCCAGATCGGCCAGCCGCCCGTCGCGCAACCGCGCGCCCTCCGGCCCGCCGACCAGCGCCACCGGCACCAGGTTCAGCGTATGGGCGGTATGGGCGCCGCCGGTCACCGGATCCACCATCACCTCGCAATTGCCATGGTCGGCGGTGACGATCATCGCGCCCCCCGCCTTCTCCAGCGCCTGAACCACCTGGGCGAGCCCCTGATCCACCGCCTCGCAGGCGCGGATCGCCGCCTTCAGATCGCCGGTGTGGCCCACCATGTCGGGATTGGCATAGTTGGTGACAATCAGATCGTAGCCCGCCTCGATCGCCTCGACGAATTTCGCCGTCACTTCCGGCGCGCTCATCTCCGGCTGCAAATCATAGGTCGCCACATTCGGCGACTTCGGCATATAGCGGTCCTCGCCCTCCTCCGGCTCTTCCTTGCCGCCGTTCAGGAAGAAGGTGACATGCGGGTATTTCTCGGTCTCCGCCAGGCGGAACTGGCGCTTGCCCTGCTTGGCCACCCACTCGCCCAGCGTGTTGACGATGGCCGCCTTGGGATAGCAGGTGGTCATGTAGTCATTATGAGCATCGGAATATTCCACCATCCCCATCAGCGCCGCCAGCTTGGGCCGCGCGCCGGTGTCGAACTCCGCAAAGCCCGGCTCGCCGATGGCGCGCAGGATCTCGCGCGCCCGGTCGGCGCGGAAGTTCAGGCAGAAGAACCCGTCGCCGTCCTTCACCCCCGGATAGCCCTGCAGCACGGTGGCCGCGATGAACTCATCGGTTTCGGACTGGTTATAGGCATGGTCCACCGCGCCATGGGCGTTCAGCCCCGGGCGCCCCTTGGCATGGATCATCGCGTCATAGGCTTCGCTGACCCGGCCCCAGCGGTTGTCGCGGTCCATCGCGAAATAGCGCCCGGTCACGGTGGCGATCCGCGCGCCTTCGGGCAGCTTCTCCTCCAGCTCGCGGAAATAGCCGAACGCCGATTTCGGCGCCACGTCGCGGCCGTCGGTGACGGCATGCAGCCAGACCGGCACGCCGGCACCGGTAACGGCCTTCACCGCCGCCAGGATATGGTTGATATGCCCGTGCACGCCGCCGTCGGAGACCAGCCCCATCAGATGCGCCGCCCCGCCGGTGTCCTTCAGCTTGGCAATAAACGCCTGCAGCGCCCCGTTTTCAAAGAAGCTGCCATCCTCGATCGCCAGGTCGATCTGGCCCAGGTCCATCGCCACCACCCGGCCCGCGCCGATGTTGGTGTGGCCGACCTCGGAGTTGCCCATCTGCCCGGTCGGCAGCCCCACATCCGGCCCGTGGGTGATCAGCTTTGCGCTCGGCCCCTTGGCCATGATGGCGTCAAACGCGGGGGTGTCCGCCAGATAAGGCGCGTTGGCCTTGCCCGGCTCCGCACTGCCCCAGCCATCGAGAATGCACAGGACAACGGGTTTGGGTGCGGTCATGGGTCAGACTCCGGGGCAAGGAAAGGTTCGCAAGCCTTCTAACGCCTCGCCGCGCCGGGGTGAACCGCCATTCCTGCCGCAGTTGGCGTTATCAGGCGCAAGATCAGGCGCAAACCCGCCCTGCGCCTTTCATCTTTCCCCAAATACTCATTTCCGCGCTGCCCGCTTTAACCGGCGCCCCGTGTTCTGCGGCACCAGCAGATGCCGGATCAGCGCCAGCGCAGCGCCCGGCGGGCGGATGCGTCCCCAGCAGTCTGCGGGATGCGCAGGATCCGGGTCGATTGCCGCGCGGCGGATGCGCCAAGGTTCCGTCAGCAAAAGGAGACCCCCATGACCAGAATCACCGCCCTGCCCACAGAAATCGTCCGCGCGCTGCAAGACGGCGGCCCCGATGCGCACGGCCAGGTGCCGGAGCGCTCCGTCTCGGACGGCGGCGCGAACCCCTGCCGGCATTGCCTGCACTACATTCCCGCAGGCAAGGAGATGCTGATCCTGGCCCATTGCCCCTTTCCCGAGGCGCAGCCCTATGCCGAGACCGGGCCGATCTTTCTATGTGCGGATCACTGCAAGCGGCATGAGGGCGCGCAGATGCCGGAGGTTCTGGAGGGCGCGCCAGATTACCTGATCAAGGGTTACAGCGCGGATCACCGGATCGTCTATGGCACCGGCATTGTCATCCCGCAGGCGGAGATGATGGCGCGGGCCGAGGCGATTTTCGCGGATGAGCGGGTGGAGTACGTCCACATCCGGTCATCGCGCAACAACTGCTATCAGGCGCGGATCGACCGGGGGTGAAAACGTGATGCCAGCCTCAAAAAGTTGAGCGCAGCGCCCGCCCCGTGGGGGCGGGACGGGCAGAACAGTCATCAATTATGCCGGTGTCTTCGTCAGCGACAGGAAGACATCCTCCAGGTCCGCCTCCTCGGTCTTGACGTCGCGGATGCTGATCCCGGCGGCGCGGACCGCGGCCAGCACGTCCTCGGCGCTGGTCGCCTGGCTGCGGTAGCGCAGCACCACGGCGCCGTCTTCGCGCAGGCTGGCCTCGATGCCGTCGCCCTGCGGCAGCGCCGCGGCGGGCTCTGCCGGATGCACCACCATGGTCTTGGCATCCAACCGGCCCAGCAGGCTGGCCTTGCTGTCGCGCGCGACCACCTCGCCCTGGTTGATGATGGCAATCTCGTCGCACATCTCCTCGGCCTCCTCCAGGTAATGGGTGGTGAGGATGATGGTCATGCCCTGGGCGTTCAGCTTGCGGATGTTCTCCCACAGCATCTGGCGCAGTTCGATGTCGACGCCCGCCGTCGGCTCGTCCAGCACCAGCACGCTCGGGCGGTGGACCAGCGCCTTGCCCAGCAAAAGCCGCCGCCGCATACCGCCGCTCAGGGTCCGGGCATAGGCCTCGGCCTTGTCCTCCAGCCCCACCATGCGCAGGATTTCGTCGCTGTGACGCTCGTGCTTGGGCACGCCGTAAAGCCCTGCCTGCACCTCCAGCGCGCCGCGCGGAGTGAAGAACGGGTCCAGGTTCAGTTCCTGCGGCATGACCCCGATGGCGGCGCGGCTCTGGCGCGGGTTCTCGTCCTGGTCAAAGCCCCAGATCGTCACCTTGCCGGAGGTCTTGCGCACCAGCCCGGCCAGGATGTTGATCATGGTGGATTTGCCTGCGCCATTGGGGCCAAGAAGGCCAAAGACAGAGCCGCGCGGCACCGTCAGGTCAACGCCCTTCAGCGCGTGTTTCTCGGGCTGGCCCTTATAGCCGCCGTAGATTTTGCGCAAAGCCTCAATTCGGATTGCATCGCTTGTCATTGCTGCTCTTGCCCCCGGTATTTGCTTGGCTCATAAATGCGCCTAGCCGAAAACCGAAAGGACTGCCAGCCATGAGCATCGAAGCGCCGGAAACCAAGATCGTGGACAGCCGCAAGGTGGCCTGTGACGGCAGCGAAGGCGCGCTGGGGCATCCGCGGGTTTATCTGCTGATTCCGGAGGACGAGAATTTCGTCGAATGCCCCTATTGCGACTGCAAATATGTTTACCGGGACGCGGCCAAGGCGGCGGAGTGATCCGAGCGGCGTGACGCTGGCCAGGCGGAGGCCGGGTTCCGGAAAATCCGGATTTTCCGGCCAAATTTCTTTGAAGAAATTTGCAGGCGCCCGGTAAGCTGCCGCGGGAGCGCAACAGGCGGGCGGCAGCGATGGCACAGCTCTTGATCGTTTACCACAGCCGCACCGGCGGCAGCCGCCAGATGGCTGAGGCCGCGGCAGCGGCGGCGCAGGATGAAATCGGGACCGTCCTGAAACGGGCCGATGAGGCCGGGCCGGAGGATCTGCTGGCGGCGGATGGCTATATCTTCTGCGCGCCGGAGAATCTGGCGGCCTTGTCCGGCCAGATGAAAGAGTTCTTCGACCGCTGCTATTACCCGGTTCTGGGACGGATCGAGGGGCGGCCTTATGCGCAGATGGTCTGTGCCGGCTCCGACGGGGAGAACGCGGCGCGGCAATGCGCGCGGATTGCCACCGGCTGGCGCCTGAAAGAAGTGCAGAAGCCGCTGATTATCTGCACCCATGCGCAGACGCCGGCGGCGATCCTGGCGGAGAAGGTGATCCCCGAAGACGAGCTGGAAGCCTGCCGCGAGCTGGGGCTGGCTTTGGGCGCGGGCCTCAGCATGGGAGTGTTCTAGGCCCCCTGCCCCGCGGCGGCCCCGGCAGCCGGCTGTGCTGCGCTTACAGCTCCACGCGGACCTCGTGCATCCACAGTTTCGGCGGGCGCGACAGCATGAAAACCACCACATCAGCCAGATCCTCCGGCTCGGTGAAGATGTGGTTGGGGACGTCTTCGCCCGCCTTGGCGAACATCCCGGTGTTGGTGCCGCTTTGATACAGCCCCGCGACGCGCACGCCGGTCTCCGCCTCATCCAGCTTCAGCACATCGGTAAAGCCGCGCACCCCGTATTTGGTGGCGGTATAGACCGACTGCCCCGCTTGGGCGACCACGCCGGATTTGGAGGCGACGTTCAGAATCGCGGCCTCATCACGGGTGCGCAGGGCGGGCAGCAGGTGGCGGGTCAGCTGCATCAGGCCGGTCAGGTTGGTCTGCACTGTGGCCATCAGCATCTCCTCTGAAATGCCGTCGAGCGGACCCGCCTTGTGCCAGATGCCCGCATTGTTGATCAGGATATCGACGCTGCCGAAGTCCCGCAGGATGTCTGCCGCGGCAGCCGCAATCGCCGCCGGATCGGTCATGTCCGCCGCGTAGCTGCGCGCCTCGGGGGCGCCGAGGCTGAGGGCCTCCCCTGCCGCCTGGTCCAGCCGCGCCTGGTTGCGGCCCAGAATGGCCAGCTTGCAGCCCGCGGCGGCCAGCTTCAGGCAGATATGCTTGCCGATGCCATCGCTGCCGCCCGTGACAATGACCGTTTTTCCGTGGAGCTGCATGGGGTTCGATCCTGCTGTGCAATGAAGGGAGGCCGCAGGTCTATCACAGGCGCGCCGCGGCTGGAACATCGGGCGGCCTGGGGCAGCGCCGGACCGCCGCTGCCGGTTCCTGCCACCGGCGGCAAACGGCAATTGCCCTTCCCCGCAGTATCACCGATAACCGGGAAACAGAACACGAACGGATTTCCAACGGGAGCGCGGCGCACATGAGCGGGACAACATTCGGCAAGGGCTGCCATCTGCATCTGATCGACGGCTCGGCCTTCATCTTCCGCGCCTATCACGCGCTGCCGCCGCTCACGCGGAAATCCGACGGGCTGCCGATCGGGGCCGTGGCGGGCTTTTGCAACATGCTGTTCAAGCAGGTGGAGGACAACAAGGGCCCGGATGCGCCGACCCATGTGGCGGTGATCTTTGACCATTCCGGCATGTCCTTCCGCAACGAGATGTACGACCAGTACAAGGCCAACCGCCCGCCCGCGCCGGAGGATCTGGTGCCGCAGTTCCCGCTGACCCGCGAGGCGACCAAGGCCTTCAACATCGCCTGCAAGGAAGTCGAAGGATACGAGGCCGACGACATCATCGCCACGCTGGCCTGCCAGGCGCGCGAGGCGGGCGGCCGGGTGACGATCATCTCGTCGGACAAGGACCTGATGCAGCTGGTCGGCGATGGCGTCGAGATGCTGGATGCGATGAAGAACAAGCGCATCGACAGCGACGGCGTGGTGGAGAAATTCGGCGTCGGCCCCGACCGGGTGGTGGATGTGCAGGCGCTGGCGGGCGACTCGGTCGACAACGTGCCGGGCGCGCCGGGCATCGGGATCAAGACCGCCGCGCTGCTGATCAACGAGTTCGGCTCTCTGGAAGAGCTGCTGGACCGGGCCGAGGAGATCAAGCAGCCCAAGCGCCGCCAGACGCTGATCGAGATGCGGGAGCAGATCGAGCTGTCGAAGAAGCTGGTGCAGCTCGACTGCGATATGGAACTGGACTTCACCCTGGATGATCTGGAGGTGATGGAGCCGGACGCCGAGACCCTGATGACCTTCCTGACGGAGATGGAGTTCCGCACCCTGTCCAAACGCATGGCAGACCGGCTGGGCGTTGAGGCGCCGGCAATCCCGGAGGCGCCCGCCGCAGCGCCGGTTTCCGCGGCGGCAGAGGCGCCGGAAGCGGTGGCCTTCGACAAGGACAAATACGAATGCGTCCGCGACGCAGCCGCCCTGCAGGTCTGGGTCGACCGCATCCGCGAGCGCGGCCGGGTGGCGGTGGACACCGAGACCACGGGCCTTGATGAGATGGTCGTCGATCTGGTCGGCATCTCGCTGTGCGTGGAGGCGGGCGAGGCCTGCTATATCCCCCTGGCGCATAAGGCCGGGGGCGATGACCTGTTCGGCGGCGAAGGCCTGTCGGAGGGGCAGATGCCGCTGGATGAGGCAGTGGCGATGCTGAAAGACGTTCTGGAGGATCCGGCGGTCCTGAAGATCGGCCAGAACATGAAATACGACGCCAAGATCCTGCACCGCTACGGGGTGGATGTGGCGCCGATCGACGACACCATGCTGATGTCCTATGCGCTGCACGCGGGCCTGCATGGGCACGGCATGGACACGCTGTCGGAGCGCTATCTGGACCACACGCCGATCCCGATCAAGCCGTTGCTGGGCAGCGGCAAATCGGCGGTCACCTTTGACCGGGTGCCGATTGAGGACGCGGTGCCCTATGCCGCCGAGGACGCCGACATCACCCTGCGGCTGTGGCAGACCTTCAAGCCGCAGCTGCATCAGGAGCGGGTGACGACGGTCTATGAAACGCTGGAGCGGCCGCTGGTGCCGGTCTTGGCGGAGATGGAGCGCAACGGCATCAAGGTGGACCGCGATACGCTTTCCCGCATGTCCAATGCCTTTGCCCAGAAGATGGCCGGTCTGGAAGCGGAGATCCATGAACTCGCGGGCGAAACCTTCAACGTCGGCTCGCCTGCGCAGCTGGGGGAGATCCTGTTCGACAAGATGGGGCTGGAAGGCGGCAAGCGCGGCAAGAACGGCAAATACTCCACCGGCGCTGATATTCTGGAGGATCTGGCCACAGAACACGACCTGCCCAGGCGGGTGCTGGACTGGCGGCAGCTTTCGAAGCTGAAATCGACCTACACGGATGCGCTGCAGGACCATATCAAGAAGGATACGGGGCGGGTGCATACGTCTTATGCCCAGACCGGGGCGAGCACGGGGCGCATGGCCTCGACCGATCCGAACCTGCAAAACATCCCCGTCCGCAGCGAGGAAGGCCGCCGCATCCGGGAGGCGTTTGTGGCGGAAGAGGGCAACGTTCTGCTGTCGCTCGACTACAGCCAGATCGAACTGCGCATCCTGGCCCATATGGCCGGGATCGAGACGCTGCAGCAGGCCTTTGCCGAGGGGCAGGACATTCACGCCCTGACCGCCTCGGAGATGTTCGGGGTGCCGCTGGAGGAGATGACGCCGGAAATCCGCCGCCAGGCGAAGGCGATCAACTTCGGTGTGATCTATGGCATCTCCGGCTTTGGCCTGGCGCGCAACCTGCGCATTCCGCGCAAGGACGCGCAGGGCTTCATCGACCGCTATTTCGAGCGCTTCCCGGGCATCCGCAAGTACATGGATTCCACCGTGGAGTTCGCCAAGGAGCATGGCTACGTGCAGACCCTGTTCGGGCGCAAGATCCACACCGCGGAGATCAACGCCAAGGGGCCGAAGGCGGGCTTTGCCAAGCGCGCGGCGATCAACGCGCCGATCCAGGGCACCGCGGCGGATGTGATCCGCCGGGCGATGATCCGGATGCCGGAGGCGATTGCCCACCTGCCCGCGCGGATGCTGTTGCAGGTGCACGACGAACTCTTGTTCGAGGTGCCGGAGGCGGCGGTCGAGGACACCATTGCCGCCGCCCGCGAGGTGATGGAAAACGCTGCCGATCCGGCGGTGCATCTGGATGTGAAACTGGTGGTGGATGCCGGCCGCGGGAAGAACTGGGCCGAGGCGCATTGACACAGCGCCGACGGGCTGGAATGCCTGTGCCCGGGGCCGCCGCCGCACGCGGCTGAGGTCCCGGGATTGAGACCAGACATTTCAGGACGGACCATTGAAAACACTGATTTTTGCCGGCGTTCTCGCCGTTGCAGGCGGCTGCGCGCATCACATCCGGCCCGCGGTCACGGAGTATAACGGCGACAGCGTGACCATCGCCACGCCGCAGCATCACCCCCGGCATTGGGCGCTGAAAGCGGCGGCGCAGGAGGCGGACCGCATCTGCCGCAAGGGGCACGGAAAGCAGGCCGAACATGCCTCCTCGCGCAAGGATTCGGCTGCCCGGACGAATTACGACCTGTTTCTCTGCCTGAACTGACAGCGGCACCGGGCGCAACCGCGCCGCGCCAGCGGCGCGCGGCCCAACGGCTGCTGCTGCATCTGTGATGCAGCTTGCAGCGGGCGGGAGGGAGCCGCCGCTGCGGCGCTTAGCCCTGCAGCGGCTGTTTGACGAGTTTCGCCACCAGCCGGCGCACCAGCGGCGCGGCGGTAAAGGCAACGGCAAAGGCGATGGGCCAGCTGAGCGACCAGGCCTGCATCCAGGCCGCGGTCATTCCCGCACCGAACCCCAGTGCCTTCCAGGTCGCCACGCAGGTCACGAGGCAGGACATCAGCCCCGACAGGATCAGGCTGAACAGCACAGGCGCAAAACGGGCGGGCAGCATCGGCGGCCTCCTTGGTCGACTCACCCCTGCGTTATGACGCCCGCCGCATCACATTTCAATTCACGAATATGTTTCTGACCTGCGGCGGCTCAGCGCATCCAGCCCAGGCTGTCTTCGGTGCGCCGGGTGGAGGGCGTGTATTCGGCGCTGACCCAGCCGCCGTAGCCGCTGGCGTCGATGGCCGCGAACAGCCTTTGGAAATCGACCGGCCCGGTGCCCGGCTCGCAGCGGCCGGGGGCGGCGCCGATCTGCACATGCACCGCGCGGCTGCCGAAGGTCTCCCACACTTTGGCCGCGTCGCCGTGGATGAGCTGGGCGTGGTAGGCGTCATACTGCAGGCCGACATTGGGCCGGTCCACCGCGTCCAGCACCTCCACCGCCAGGGTGTAGTCATCGAGAAAATAGCCGGGCTGGTCGCCGCTGTTCAAAGGCTCGATGGTGAACTGCTGCCCCGGCGCGCGGTCGGCGGCCCATTGCAGGTTTTCGACAAAGGTCCGCTGCGCGGCCTCGCCCTTGGCATAGCCCGCCATCACGTGGATCTTGCCCGCCTTCAGCGCCTCGGCGTAGCGCAGCACCCGGCGGATGTCGCGCTGGAAGCGGTCGACCCCGTCGGGCACCGCCGCGTAGCCGGGCATGCCGCCGGTGTAGTTCGGCGGCGGCGCGTTGATCAGCAACAGCTCCAGCCCGTTGGCCAGCAGCGCGCGCTGGGTTTCCTTGGCGGCCAGCTCATAGGGGTAGAGGATCTCCACCGCCTCGAACCCGGCGGCGGCGGCGGCCTGGAACCGGTCGAGATAGGGCAGCTCGGCAAACAGCATCGAAATGTTGGCCGCGAAGCGGGGCATAGGATTCTCCCTTGTTGACTGTTGGTCTAGCGCCGCAGGGCGGGGCAGCCAAGGCGTCAAAAGAGCAGAATTTTCATGTTAAGCCTTCGTTAACCGCGGGTTGGCCGGATTCCGCCGCCTGTCTGCCAGGCTTCAGCTGCCTGCGGCAGACCGCAGCGGGCAGCACCCGGCCTTTCGGCCGGGCGGCAGGATTGCAAAGTGCCGGGGGTTATCAGCCCTCGTGCAGTTCTGCGGACGGAATCAGCGGGAAGAATTCCCCGCCGGACCAGACGCCGAACCAATCGCCGTGGTGTTCGCCCAGCTCCGCCAGCCGGTAAAAGCTCTTGCGGTCGATCAGCGCCTCAAGGCCTGCGCGGATCATGACATAAGGCGCAGGCTCGCCGCTCTCGCCGTCGCGGGTGACCCGGACCGGATGCTCCGGCCCCGCCGCCGCGGTGTCGCCGATGTTGGTGGTGA
This sequence comes from Leisingera daeponensis DSM 23529, assembly GCF_000473145.1. NCBI lineage: Bacteria > Pseudomonadati > Pseudomonadota > Alphaproteobacteria > Rhodobacterales > Roseobacteraceae > Leisingera > Leisingera daeponensis. The sequence continues at coordinate 3,216,336 of NZ_KI421500.1, read as the reverse complement.
AGGTTATCACCTGTTCGCGCCCCTGCCCGGCCGCATCGAAATCCACCGCCACAAAGGGCGCGTCCTCGACGGTGATGCCGACCTTTTCGACAGGCGTTACAAGGTAGTACTTGCCGTCCTCCCGCTTGAGGATGGAGGCAAACAGCTTGACCAGCTCAAACCGGGTAAAGGGGGTGCCGAGGTAATGCCAGCTGCCGTCGCGGGCGATGCGGATGTCCAGATCGCCGCAGAACGGCGGGTTCCACAGGTGAACGGGCGGCAAACCTCCGCGCTTCTTGGCGTCTTTTCCCGCGGCTTTGGCAGCGGCGGCGAGGCCTTCGGCATCGGGTGTCACAGGTTTTTGTCCGCTCATTGCTTTTGCCATTTCCTGTCAGCACGATAGAGTAACAGCATATATCCGGGAAACGAGGAATGTCATGCCTGAAACGGACGATCTGCTGGCCGGTATCGAAGCGCTGGAAGCCAAGCTGCAAGAGGCGCGCGCGTCGATCACCAGGCGCTTTATCGGACAGGAGCGGGTGGTGGACCTCACGCTCTCGGTGCTGCTGTGCGGCGGCCACGGGCTGCTGATCGGCCTGCCGGGACTGGGCAAGACCCGGCTGGTGGAAACCCTCAGCACGGTGATGGGGCTGGACGGCAACCGGATCCAGTTCACCCCCGACCTGATGCCCGCCGACATTCTGGGGTCCGAGGTGCTGGACACCGCCGCCGACGGGCACCGTTCGTTCCGGTTTGTGCCGGGGCCGGTGTTCTGCCAGCTTTTGATGGCGGATGAGATCAACCGCGCCAGCCCGCGCACCCAATCGGCGCTGCTGCAGGCGATGCAGGAGCGGATGGTGACGGTGGCGGGCGAGGACCGTTCGCTGGGGGCGCCGTTCCATGTGCTGGCGACCCAGAACCCGATCGAGCAGGAAGGCACCTATCCGCTGCCGGAGGCGCAGCTGGACCGGTTCCTGTTGCAGATCGACGTGAATTATCCCGATCGCGCGACTGAGCGGGACATCCTGCTGGCTACCACCGGGGCGGAGGAAGCGGCGGCCTATCAGGTGTTCACCGCCGCAGAGCTGATCGCGGCGCAGGCCCTGTTGCGGCGGATGCCGGTGGGCGAGTCGGTGGTGGAGATGATCCTGGACCTGGTGCGCGCCTTCCGCCCCGAGGAGCCGGGCGTCTCTGACCATGTGGCGCAGACCGTGGCCTGGGGACCGGGCCCGCGGGCGGCGCAGGCCCTGATGCTGGCGGTGCGGGCGCGGGCGCTGTTGCAGGGGCGGCTGGCGCCCAACGCAGAAGACGTGCTGGACATGGCGAAACCGGTGCTGAGCCACCGGATGCAGCTGAACTTTGCCGCGCGGGCGCGCGGGGAGAGCCTGGCGGCGCTGATCGAGGAAACCGCAAGCGAACTGGCCCGGACCGGGGCCGCCGCGTGACCAGGCCTGCGGCCTCTCATGCTGCAACCGGATTGCGGCACCGCGCGGAGGCCGAGGCCAGCGCCCTGCCCCCCCTGCTGGTGCAGGCGCGGCATCTGGCGGGGTCCGTCCTGATGGGCGAGCATGGCCGCCGCCGGGCCGGCACGGGGGATGATTTCTGGCAGTACCGCCCGGCCCAGCCCGGCGACAGCCGCCGGATGATCGACCACCGCCGCTCTGCCATGGGCGACGTGCAATATGTGCGCGAACGGGAATGGCATATCGCGCAGACCGTGCATCTGTGGGTGGATACCGGCGCCTCGATGCGGTTTGCCTCCTCCCCCAAGCTGCCGCAGAAGGTGGATCAGGCCCGGCTGCTGGGCCTCGCTGCCGCGGTTCTGATGGTGCAGGGCGGCGAGCGGGTGGGCCTGACCGGCGGCAGCCTGCCGCCGCGGCGCGGCAACGTGCAGATCCTGCGGCTGGCGGAGGCGCTGTCGGCGGATGAGGCGGAGGATTACGCCCCGCCCGGCCACCGGGCGCTGATCCCGCACGCGCGGGCGCTGTTCATCTCGGATTTTCTGGGACCGTTCGAGCCGGTGGAACAGGCGCTGTCCAAGGCCGCCGCGCGCGGCGTCCGGGGGGTGCTTTTGCAGGTGCTGGACCCGGCGGAGGAAGCCTTTCCCTTCACCGGCCGCACCCTGTTTCAGAGCATCGCAGGCGGTGTCACACATGAAACACTGAAGGCCTCTGCCCTTCAGGCGCGCTATCTGGACCGGCTGGCGGAACGGCGGGACGCGCTGGAGCGGCTGTGCCGCGCGGCCGGCTGGCGGTTCGGGCAGCATCACACGGGCGACCCGGCGCAGGCGGCGCTGATGTGGCTGTACCACGCATTGGAGCGGACCGCGCCATGACCATGATTGCAGGCATCGGCTTTACCGCGCCCTGGCTTTTGCTGGGGCTGCTGGCCCTGCCGGTGCTGTGGCTCTTGCTGCGGGCGATCCCGCCCGCGCCGAAGCGCCAGCCGTTCCCGGCGGTGACGCTGCTGCTGGGGCTGAAGGATGACGAGAGCCTGTCGGACCGCACGCCGTGGTGGCTGCTGCTGCTGCGCCTGCTCGCGGTGGCGGCGGCGATCATCGGGCTGGCGGGGCCGGTGCTGAACCCCTCCACCGAAGACGCGGGCGGCCGCGGGCCGCTGCTGATTGTGATGGACGCGAGCTGGGGCGGCGCGTCGGGCTGGGACCAGGCCAGCGCGCAGGCCGAGGTGCAGCTGGAGGAAGCGGGCCGCGCCGGACGGCCGGTGGCGGTCTTGCGCCTGAGCGCGCCGGAGGCGTTGCAGTTCCGCGCCGCCAGCGACTGGCAGCGGCAGCTGGCCGGGCTGGCGCCGCTGCCCTGGCAGCCGGGGCCGGAGCAGCTGGCGCAGGCTTTGGCGGCAATCGACGGGGCGGAGGGCGGTTTTGACACCCTCTGGTTCAGTGACGGGCTGGAATACCCGGGCCGCGACGGCCTGATCGAAGCGCTGAGCCGCCGCGGCGGCATCGAGGTGTTTGAACAGCCCGCACCGGTGCTGGGGCTGCTGCCCGCCAGCTATACCGGAGGCGCCATCGGACTGACGGCGCAGCGCAGCCGCGCCGGACCGGCGCAGGAGGTTGCGGTGGTGGCGCAGGGCAAGGATCCCGGCGGCACCGAGCGCAGCCTGGCGTCGCTGACCCTGCGGTTTGCCGATGGCGCCCGTGCAGCCTCGGCTGAGCTGTCGCTGCCCGCCGAACTGCGGGCGCGGCTGTCGCGGTTTGAAATCCGCGGCGAGACATCGGCGGGCGCGGTGGCGCTGACGGATGATTCCCTGCGGCGGCGCGAGGTGGCGCTGGTGTCCTCCGAAAGCGCGGATGAAGGATTGGCGCTCTTGTCGCCGCTGCATTACCTGCGGCAGGCGCTGGCGCCTTCGGCCGAGCTGCTGGAGGGCGCGCTGCGGGATCTGCTGCCTGCCAACCCGGATGTGATCGTGCTGGCCGACGTGGCGCGGCTGGCGCCCGCGCAGGAAGAGGCGGTGATCGAATGGGTGGAAAACGGCGGCCTGCTGTTGCGCTTTGCCGGGCCGCGGCTGGCGGCCAGCGACACCGCGCGCAGCGGTGAGGAGCCGCTGATGCCGGTGCGCCTGCGCATCGGCGGGCGCAGCATCGGCGGCGCGATGAGCTGGGGCGAGCCGAAGACGCTGGCGCCGTTTTCCGAAAGCTCTCCCTTCTACGGGCTGGAGGTGCCGCAGGAGGTGGCGATCAGCTCGCAAGTGGTGGCGCAGCCCGATCCGCAGCTGGCGGACCGCGTCATCGCGGAACTGGCCGACGGCACGCCGCTGGTGACCCGCAAGACGCTGGGCCAGGGCCAGGTGGTTTTGTTTCACGTGACGGCGAATGCGGAGTGGAGCAGCCTGCCGCTGTCGGGGCTGTTCGTGTCGATGCTGGAACGGCTGGCGGTGTCCTCCTCTGCCGCGGCGCCCAAGGCCGAAGACCTGGAAGGCACCACCTGGACCCCGGTCGAGGTGCTGGACGGGTTCGGCCGGCTGGAGGCGGCGGAGACGCTGCCCGGGGTCAAGGGGCCGGATCTGGTGGCCGCGCCCGCGGGGCCGGAGCTGCGGCCCGGGGTCTATGACGGCGGGCGGCGGATGCTGGCGCGCAATGTGCTGCGCCCGGATGATGAGCTGCTGGCGGCGCGCTGGCCTGCATCGGTCCGGGTCAGCGGCTACGGCGCGCCGCAGGAGATGCCGCTGGGCGGGGCCTTGCTGACGGGGGCGCTGATGCTGCTGGCGCTGGATGTGCTGGGCACGCTGCTGGTGTCCGGCCTCTTGGGCCGGGCCCGCACTGCCGCGCTGGCCGCGGCTTTGGGGCTGGCGGCGCTGGCGGCGCCGCAGCAGCTGCGCGCGCAGGAGATCCCGCCGCCGCAGCAGCAGGCGCAGCAGCAGGCGCAGACGGATTTCCGGGCGGCGGAACTGGCCTCGGAACTGGTGCTGGCGTATGTGCTGACCGGCGACGCGGAGGTCGACCGGATTGCCGAGGCGGGCCTGCGCGGGCTGTCGGACACGCTGTTCTTCCGCACCTCGGTGGAGCCGGCCAACCCGGCAGGCGTCGATCTGGAGCGCGATGAGCTGGCGTTTTTCCCGCTGCTGTACTGGCCGGTCACGCGGGACCAGCCGCTGCCCTCCTCCGAGGCTTACGGCAAGCTGAACACCTATCTGCGGGCGGGCGGGATGATCCTGTTTGACACCCGCGACGCCGATCTGGCCTCTGCCGGCGCCACCAGCCCGGCAGCGCGGCGGCTGCAGCAGATCGCGCTGCCCTTGGACATCCCGCCGCTGGAGGTGGTGCCGGAGGACCATGTGCTGACGCGGGCGTTCTACCTGCTGCAGGACTTCCCCGGCCGCCATGCCCGCGGCCCGGTCTGGGTCGAGGCGGCGCCGCCGGATGCGGAGCAGGCCGAGGGCATCCCCTTCCGCAACCTCAATGACGGGGTGACGCCGGTGGTGATCGGCGGCAATGACTGGGCGGCGGCCTGGGCGGTGGATGAAAACGGGCGGCCCTTGCTGCCGGTCGGGCGCGGCTATGCCGGCGAGCGGCAGCGGGAACTGGCGTTCCGGTTCGGCGTCAACCTGGTGATGCATGTGCTGACAGGCAATTACAAATCCGACCAGGTGCATGTGCCGGCCCTCCTGGACCGGCTGGGGCAATGAGGGTGGTTCCATGACGCAGACGATCCTGTTCGACCCGCTGGTGCCCTGGCCCGTGATCTGGGCCGCGGGGGCTGTGACCCTTGCTGCGCTGCTTTTGGGGCTGTGGAAGGGGCTGTCGGGCTGGGCCTTGCGGGCGCTGGCGGCGCTGGTGTTGCTGGCCGCGCTGTCAGGTCCGGTGCATCAGAGCGAGGACCGCGCGCCGCTGGATGACATCGTGATCGTGGCGGAGGACCGGACCGCCAGCCAGCAGCTGCGGGACCGGCCGGAACAGATGGAGCGCGCCCGCAGCGGTCTGAAGGCGGCGCTGGACAACCGGCCCGGCACCGATGTGCGCTGGGTCACCGTGCCGGACGGCGAGGGCGACGAGGGCACACGGCTGATGGAGGCCATTGCCCAGGCGCTGGCGGATGAGCCGCGGGCGCGGGTGGCGGGGATCATCGCCCTCAGCGACGGGCAGGTGCATGACGCCGATCAGCCGGTCAGCCTGCCCGCGCCGATGCATCTGCTGCTGACCGGGCGCGAAGACGACTGGGACCGCCGCCTGATCGTCAAGAACGCTCCAGGCTTTGCCATTATCGGCGAGCCGGTGACGCTGACGCTCAGGATCGAGGATCAGGGCGCAGCGCCGGCTGAGGGCAGCTTTGCCGATCTGGATATCTCGGTCGGGGGCGACGCGCCGCAGCGCTTCACCTTGCCCGTCGGTGTGGATTTCGAGCTGCCGATGGTATTGCAGCATGGCGGGCGCAACGTGATCCAGTTCAGCGTGCCGGAAGAGCCGGGCGAGCTGACCGCGCGCAACAATCAGGCGCTGGTGCAGATCAACGGGGTGCGCGACCGGCTGCGGGTGCTGCTGGTGTCGGGCGAGCCGCACGCGGGCGGGCGCACCTGGCGCAACCTGTTGAAATCCGACAGCGCGGTGGATCTGGTGCATTTCACCATCCTGCGCCCGCCCGAGAAACAGGACGGGGTGCCGGTGGAGGAGCTGTCGCTGATTGCCTTCCCGACCCGCGAGCTGTTCCTGGAGAAGATCGAGGATTTCGACCTGATCATCTTTGACCGCTACAAGCGGCGCGGCATCCTGCCGGCGGTCTATCTGGACAATGTGGCGAATTACGCGATGGGCGGCGGCGCGGTGCTGGTGGCGGCCGGCCCCGATTTCGCCAGCGCCGACAGCATCTACCGCTCGCCGCTGTCGCTGATCCTGCCGGCTGAGCCATCAGCGCGGGTGCTGGAGGAGGCCTACCGCCCCGCGGTGACGGACCTGGGCAAGCAGCACCCCGTCACCTCGGGCCTGGAGGGGGCGGAGGACTGGGGCCGCTGGCTGCGCCAGATCGAGCTGCGCGCGCCCGAGGGCCATGTGCTGATGAGCGGCGCAGGCGAGCGGCCCTTGCTGGTGCTGAACCGGGTGGGCGAGGGCCGGGTGGCACTGCTGGCGTCGGATCATGCCTGGCTGTGGAGCCGCGGATATGAGGGCGGCGGGCCGCAGCTGGAGCTGCTGCGGCGGCTGGCGCACTGGATGATGAAGGAGCCGGAGCTGGAGGAAGAGGCGCTGTGGGCCGAGGTGACGGGCCAGCGGATGCGCATCCTGCGCCGCACGCTGGCGGAGCAGGCGGGACCGGTGACGGTGACCGCGCCGGATGGCTCCACCGTGGACCTGGAGCTGCGTCCGAGCGCGCCGGGCCAGTGGGAAACCCGCTATGAGGGGCCGGAGCCGGGGTTGTACCGGCTGCAGGAAGGCGAGGAGAGCGCGGTTGTGGGGCTTGGCCCTGCCGCGCCGAAGGAGTTTGAGGAAACCATTGCCACGGGTTCTGTGCTGGCGCCGGTGCTGGAGCCGCTGCGCGGCGGTGTTCTGCGGCTGGAGGACGGAATGCCCGCCCTGCGCAGCGTGCGGGCCGGGCGGCCGGCCTCGGGGCGCGGCTGGATCGGCCTGACCCCGCGGGAGGCCTATGAGACGCTGTCGGTTTCCCAAGGCCCGCTGCTGCCCGGCTGGCTGGCGCTGTTGATGGCGTCCTTCTTCCTCGTCGCGGGCTGGCTGCGCGAGGGGCGGCGCTAGGCGGCTTACGCAACCGGGGGTCTCCCGCCTGCCGCAGGTTTTCTTGCGAAACCCCGCGACCGTTGGGCCAAGCGCCGCGCCGGAGGCGCGGCGCGGGTCGCTTCGGGCACAGCCCGAAGCGAAACACCTCCTAGCCAGCGGCCTGCCGGTTATTCCTTGAATGCCACCTGCACCACCGGATCGCCCGGCAGCCCCTCATAACTGACACTGACGCCGCCCTTGCCTGCTTGCGGCGGGAACAGCGGACCGAAGGAACCGACGGAAATCAGGTCGCCTGCCTTGAACTCCACCCCTTTGGAGCGCAGCCACAGGGCGGCATTGACCGGGTTGCCGAGCACCGCGCGGCCCGGCGCCTGCACCAGCACGCCGCCCGCCGCGTCGCGCATGGTGACGGACATCTCCGCCAGCATCCGGGCCATCGCTGCCGGGTCTTCCACCGGCACCGGGGCGCCAAGGACGCCCAGCCGCGTGCCGGCACCCATGGCGGTGATCGTCTCAGCCGTGAAGGGCTGATCCCTGGCGAGCGTCAGGTCGGGCAGTTCGATGAAGGGGCGGATGGCGGAGATATGGGCAAGGGCTTCCTCAGGCGTGGTGGCGCTGTTGATCCCTGCATCCGCGACCACCAGCACCAGATCGGCCTCCACCATCGGGGCGGCGCCCCAGGGCGCGTCGAGGGTGGCGCCATCTTCCAGCATCATGTTTTGAAACAGCAGGCCCCGCACGGGCTCAGTTGCGCCGAAACGCTCCTGCGCGGGTTTGCTGGTGAGGCCCGCCTTGTGGCCGATGACCGGACCCATGTGCGGTTCCAGCGCGGCGGCGAGTTTGGCCTGGGAACACAGCGCGTCCTCCATGCTGCCGCCGGGCGACAGCGCCTGCGCCGGGGTCTTGGCCAGGTAGCTGTCCACGAAGGCGGCGATTTCCGCGTCAGTGGCGCAGGCGGCCATGGCGGCAGGGGACGCGAGGGCGAGAGTGCAGGCTGCGAGGAAAGGTTTCAGCATGGAAAGGCCTCGATCAAGACGGGGATCAGTCGATCCGCAGGTTAACCCGGTCGGAGCGCCCCGCGCCATCGACAATTACCAGGGATGAAAAGCCGGGACCGGGGCTGGGCAGGGAGAACTCGCGGCGGCGCTGGCCGGACAGCACCGGCTGGCCGTTCGCCAGCACCAGGAAGGGCGCGGTGCCGCCGCGGAGTTTGAGCGTGAGGTCCGCTCCCTCCAGCGCCAGCCGGGCGCCGTCGGGCGGGAAGATCAGTTCCGGCGCGTCTGCCAGATCAGAGAAGGCCGCGTCGCGGGGCCGGAAGCGCTGCAGCGGCTGGGGCAGCTCGGCAGAGCTGACGATCAGCGTGGCGGGCGGCGGCGGCGGCAGCGGGTCGAGCGCGGGCTTCAGGCGGCCGAAGGCCTCGAACAGCACCGGCGCGGCGAGGTCGCCGCCGAAGATGCCCGGCACCGGGGTGCCGTCGGCGCGGCCCATCCAGACGCCGACCGCGTGGCGCCCGTCCCAGCCGATCGCCCAGGCATCGCGGTGGCCGTAGGAGGTGCCGGTCTTATAGGCGATGGTCCCGGCCCGCGCGCCAGCGGGCACCGGCAGGCCGCGCAGGATGTCTGCCACCTGCCAGGCGGCCTCGGGCGAGGTGAGGCGGCCTGCGGGTGCGGGCAATTCGCCTTGCACCACGCGCAGGCGCGGACCCTGCCCGCCTGCCGCCAGCCCGGCGTAAAGCTGCACCATGTCCTGCAGGCTGATGCCCAGGCCGCCAAGCGCCAGCGCCAGCCCCGGCGCGCCGCCGGGCAGTTCCGGACTGGCCCCGCTGGCGCGCAAAGATGCCAGTACGCGGGCCGGCCCAAGCTCCTGCGTCAGTTTCACCACGGGGATGTTCAGCGACAGTTGCAGCGCCTCGCGCACGATTATGTCGCCGCGGAAATCGCCGTCGAAATTCTGCGGCGCGTAGCCTGCGAAATTGACCGGGCCGTCGTGGATCAGGGTTTCCGGGTGCGCCAGCCCCTGGTCGAAGGCGAGGCCGTAGATCAGCGGTTTCAGGGTGGAGCCGGGGGAGCGGATGGCCTGGGTCATGTCGACAAAGCCGCGGCGGGCGGCGTCGGAATAGCCGGGGGAGCCAGCCATCGCCAGCACCTCACCCGTCTGGTGGTCGGCGGCGATGAGGGCGGCAGAGAGGCGCGGGCTGCTGCGGACGGCCTCTGCCAGCAGGGCCTCCATCCGCGATTGCACCGCACCGTCGAGGGTCAGTTGCAGCTTCCGTTTGCCGGGGTGCCGGGCTGCCACCCGGTCCGCCAGATGCGGGGCGCGGCGCGGGAAGGCGGCCATGCGGTGCGGCAGCGGGGTGCGGCGGGCGGCCCCGGCCTGTTCTTCGCTCAGGAGGCCTTGGCGTTCCATGCGCTCCAGCACCCGGTCGCGGGCCGCGCTGGCGGCCTCGGGGAAGCGGTCGGGGCGGCGGCGTTCTGGCGATTGCGGCAGGGCGACCAGCAGCGCGGCCTCCGCCGGGGTGAGGCGCTTCGGCTCCTTGCCGAACCAGCTGTAGGCGGCTGCGCGGATGCCCTCTGCCGCGCCGCCGTAGGGGGCGTGGGTCAGGTAGAGGGTGAGGATCTGATCCTTGCTGAGGCGGCGTTCCAGCGCCAGCGCCACCCGCATCTGGCGCAGCTTGCCGGACCAGCGGCCGGTGGTGCCGTCCTCCAGCAGGCGCGCGACCTGCATGGTGAGGGTGGAGCCGCCGGAGACTGTTCTGCCGTTCCACAGCGCCTGCCCTGCGGCGCGCAGGAGGGCGACGGGGTCGATGCCGGCATGGGAGCGGAAGCGCTTGTCCTCGTAGCGCAGGAGCATGTTCAGGAAGCGCGGGTCGACATCGGCGGGCTGCACGGCGAGGCGCCAGAGGCCGGTGCCGACCGGGAAGGCGCGCAAGAGCTTGCCGTTGCGGTCGAGGACCTCGGTGGAGGTTTCCGCGAGGGTGAGGGGGAGGTCAGTCCGGTCGATCCAGCTGTCGAAGGAGCGGCAGGCGGTGAACGTCACCGCAGCGGCAATGGCCAGGATTGCTGCGCGCCGTTTCCACCTCCCGCCCGGCGGCACCGCCGGGCAGCGCCCGCCCCTCCCCGCGGGAGGGTGCTTCGCACCCTCCCGGGCGCGGGCGCTGCCCTTTGCTTTGGTCAGCCAGCGTTTCACTTCACGACCACGCGGCCCGTGCCAGTCCTCGCACGGTAGGCGGGGCGGTACATGTCCTCGACCGAGGCCGCCGGGTGGTGGAACGTGCCCGGCGTCACCGCGCGGACCACATAGGCCAGCGTCACCGGCGCGGCATCGCGCACATTCACCGCCGCCAGGAAGCGGTCGCTGCGGAACTCGGCGTGTTCGGCCTCTGCCGGGTTCAGCCAGTCGAGATCGCGCAGATCGCCGGAGCGCAGCAGGTTGGGGTTGTCGATCTCAAACCCCGCGGGCAGCGGATCGTTGATCATCAGCCTCGCACCGGTCTCCTCATGCGGCATCACCCGCAGGACCGCCACGAACCGCGCGCCTGTCTGCACGGACTGCGCGTCCAGCGGCTGGCCCTCCAGCGTGTAGTAGCTGCGTTCGATGGTGTAGCCGAAGCCGCCCGCGGCGGGCGGGACCTCTGGCACGCCAAGGGTGGTGAGGGTGATGTCCGCGGTGCGGCCATTGGCGGCGGTCAGGGCAAGTTCCGGCATGTCCTGCCCGTCTGCGGCCTGCACAAACGGGCCTTTGACGGGCTGGCCGTTGACCAGCAGACCGGACTCCTCGGGCCGCTGGGTCAGCGCATGGGCGGCCATCAGGGTCCAGGCGGCCTCCTGCGTGGAGCGCTGGCCGCTGGCGTTCGAGATCCGCGCCGACAGGCGGGTCCGGTCCACCGCCTCCGATCCGGCCTCCGCCGCCAGCGCCAGAACGCCCGCGGTGTCGCGCAAGGCGGTGCCGAAGTCCGCACGCCAGAGGCGGGCTTCGCCCTGCCCCTCGGAACCGGTCATTTGGGCGGCGCGGGCAAACATCCGGTCGGCGCGGCGCTGGTCGCCATAGGCCGCGAGCGCGGCGCCCAGCTGGGCGGCGGCAAGGGGCGTGGCAAAGGCGTCGCCCTTCACATCCGCATAGTAGCGCAAATCGCCCATCTGGGCGGCGCCTTCGCGCGCCAGCACCAGGAGGGCATAGGCGATCTCCTCGCCGCCCGTGTCGAAATCGGCGGCGTAGCTGATGCGGTTGCGCAGGTTGTCCATCGCCTGCGCGAAGGCCTGCTGCGGCACCTCATAGCCTTGCGCGCGGGCGCGGCTGAGGAAGTCGGTGGCATAGGCGTCCAGCCAGAACTCGCCGCTGTCGGCGCGCCACATCCCGAAGGCGCCCGAAGGGGCCTGGCGGGTCAGCACCTGGCGGATGGCGGCATTGATGCGCGCGTCCACCGCCGGGCCGTTCCCCAGCCCTGCCGCCTGCGCCACGCTGCTGAGGTAGAGCAGCGGCAAGGCCTTCGACGTCACCTGCTCGGTGCAGCCGTAGGGGTACTGGTCCAGTTCCGCCAGAAGGCCCGGCACGTCGAACTTGGCAAGCGGGCCGGAGGAGATGGTGGCGCGGGCGGTGCCTGGGCGCAGGCCCGCGAAGACGTCCTTGCTGAACAGGAAGGTGTCGCCTGCTGCAAGAGTGAAGCGGCGGGTTTCCGACGTCACCGGATCGTTGGCGCGGACCGGCATTCGCAGGTCCTGCCGCAGCTCCTGCCCGTCGGGCGTGGTGAGAGCGAGGGTCAGCGCGTGGTCGCCCGCTGTTTGCGCCGTGACCGGCAGATCCAGCACGGTCTTGCCCTGCTCCTGCAAGGTGACGGCGGCGGGCAGGCTGCCGAGCGTCAGGCCGCCTGCGGTGGTTGCGGTCAGCTTCATCGCACCAGCCGGGCCATCGGCGTGGACGATTTCTATGCGGGCGCGGCTTTGATCGCCCGGCGCCAGGAAACGCGGCAGGGCGGCGGTGACCACCACCGGGTCGCGCACCAGCATGTCGGCCTCGGCCTGGCCCACGGCCTTGCCCGACCAGGCAACTGCCATCAGCCGCAGGGTGCCGTTGAAGGCGGGCAGCGTCAGGGGGAATTCAACCTCGCCATTCGCGTCCACTTGCAGCGGCCCGGAGAACAGCGCCACCAGGTCCTGCGTTGGCGGCGGCGATTGCATCTTCATGCCGCCGTCCGCATCGCCGCCGGAGCGGATGCGGCCCAAAGCGCCGTTGCCGGGGTCGATGAGGCGGCCATAGACGTCGCGCAGCTCCATCCCCAGACGGCGCTGGCCGAAGTAATGCGCGCTGGGATCGGGGCTTTGGAACCCTGTCAGATTGAGGATGCCGAGATCGACGGCGGCGGCGGTCAGCCAGACCTCCTCGCCCTCCGCCGCGCCGGTCACGCGGATTTTGGCCGCTTGCGTGCCGCGCGGGCGGGCGACATCGGGGACGTCAATCGCGACCTGCAGCTGCTGGCCGGGCTGGGTGACGCCGGCGTGGGCCAGGCCCAGAGCGCGCAGCGGGGTGCGGCCGCGGCTGCCTGCCACCGGCTGGATCACCGTGGCGGTCACATAGGCGCCGCTGCCCCAGTCCTGCGTGACCTCCAGCGGGATCACGGTTTCGCCTGCCGGAACCTCAACCGACATGCGGTGGATCAGGCGATTTGAGACCACCGAGACCAGCGCGGTGCCCGCGGCCTGCGGCACGATGCGCAGGCGGGCGGTATCGCCGGGGGTGTAGCTTTCGCTGTCCAGCGACAGCTCCAGCCGGGCGGGGGTCTCGGTGCTGCCCTCGGGCGCGTACCAGCCGGCGTAGAAGTCGTAGGCCGCCGAGGCATATGCGCCGTCGAGGCGCTCCACCACCAGTTCATACCGGCCCCAGTCGACGGGCTGCGACAGCGGCAGCGGATCGCTGCCCAGCTGCGCCTCGCCGGTGGCGATGCGGGTGCGGCGTGTCACGGGCTCCCAGTTCCAGTTGCCGTAAAGCTGATACCACTGATAGCGCGTCTCGACCCGGTTCAGGGTCCATTTCACACGCATCGGCATCGGAGTCAGGTCCGGCGACAGGGCAATGAGTTCAAAGCCTGCTTCACTGCCTTCTGCCGCGGCCTCGTCAAATTGCGGCTTGATGCCGAGGACCGGGCCAGCGGGGCGGACGGGCAGCTCCAGCGTGCGCTCCACCGGGCGGGCGGAGCCGTCAGCGACGCGGGTGGTGAGGGTCGCCAGCAGCGGCTTGCCCTCTGCCGGGGGGACGGCTGGCAGGCTGACGGTGAAGGCCGCGGCGCCGTCAGGGCCGGTTTCCTGGCCGCCGAAATGTTCGGTCTGGGCCGAGGACGCCTCGTCATAGCGGCCAAAACGGAAACCCGGCCACTGATCCAGCGTATCGGCGGCGGTGAGGCGGACGCTGCCCTCCACCTTCAGGCCCGCGCCCGGCGCGCCGAACAGGTAGTCGGCTTGCAGCGCGATCTGAGCTGTGCCGCCGGGCTGGAGGCTTTCTGCATTCGTTACCTGCTGTTCGAAATCTATCCGTTCGGGCAGGAAATCCTCGACCAGGATCTGCCGGCTGGCGAGCGCGGGGGCCTTGAGGTCGCTCTTGATTTCGATCCGCCAGGTGCCGCGCGGGGCGGCGGGGCCGGTCGGCAGCGCAAAGACGTGGCCGCCCTGATGGCCTGCGGCGGAGGTCTGGCGGGTGTATTCCACCCCGTCGGGGCGCAGGAGAATCGCAGTCAGCGGCAGGCCGCCGATGGCTTTCGCCTGGCTGTCGCGGGCCAGCGCGGTCACATGCACGGTTTCGCCCGCGCGGAAGGCGCCGCGGGTGGTGGCGAGGAAGACATCCACCGGCCCCGGCGCGGGGCGGCCGGCCACGCCGCGGTCGGACAGGTCAAAGGCGGCATCGTTCAGGGGCAGGAAGGTGAAATCCCCCTCCCCCGCGCGCGCGGTGATCAGCGCGGGCGCCGCCCCTCCGGTGCCGCGGGTGAGGCCAGGGGCGAAATGCACATAGCCGCTGGCGTCGCTGGCTTCGGTTGCCAGAACCTCGTTGGCGGAGGAGATCAGGCTGACCTCGGCGCCGGCTTGCGGCTTGGCATCCGCCAGGCCCTGCACCTGCACATGCAACCCGTCGCTGCCGGACATCGCGGACAGGCCCAGCGAGGTCAGCACGAACCACTGGGTGGCGCCGGCGTCCTCATAGGGATCGGCACCCGGCACCCGGGCGGTGAGGGCGTAGAGACCGGGCTTTTGCCCTGCCAAGGCCTCATCCAGCGGCAGGCGGCTGGTCATCGCCTGGTTGAGCGCGGTGTCCACTTCGGCGCTGCCGGTCCAGATTTCCTCGGCAATACTGGACGCGAAGTGTTCATCCTCCCACTGGGAAAGCGGCTTGGCGAAATAGCCTTCCTGCAGGGTGCGCAGCACGTTGCGGCTGCTGACCCGGCGCAGGCGCAGGTCGAGATCGGTCAGGTTCACGGTTTCCACCGGCAGCGCCGCCGCGCCGCCCGCGGGCAGCACATAGGCGCGGCCCGGGAAGCGGACCCGCGGGGCGCGGTCGCGCACGTAATGGGTCAGCTCCACATCCTTGTAGAGCTGTTCGCCGCTGGCCGCGGGCAGGCCGCGGCGCAGGGTCAGGCGGTAGCGCTTGCCGTGCTCCGCCCCGTCGAGGCACAGCTGGCGGCCCTCGACAGTGACGGCCAGGCTGCCCTCCGGCAGACGGACATAGTTTTCATAATCGGTGCCCGCCTGTTCCAGATCCTCCGAAAACTCGGCGCAGATGCGCGGCGCGGCGCTGTCGCTTTCGGCGGTGCTGGCCAGAACGCGGAAGCCGTATTTGCCAATCGCATCCTCCAGCCGGGCGGCGCGGGCCTCATCCGGGGCGATGTCCTGCGCCAGCCGCAGCAGCGGCAGCATGGCGCGGCCCCTGCCCTGCACCTCCTGCGCCTGGGCGGCGGCTGCCAGCGCCTGGGCCTGCGCCGCCGGGTCCGCGGCACGCAGATAGCCGTTCAGCGCAGCATGATAGGCCTGCGCGCGGTAGCGGGTCTGCTGGCTGCGGTTGCCGCTGTCCTTGGCGGCGCGCAGCAGATACGCGGAAAATTGCGTCCAGTCCGCGGCCGCGTCTTCCAGCACCACCGCCTGCGCCATCCAGCGCAAGGCCGCCGGGGAATCACCGTCCCGCAGCAGGCTGCGGGCGGCGGCGCGGGCCTGTGCCGGGGTATTTGCGGCCAGCGGATATTCCAGCCCCAGAATGCGCGCGAAGGCAGCGGCGTCCTGCAGCTCCTGCGCGGGCAGGAAATCCAGCCGCGCCGCACGCGCCGCGGCGGCGGCGGCCAGACCCGGGACGGCGGGCTGTTTCACGGCTGAGAGGGCACCTGCGTAGGGGCTGGACTGCGTCAGCGCCGATTTGGGGAAACAGGCATTGGCGCGCTGGTTGAACACAAAGCCTGCGCAATCCGCCTGCGCGGAGCAGGCGCGGGCGCAGGACTGCACATCGGTGCCGTAGAGCGGCTGCAGGTCGGAGCCGAAGAAATCCGTATCCGCATACGAGCGGTAACGGTAATCAGGCACCTCCGGCCCGGCCCAGGCCGAAGGTAAAAATGCAATAAAAGCAATAAAATATAATAAGGCAGAAGCAAACAGACGCGGCATGGCACCCTCCAAAACTGGCGACAGGCTGGCACGGGCTTAACGTCATAGCAAGATTCCTCCGCGTAACACATGAGAGGCAGCCCTGCGGCCGCCCGTGCGGGATTTTGCCGCGCGCAGTTTGTGTTGATGCATTGCCGGAGTGTGCAGGGATGAGCCTTGCCGACAAATTATCGGAAGAAAGGCGGGCCCGGCTGGCCGCCGAGCGGCTGCTTGAGCTGAAACAGGCGGAGCTGTCTGCCGCCAACCGCAAGCTGGGCCGCCACGCGCTGGCACTGACCAAGCAGATCGGCCAGACCCAGGCCGAAGTCGCCACCGTGCGCGACGAAAACGCCAAGGTGAAATCCGATCTCCACACCGCCAACGAGAAAATCGAAACCGCGGAGCGGCGCCTGTGGCATTCGATCCAGGCATTTCAGGACGGGTTTGCGTTTTTTGATGCGGACAGCAACCTGATCGGTGCCAACACTGCCTATATCAACATCTTCGACGGGCTGGAGGAGGTGGCGCCCGGCATCTCCTACATGCGCATCCTGCAGCTTCTGACCGACGAGGGGCTGATCAACACAGGCGGCATGGCCCCCAATGCCTGGCGGGCGATGATGAACGAACGCTGGCTATCCCCCGCGCCGGAACCGGTGGTGGTCCAGCTTTGGGATGAGCGGTACCTGCGGCTGATCGATCAACGCGGCCACGACGGCGACATGGTGACGCTGGCGCTCGATATCACCTCGACCGTGCGCTACGAAGAAGAGCTGCGCGCCGCCCGCGCCCGCGCCGAAGCTGCAAACCGCGCAAAATCCGCCTTCCTCGCCAATATGAGCCATGAGATCCGCACGCCGATGAACGGGGTGGTCGGCATGGCGGAACTGCTGTGCGACACCGAGCTGGACGAGGAACAGCGGCTGTATGCCAGCACCATCAAGAACTCGGGCGAGGCGCTGCTGGTCATCATCAACGACGTGCTCGACTACTCCAAGATCGAAGCCGACAAGCTGGAGCTGCATCCCGAACCCTTCGATCTGGAGCGCTGCCTGCATGAGGTGGTGATGCTGCTGCAGCCCACCGCCCGGGACAAGGGGATTGCCCTGCTGGTCGACTACGACCTGTTCCTGCCGACCCGCTTTACCGGCGATCCGGGCCGGATCCGGCAGGTGCTGACCAATCTGGCCGGCAATGCGGTGAAGTTCACCAAGGAGGGGCATGTGACGCTGCGGGTGACCGGCATCACCTCTCCCGACGACAAGCAATGCGCGGTGCATGTCAATATCGAAGACACCGGCATCGGCATCCCGCAGGAGAAGATCAGCCACATCTTCGGCGAGTTCAACCAGGTCGAGGACGAGCGCAACCGCCAGTTCGAAGGCACCGGCCTGGGGCTGGCGATCTCCAAGCGGCTGATCGAGATGATGGGCGGCGAGATCTGGGTCGACAGCGAGGAGGGCAAGGGCTCCTGCTTTGGCTTCCGCCTGCCGCTGCCAGTGGAAGCCGGCCCCGAGGCGGCGGTTCAGGCGCTGCCCAGCACCCTGCGCCACGTGCTGCTGGTGGATGACCTGCCGCTGAACTGCGAAATCCTGCAGAAGCATTTGCTGATGCTGGGCATCCAGGTCACCACCGCCGGCACCGCCGCGGCCGCGCTGGCGGCGATGCAGAACGGGATCGACCTGGTCATCAGCGGCCACAACCTGCCAGTGCTGGACGGTGTGCAGCTGGCCCGGGATCTCAAGTCCGGGCCGTGGAGCGGGGTGCCGATGCTGCTGCTGAACTCCAGCCCGCAGGCTGCCAATGATCCGGAAATCCGCCAGTTGGTGAACGGCGTGCTGCAAAACCCGGTGCCGCGCGGCGAGCTGTTCCGCCAACTGTCGGAGCTGGCGGGGTCCGGCAGGCCCGCTGCGGTGCAGGCGGTCCCTGTTGCGGCGCCGGAGCCTGCCGCCGCCATTCCGCTGGCCGCGCCGCCGGAGCGGCCGGAGCCCTACCCGCCGCCCCTGCCGCCGGCCGCTTCCGAAGCCCGGCGGATGCGGGTGCTGGCGGCTGAGGACAACAAGACCAACCAGCTGGTGTTCCGCAAGATGGTGAAGGAGCTGGACATCGACCTGAAGTTCGCCGGCAACGGCCTGGAGGCGGTCGACGCCTATACAAGCTTTGAGCCGGATCTGATCTTCATGGATATCTCCATGCCCAAGATGGACGGCAAGGAAGCCACCGCGGAGATCCGCAAGATCGAGGCCGGAACCGGACGCCACGTGCCGGTAGTAGCGCTGACGGCGCATGCCATGGCGGGCGATTCCGAGGGGATTCTGGCGGCCGGGCTGGATCATTACCTGACCAAGCCGCTGCGCAAGGCGCTGATCCACGAAAAGATCCGCGATTTCGCCCCGGCCGGCACAAGGCCGCTGGACCCCGGCAGCCCGCCCGCCCTCTCCGCAGCCGGAGCCTGACCCGCGCCGGGGACGGGTCTGCACCGGGTTGCGCGGGCACTGGCGGCGCCTGCGCCGGGCCGCCCGCGGCTGGGATAACCGCCCCGCAGAAGCCGCGGCAGTGCCGCGCCCTGAACTGGCCGCCCGGACCGGCCGGCCCGGCTGAGGCCAGTCAGAGGGAGACCGCACAGGCGGTGGCCAGATGTGCTGAGGCCAGTCAGGCTTGGGGCAGTCAGGCGGAAGCCGCTCAGGCGGAGGCGGCTCAGGCGGAGGCGGCGCTCAGCCCGGGCTGCTGCCTGCGCCCGGCAGAGGTGAAGCCGCCAGGCTCTCCCGCGCCCGCGGGCGCACCGGCTGCGCCGGCACGCCCTCTGTGCGGCCTTGGGCCCGGCAGCGCGCGTGCCGCGCCCAACCGGGACGGTGCATTCTATTTGAATGTGCCGGAACGGGCGGGAGCTGCTCCCTTTTACATCAAGTTCAGGTCAAGCCTTGCGCAGAAAGACAGGCTTGTCCGGCTCTGACATCTGCGGCTGGTAGGCGTAGCCGCCGGCATCGAAGTCCTTGAGGCTCTCTGCCTCCGCCAGACGGTGCTGGATGATGAACCGTGTCATCGCGCCGCGGGCGCGCTTGGCGTAGAAGCTCACCACTTTGGGGGTGCCGTTCTTGTCTTCCATGAAAACCGGCGTGACCACCCGCAGCTTCAGCGCCGCCAGATCCACCGCGCCGAAATATTCCTGGCTGGCGCAGTTCACCAGCACCTTCGCGCCCACCGCGTCTGCCTGTTCATTCAGTGCTTGCGCAATCCGGCTGCCCCAGAAGTCATAGAGGTTCTTGCCGCGCGGGTTCTTCAGGCGCGAGCCCATTTCCAGCCGGTAGGGCTGCATCGCATCCAACGGCCGCAGCACGCCGTAAAGACCGGAGAGGATGCGGAAATGCTCCTGCGCCCAGGCCATTTCCTCAGGCTCCAGCGAGGCGGCCTCAAGCCCCTGGTAGGTGTCGCCGGCAAAGGCCAGCGCCGCCGGGCGGGTGGCGACTGTCTTGGGGTCGGCGGCAAACTCCTGGAACCGTGCATAATTCAGCTTGGCCAGATCCTCGCTGATGTGCATCAGCTTCATCAGGTCCGCCACCGATTGCCCGCGGGCCACCTCAGCCAGCGCCACGGCATCGTCGTGCAGCGCAGGCCAGGTCATCTCCTGATCCCGTTCCGCCCAGTCCAGCTTCTTGGCCGGAGAGGTCACTACCAGCATATCTGCCCCCAATTTTTCATAGCCCGGTTTCTTGGCGCGACCCTAGCCCGCGCCGCGCAGGACGTCCAGAAACGCCGCCGCGAAACGTTCGGCGCGGCGCTCCCCCAGCAGCCTGGTGACGCCGCTCTCGTCCTCCGGGCGCAACTGCGCCACTTTGGCCAAGAGCGACGCAGAACAGGTGAGCGGTTTCAGCGTGCCGCATTCGCCGCGCGCTAGCTGCGCCTGGGCCTCCAGCAGCGAATCGTAGACCGAACCGGACTCGCGCCCCGCCAGCTTGCGCCGCGCGGGGTGCAGCTGCTCTGCCGCGCCGGTGATCACGCTCAGGAAATCATCGCCATAGCGTTCCAGCTTCTTGGCGCCGACGCCGTTGATGCGGGCCATCTGGTCCAGCGTTTCCGGGCGTATCTCGGCCATCTCGATCAGGGTGCGGTCGGGGAAGATCACATAGGCCGGCACTTTCTGCGCCTCGGCCAGCGCGCGGCGCTTGGCCTTCAGGGCAGACAGCAGCGGCGCGTCCTCCTCGGAGACCAGCGCCTTCACCGCCGGGCGGCGGTCTGCGGATGTGATGGTGTCGCGGCGCAGCTCAATGGATTGCTCGCCGCGCAGGATCGGCAGCGCGGCTTCGGTAAAGCGCAGGGCGCCGTGGCGTTCGGGGTCGGGGCGCAAGAGGTCGTGGCCCATCATCTGCCGGAACACCGCCTGCCACTGGCGCTTGCCGAACTCCTTGCCGCAGCCATAGACCGACAGCTCGTCATGGCGCTTGGCGCGGATACGCTCGTTGTCGGCGCCCAGCAGGATGTCGATCAGATGGCCGGAGCCGAACCATTCCTCTGTCCTGAGCACCGCTGACAGCGCCTTGCGCACCACGGTGGTGCCGTCGAACACATCCGCCGGCGTGTCGCAGAGGTCGCAGTTGCCGCAGGGCGCTGCCTCCTCGCCGAAATAGCCCAGCAGTTTCTGGCGGCGGCAGTGCAGCGCCTCGGCCAGGCCAAGGAGAGCGTTCAGGCGGGCGTGGTCGGCGGCGCGGCGTTCGGGCGGGGCGAGGCCCTCGTCGATCTGCGAGCGGCGCAGGCGGATGTCGTCGGGACCGAACAGGGTGAGGGTTTCCGCAGGCGCGCCGTCGCGCCCTGCCCGGCCGATTTCCTGGTAATAGGCCTCGATGGATTTCGGCAGGTCGGCGTGGGCGACCCAGCGGATGTCGGGCTTGTCGATCCCCATGCCGAAGGCGACGGTGGCGACCACGATCAGGCCGTCCTCGCGCGCAAAGCGGGTTTCGACGATGCGGCGGTCCTCGGGATCCATGCCGCCGTGGTAGAAGCAGGCGCTGTGGCCTGCGTCGCGCAGGGCGGCGGACAGCGCTTCGGTCTTGGCGCGGGTGCCGCAGTAGACGATGCCGGATTGCCCTTTGCGGGCAGCGGCGAAGTCCAGGATCTGGCGGCGCGGGCTGTCCTTGGCGGCGAAGGCCAGGTGGATGTTGGGCCGGTCGAAGCCGCGCAGGAAGCTGCGGGGGGCCTCGCCGTCGAACAGTTTCTGAACGATCTCTTCCTGGGTTTCCTGGTCCGCGGTCGCGGTAAACGCCGCCAGCGGCACGCCCAGGGCGCGGCGGAGTTCGCCGATGCGCAGGTAGTCGGGGCGGAAGTCGTGGCCCCATTGGCTGACGCAATGGGCCTCGTCCACCGCGATCAGGCTGACGCCGATACGGCGCAGCATCCCCATTGCGGCACCGGAGGCGAGGCGTTCGGGCGCCATGTAGAGGAGTTTCAGCCGTCCGGCCTCAATCGCCTGCCAGACCATTTCGGTCTCTTCATCGGTATTGCCGGAGGTGAGCGCGCCTGCGGTGACGCCCGCCTCCTGCAGGGCGCGGACCTGGTCGCGCATCAGCGCGATCAGGGGGGAGATCACCACGGTGATGCCGTCGCGCAGCAGCGCGGGCAGCTGGTAGCACAGCGACTTGCCGCCGCCGGTGGGCATGATCGCCAGCACGTTCTCCCCGGCGGTCACGGCGTCGACGATCTCCTCCTGCCCCGGGCGGAAGGCGTCAAAGCCGAAAATTTCGCGCAGAATGGGAGTCGCGCCGGTCAGGGCGGTCATTTCCGTCATGGGGGCGGAGGGCCTCGTGGTCAGTGCTGCTCTTGCTTGGCAGGCACAATCCCACAGGAGGCATGGGGCGGCAAGGGGTAGAGGGGGAGCCGAAGCTGCCAATCAGGTTCCGCCCGGCCGTGAAGCCGGGCAGCGCCCGTCCGTCCGCATGGACGGACTCAGCCCTCGCACAGGAAATTCAAGTCAGTAGAACGCCGCCATGTTGTTCATCAGGATGATGCGCAGCGCGTAGACCGCGACCAGCACCACCAGCGGCGCCAGGTCGAGCCCGCCCATGTTCGGGATCACCCGGCGCACCGGGGCGTAAAGCGGTTCCAGGATCCGGTTCAGCCCGTACCAGATCTGCGCCACCAACTGCTGGTGCAGGTTCAGCACCTGGAAGTTGATCAGCCAGCTCATGATCACATGGGCAATGATGAAGAACCAGACGATGTCTAGGATCAGCATCAGGATTTGGAACAGCGAGACCATCTGTATTTCCCTTTTTCGAACAGCCACACAGGTAAGCAGCCGGCAGGAAATACGCAAGGCTTCCGCGAGGTTGCGGTTGACGCGCTGTAAACGGGTGGCATCACGGGCACATGCGAAACAGGAGCGCCGTGCGATGTACCCGATATTCCGCCTGATCAAGGATACCGTTCTGGCCAGCCGGATGGAGCGGCTGCCGATCACCGGCCTGCATGTGTCCAGCCACATCTGCTGGCCCTGGGATCTGGACATGTGGATGGAGCTGAACAACGGCCGCACCATGACCCTGTACGATCTGGGCCGCACCATGCTGGCGCAGCGCGCCGGGCTGATCCGCTGCCTGCGCGAGCACCGCTGGGGGCTGACGGTGGCCGGGTCCTCGGTGCGCTACCGCCGCCGCATCCGCGGCTTCGAGAAGTTCGAGATGCGCAGCCGCACCGCGGGCTGGGATGATAAATTCATCTATGTCGAGCAATCCATGTGGAAGAAAAACGGCGACTGCGCCAGCCATGTGATGCTGCGCACCGCTGTGACGGACAAGAACGGCATTGTGCCGCCCGCCAAGGTGCTGGCGGCGCTGGGGCAGACTGCGGAACCCTCGCCCGAGCTGCCGGACTGGATCAAGGACTGGTGCCAGGCGGATGCGGGCCGGCCCTGGCCGCCGATGCAGGACGGGCTTGCCTAGGCCCCTGGCGGCCTGTCATACCTGAAGGCAACTATAAAAAGAGGCCGGGTATGCAGCAGGTGTCCACGCGCAAGCGGATCTGGGGGTGGTGGTTCTTCGATTGGGCCAGCCAGCCGTACCAGACACTGCTGGTCACCTTTATCTTCAGCCCGTTCTTTGCCGCCGTGGCCGCCGAGCACTTCATGGGGCTGGGCCTGGACGGCGAGGCCGCCAAGGCGCAGGCGCAAACCGTGTGGTCGATGTGCCTGACCGTGACCGGGCTGATCATCGGCTTCGGGGCGCCGTTCCTGGGCGCGCTGGCGGACATCACCGGGCGGCGCCTGCCCTGGATCATGGTGTTTTCGCTGATGTATCTGATCGGTGCCTGGGGCCTGTGGTACATGGACCCGGCGGGCAGCAACCTGTGGTGGATGCTGATCAGCTTCGGCTTCGGCTTCATCGGCGCCGAATTTGCCCTGATCTTTGTCAACGCCCAGCTGCCGACGCTGGCCAGCCGCGAGGATGTCGGCGCCATTTCCGGCTCGGGCTTTGCCTTTGGCTACCTCGGCGGGGTGATTGCGCTGTTCATCATGCTGCTTCTGTTCGTCGAGCAGGGCAGCGGCAAGACCCTGATCGGCCTCAGCCCGGCCCTGGGCCTGGATGCCGGGGCCAAGGAAGGCACCCGCGCCGTTGGACCCTTCACCGCGATCTGGTTTGCCGTCTTCATGATCCCCTATTTCCTGTGGGTGAAGGACCGCGGCGCGACCGGGCGCAAGGCGACGCCGGGCAAGGCCTGGCAGATGGTGGTCAAGCTGGTTTCCGGCCTGCGCCGGCGGCTGAGCCTGGCGAGCTACCTTGGCTCCTCGATGCTGTACCGCGATGCGCTGAACGGGCTGTACGGCTTTGGCGGCGTCTACGCCAAGCTGGTGCTGGGCTGGGAGATCACCCAGATCGGCCTGTTCGGGATCGTCGCCGCCCTTGCCGCCACCCTGTTCAGCTGGCTGGGCGGCAAGGCGGACCGGCAGTTCGGGCCGAAGCCGGTGATCATCGCCGCGATCCTGGTGCTGTCGCTGGTCTGCCTGATCATCGTCAGCATGTCACGCACCCAGGTCTTCGGCATCGCGCTGGCAGAAGGCTCCACCCTGCCGGACGCGGTGTTTTTCGGCTGCGGCGTGCTGATCGGCGGCTTCGGCGGCATCCTGCAGGCCGCCAGCCGCAGCCTGATGGTGCGCCACACCAGCCCCAGCGACGCGACCGAAAGCTTTGGCCTTTATGGCCTGTCTGGACGGGCCACAGCGTTTCTAGCCCCCGCGCTGATCGGCCTGGCGACCACGCTGACCGGCAGCGCCCGGCTGGGGATCACCCCCGTCATCGGGCTGTTTCTGATCGGACTGATACTGTTATTCTGGGTTCATGGAGAAGGAGATCAGGGTTGAGACTGTTATTTGCCACTTGTTTAGCGATTGCTGGTTTACTCAGTCCGGCAAGCGCACAGACCCCCGCCAAGGCCCTGTTCGGGGCCAAGCCGGTCGCCTCCCCGCACCGTCCGGCCCCCTTCGGCTCTTACGCCAAGGGCTGTGTTGCCGGCGCCGAGCAGCTGCCGGAAACCGGCCCCACCTGGCAGGCCATGCGGCTGAGCCGCAACCGCAACTGGGGGCACCCGGCGGCGATTGATTTCGTCAAGGACCTGAGCCGCGTGGCGGCGAAGCAGCGCGGCTGGAAGGGGCTTTATATCGGCGACATCAGCCAGCCGCGCGGCGGGCCGATGCTGTCGGGCCACAGCAGCCACCAGATCGGCCTGGACATCGACATCTGGATGCGCCCGCCGGACCGGCTGGATCTCAGCCGCAACGCGCGCGAGAACATCTCCTCGATCTCGATGCGACGGGCCAATGGCGCCTATGTGAACAGCAGCTGGACGCGGGCGCATCACGAGATCCTGAAGGCGGCCGCACAGGACAAGCGGGTGGCGCGGATCTTTGTGTTCCCCGGCGCCAAGGTGCAGATGTGCAACGACGAGAAGGGAGACCGCCGCTGGCTGCGCAAGATCCGGCCCTGGTGGGGGCACCATTACCATTTCCACGTGCGGCTGAACTGCCCCCGCGGCGCGCGCGGCTGTGTCGATCAGGCGGCCCCGCCCAAGGGGGACGGCTGCGCCGATGCGCAGCAGTGGGTCAGCAACATCCTGAACCCGCAGCCGGCGAAACCGGTTGACCGCAACGCGCCAAAGCCTAAACCTCGGCGGGACTACACCCTTTCGGACCTGCCCCAGCAATGCGCCGCCGTTCTGCACTCAAACTGATCCTTGCGTTTGCCGCTGCCGCCGGGCTGGCGGCGGCGGCTTTTGCGGCCAGCCGCCCGGCCGCAGCCGTGACCGCCAAGGCGCAGTATCTGGGCAGCTACACCTGGACGCTGAAACAGCCCTGGTTCGGCGGCTTCTCCGCGCTGAAGATCAGCGCGGGCGGCCGCGAAATGACGGTGCTCAGCGACCGGGCCACGCTGGTGACAACCAGCATCCAGCGCAAGCAGGGGCAGATCTCCGGCGTGACCGCCCGCACCGCGCATGGGCTGCGCGCCTCCACCGGCAAGATGCTGAGCGGCTTTGCCGGCGACAGCGAGGGCCTGGCCATCGCGCCGGACGGCAGCCGTTACATCTCCTTTGAAGGCGCCGCGCGGGTCGCCCGCTACCGCCGCCCCGAGGGCCGCGCCAAGGTGCTGCCGCGGCCTGCGGCGTTCCGCAAGCTGCCGGTGAATAAGTCGCTGGAGACGCTGGCGATCGATGCCCACGGCGATCTCTACACGCTGCCGGAACAGGCCTTTGACCAGAACGGGCAGATCCCGGTCTGGCGCTGGAACGGCCGCCGCTGGTCGCGCCCCTTCAGCCTGCCGCCCTCAGGCGGCTTCCTGCCGGTGGATGCCGATTTCGGGCCTGACGGGCGCTTTTACCTGCTGGAGCGGGACCTGACCTTTCTGGGCTTCCGCAGCCGCCTGCGCCGCTGGGACATGACCGCTGCCGGGCCGGTGAACGAGACGGTCCTGCTGCAGACCGGCCCCGGCACCCACGACAATCTTGAGGGCCTGTCGGTCTGGACCGACGACACCGGGCGGCTGCGCGCCACCATGGTGTCCGACGACAATTTCCTGCCGCTGCAGCGCACGGAACTGGTGGAATACGCCCTGCCCCTCTGATCCGCGCCCGGCCCAACCGCGGGCGTCAGCCCCTGCCCGCACCCGGAAGGCTTGCACCGCAGGCCGGAGCATTTTAAACGGGCCGGTCTTTTGCTGCCGCGGACACCCTTTCCGCGCCCCGAAACAAACGGATCCGATCCATGACCCGCTCGCATATCCCCGGCATTCTTGCCATGGCCGCCGTGGTGGTGGCCTCCAACATACTGGTGCAATTCCTGTTCGGCCAGTGGCTGACCTGGGGCGCCTTCACCTACCCGGCCGCCTTTCTTGTCACCGATGTGATGAACCGGGTCTACGGCGCCGCCGCCGCGCGCAAGGTCGTGGCTGCCGGCTTTGTCGCCGGGGTGATCTGCTCGCTCATCGGCACCCGGATCATGCTGCAGGGCGATGGCTTCACCTATCCGGCGGTGACCCTGCGCATCGCGCTTGGCTCCGGTCTTGCCTTCCTTACGGCGCAGATGCTGGATGTGGCCGTGTTCT
This sequence comes from Leisingera daeponensis DSM 23529, assembly GCF_000473145.1. NCBI lineage: Bacteria > Pseudomonadati > Pseudomonadota > Alphaproteobacteria > Rhodobacterales > Roseobacteraceae > Leisingera > Leisingera daeponensis. The sequence continues at coordinate 3,189,991 of NZ_KI421500.1, read as the reverse complement.
CCGCCCTGCGCGAGGGCAAATGGTGGCGCGCGCCGCTGGCCTCCACCCTGATCGGCTCCTCCGTCGACACTGCGATTTTCTTCACCCTGGCGTTTTCGGCGGCGCTCAGCTGGCTGGAGCCGGCCAACGACGTATCCTGGGCCGCAGAGGTTCTGCCGCTGCTGGGCATTGGCCCCGAAACCCCCTTGTGGGTCTCGCTGGCCGTGGCCGATTGGCTGGTGAAACTGTCGCTGGCCGTGATCGCCCTTGTGCCCTTCCGCATCATCGTGCGTAAGCTTACCGCAAAGACCACATGATTTTGTTTTGACATTAACCGAATCTGTGGCAGGCTGGACCTACACGAAACATTAGAAAGGAGGTGCCCATTGTCTAGAGAAGCTATGGAGAGCAGTACCGGAACAGTTCAGAAGGAGTGCGGCCGAGGCAGCCCTTGGCGCGTATAGATCACTGAATTGGTGCTGACCTAACCGGTGCACCTCCTATCATCTCGAAGGGCTGTTCCCAAGTGTGGGAACAGCCCTTTCGATTTTCCGGTGGCTATTTCATAAAGAGCCATGATCCGCATCAACGACCAAATCAGCCTGCAGGACTGGGAAATGACCGAGAGCTTCATCCGCGCCTCGGGCCCGGGCGGGCAGAATGTGAACAAGGTGGCGACCGCCGTGGAACTCCGGTTCGAGGCTGAACGCTCGCCTTCGCTGACGCCTGCGGTCAAATCGCGGCTGAAGCGGCTGGCCGGCCGCCGCTGGACCAAGGACGGCGCCATCATCCTGCAATGCGACGAGACCCGCTCGCAGCAAAGGAACCGCGAGATCGTGCGTGAGCGTCTGGCGGAGCTGGTGCGCCAGGCGCTGGTAGCGCCGAAGCGGCGGATTGCCACCAAACCCACCCGCGGCTCCGTCAGGCGGCGGCTGGACGCCAAGAAGCAGCGCGGCGAATTGAAAGCGACGCGCGGTAAAATCGACCCGGATTGACATGGGATTGCGTCCGCCGCCCGCTCCCCGCATTCTGGCGCCAAACAGTGCGGGAGGGAGACCATGCGGCTGGACGGAAAGACCGCCATTGTGACCGGCGGCGCCTCGGGCTTTGGCGCAGGCATCGTGCGCAAGTTCCTGGCGGAAGGCGCACGGGTGATGATCGCCGACATCAACGGCGCCGCGGCAGAAGCGATGGCGGCGGAACTGGGCGGCGATGCGATAGCGCAGGCGGCGGATGTCTCGGACGGCGCCTCGGTCACTGCGATGGCGGAGGCGGCGCTGGCGGCCTTCGGGCATCTCGACATCCTGGTGAACAATGCCGGCGTCACCCATCTGCCCGCGCCGCTGGAGGAGATCCGCGAGGACGACTTTGACCGGGTGATGGGCGTCAACATGAAATCGGTCTACCTGACCGCCCGCGCCCTGGTGCCGCATATGAAGGCTAACAAGCGCGGCGCGATCCTGAACGTGGCCTCCACCGCCGGCGTCTCGCCGCGCCCCAACCTCAACTGGTACAATGCCTCCAAGGGCTGGATGATCACCGCCACCAAGACCATGGCGGTGGAGCTGGCGCCGCATGGCGTGAGGGTGAACGCGATCAACCCGGTTGCCGGGGAAACGCCGCTGCTGAAATCCTTCATGGGCGAGGACACCCCGGAAATGCGCGCCAAGTTCCTGTCCACCATCCCGATCGGCCGCTTCTCAACGCCGGAGGACATGGGCAACGCGGCCTGTTTCCTGTGCTCGGACGAGGCCAGCATGATCACCGGCGTCGCAATGGAAGTGGACGGCGGGCGCTGCATCTAGCGTTCCGGCTTTCATCTTTCCGCAAAATACTCCCGCCGGAGGCAGCGCGCGCCAGCGCGCTCCCTTGACGAAAAGGACTGCTTTCCATGCTCCCCGGCCCCAGAAACCTGATCACCGATGTGCCCGGCATCCTTGTTGGAAACGCTCAGGACACGGCGCTGAAATCCGGCACCACGGTGCTGACCGCGGACGCGCCCTTCACCGCCTCGGTCCACGTGATGGGCGGCGCGCCGGGCACGCGGGAGACGGATCTGCTGGCGCCGGACAAATCGGTCGCCAGGATCGACGCGCTGGTGCTGTCGGGCGGCTCTGCCTTCGGGCTGGACGCCTGTTCCGGCGTGATGGACGCGCTGCACGGCCAGGGCCGCGGTTTTCCGGTCGGGTCCGCGCGGGTGCCGCTGGTGCCGGGCGCGATCCTGTTTGATCTGCTGAACGGCGGGGAAAAGGCGTGGCACGAAAACCCTTACCGCGCCCTGGGCCGGGCGGCGTTTGAGGCGGCGGCGGAGGATTTCGAACTGGGCACAGCCGGCGCCGGCACCGGCGCGCTGACGGCGATGCTAAAGGGCGGACTGGGGTCTGCCTCGCTGGTGCTGGAGAGCGGCGTCACGGTGGGCGCGCTGGTGGCGGCCAATCCGCTGGGCGCTGTCACGACGCCGGGGGAGCGGCATTTCTGGGCTGCCCCGTTCGAGATCGGCGATGAATTCGGCGGCATCGGACCGGACCGGGCCGCCGGGCTGGGCCGCAGCCTGCGCAGCCGCAAGATCGAGGCGATCCAGACCCTGGGCGGCGCGCCGCTGCCGCCGGAGCGCGCCAATACCACCATTGCCATTGTCGCCACCGACGCGGCGCTGAGCAAGGCGCAGTGCCAGCGGCTGGCCGCCGCTGCCCATGACGGCATCGGCCGCGCCATCGTGCCGGCCCATGCCCCCGGCGACGGCGATCTGGTGTTTGCCGCCAGCACCGGCGCGCGGGTGCTGGCGGACCTGGATGCAGAACTCGGCACTGTCTGCCATGCCGCCGCCCTGTGCCTCAGCCGGGCCATCGCCCGCGCGGTCTTTCACGCGCGCCCGGCACCCGGAGACCTGCTGCCCTGCTGGTCAGCGCCTTGAATTGCCGCAGTTTCCTGCCGGAACTTTGATGCGCGTCAAACTGCCGGTTGACACTGCGGTCTATTGGATCATGAGTCACACGTGCCAACTCATAACCGGAGCAAGCAATATGAAACCTCTCGTCACTGCCGCCATTTTCGGCCTCCTCGCCGCCCCTGCCTTTGCCGAAGGCGACCCCGAAGCTGGCGAAAAGGGGTTCAACAAGTGCAAGTCCTGCCACATGGTCGTCTCCGATGACGGCGACGTGATCGTCAAGGGCGGCAAGACCGGCCCCAACCTGTGGGGCGTTGCCGGCCGCGCCGCGGCCAGCATGGAAGACTTCAAATACAGCGATGACCTGACCGCCGCAGGCGAAGCGGGCCTGGTCTGGGATGAAGAGAAATTCGTCGCCTTCACCACCGACCCCAAGAAGTTCCTGCAGGATGAAACCGGCAACTCCAAAGCCAAGTCGAAAATGTCCTTCCGCCTGAAAAAGGGCGGCGAAGACATCTATGCCTTCCTGGCCAGCCACGGCCCGGCCGCGGCAGAGGGTGCCGAAACTGAGGAAAGCGCGGAAGCGGCCACCGAATAACGCCCGTATTTCCAGCAAGCACTGCATTAAAGCCGCGGCATTTTCGCCGCGGCTTTTCGCGTAATTGCTTTCGCAACCCGCAGGCGTTAGCGGTAAGAGTCAGGCCACTGCATTTGCGGCAGGCCGGCCAGGGAACCACGTCACGGACACAGCATGAGCCACATGATCCCCGCCTGGGTGAACGGCGATTTGACACCTGTTGACAAGCTCGCCGCGCATGAACGCGGGCTGAAGCACAAGGCGGTTTCCGTCTTTGTGGTGAAAGGCGTGGAAATCCTGATGCAGCGCCGGGCGATGGGCAAATACCACACGCCGGGCCTGTGGGCGAACACCTGCTGCACCCATCCGATGTGGGAGGAGCTGCCCTCGGCCTGCGCGGTGCGGCGGATGCAGGAGGAGCTGGGGATCACCGGTCTTTATCCGGAGTTCCGCCACCATCTGGAATACCGCGCCGATGTCGGCAACGGGCTGGTGGAGCATGAAGCGGTGGATGTGTTCCTGGCCCACGCCCACCGGCCGCTGAAGGTCACCCCGAACCCGGATGAGGTGATGGAGACCCGGTGGGTCGACTATCACGACCTGCTGGCGGAGGTGAGCCGCCATCCTGAACGCTTCACCCCCTGGCTGAAGATCTACCTGCACAATTATGCCGACGTGATCTTTGGCCCCGACCTGATCATCGCCGGACGGCGCTGACCTCTATCCGCCTTTGCCCGCTTGCCCTGCTGCCTGCGCCGTGGTTATCTGCCCGCGCCATTAGGGAGTATGCTTACCATGTCCATCCTCATCGCCGGCGGCGGCATTGCCGGGCTCACCCTGGGGCTGACCCTGCACCAGACCGGGGTGCCGTTCCGGATTTTCGAGGCGGCGCAGGAACTGAAGCCGATGGGGGTTGGCATCAACCTGCAGCCCAACGCGGTGCGCGAGCTGTTCGATCTGGGGCTGGAGGCGGAGCTGGACGCGATTGGCGTCAAAACCCGGCAGCTGGGATTTTACAGCAAGCTGGGCAAGACGATCTGGGAGGAGCCGCGCGGCACCGGCGCGGGCTATGCCTGGCCGCAGTATTCGGTGCACCGGGGGGCGTTGCAGATGATGCTCTGCCGCGCGCTGGCAGAGCGTGCCGGGGCGGATTGCATTGAAACCGGCGCGCGGGCGGCGGGGTTTGAGAACACGGGCGGCGGCGCGGCGCTGCTGCTGGCAGACGGGCGGCGGATCGAAGGCGGGCTGGTTGTGGGGGCGGATGGCATCCACTCTGCCCTGCGCGCGCAGATGGTGCCGGAGGAGGGCGCGCCGGTCTGGAACGGCCGCATCCTGTGGCGCGCCACCACCCGAGCGCCCGAATTCAAGGGCGGCGCTGCGATGGCAATGATCGGCCATGACCATCTGAGGCTGGTGGCCTATCCGATCTCGGCGCCGGACACGGACGGACGCGTCACGATGAACTGGATTGCGGAGAAGAGTTTCGACCCCTCCGCGCCCTGGCGGCGGGAGGACTGGAACCGGCCTGCGGACATTTCTGAATTCCTGCCGGATTTTGCGGGCTGGCAGTTCGACTGGATCGACGTCCCGGCCCTGATCCGCGGGGCAGAGGCGGTTTATGAATATCCGATGGTGGACCGCGATCCGCTGGCGCGCTGGACGCATGGCAACGTCACCCTGATGGGCGACGCGGCGCATCCGACCTATCCGGTAGGATCGAACGGCGCCAGCCAGGCGATTGTGGATGCGCGGGTGATCGGCGCCAAGCTGCTGGAGCACGGCATCAGCGCCGCCGCGCTTGAGGCCTATGAGGCGGACGTGCGCCCGGTGACCACGGCAGTGGGCCTGGCCAACCGCGCGGGCGGCGGGCCGGACGGGGTACTGCAACGGGTCGAGGACCTCTGCGGCGGAGACTTCGGGGACATCAGCGAAGTGATCCCGCAGGCGGAGCTGGCCGCCCATGCCGCCAAGTACAAATCCATTGCGGGCTTCTCCATCGGGGAACTGAATGCACGCCCTGCTACCATCCCGGCAGGTGCCCGCGTCAGTTAGGAAACGCCTGCGGCCGGCCGCGGGTCAAGGGCGGAGCAGCCGCCGTGCCGCAGGCACGGTTCACCCTTGAGGCGCGGAGGGACGCGCAGACCCTTCACCAGGCGCGTTTAAGGGCAGCCCTGCCCTTAAACCGCTTCCCGGCAAAACGGGAACGCCGCGCAAAGCGCGGCGCCACGCCCAACTGTGAGGCGCATTCTGCGAATGCGGCGGAACAGGCGGGAGCCCCCCGCCTGCTGCTTCAGACGCCGATCACGGCCTGCACCGCACGCTGCCAGCGCCCGTAGGCGGCCTCGCGCGCGGCGGGCTGCATCAGCGGCGCGAACTGGCGGTCGAGCTTCCAGGTGTCGGCAAAGCCGGTCTGGTCCGGGTAGATCCCGGCCCGCATCCCCGCCAGCCAGGCGGCGCCCAGCGCGGTGGTTTCCTGCATCACCGGGCGGTCGACGGCGGCGCCCAGGATGTCCGACAGGCTCTGCATGGTCCAGTCGCTGGCGCTCATGCCGCCATCGACGCGCAGGGTCACGGTGTGGTGGCTGTCGTCCTCCCAGTCCGCCCGCATCGCCTCATAGAGGTCGCGGGTCTGGTAGGCGACGCTTTGCAGCGCCGCGCGGGCAAACTCCGCCGGGCCGGAGTTGCGGGTGAGGCCGAACATGCCGCCGCGGCAGTCCGGCTCCCAATAGGGTGCGCCGAGGCCGGTGAAGGCGGGTACCAGGATCACGTCCTGGCCCGGATCGGCGCGCAGCGCCAGTTCGCCCGAGTCCGAAGCCTGTTCGATGATCCCCAGCCCGTCGCGCAGCCATTGCACCGCGGCACCCGCGATGAAGATCGAGCCTTCCAGCGCATAGGTCGGCTTGCCGTCCAGCTGATAGGCGATGGTGGTCAGCATCCGGTTCTTCGACACCACCGGCTCATCCCCGGTGTTCAGCAGCGCAAAGCAGCCTGTCCCGTAGGTGGATTTCATCATCCCCGGCTGGAAGCAGGCCTGGCCGATGGTCGCCGCCTGCTGGTCGCCCGCCACCCCCAGGATCGGGACCGGCCCGCCCAGGATCTCCGGATCGGTGGTGCCGAAATCTGCAGCGCTGTCCTTCACCTCCGGCAGCATCTGCTGCGGCACTTCCAGCAGATCGCTGATGGTGCAGCTCCAGCGGCCCTTGCGGATGTCGTACATCAGAGTGCGCGCCGCGTTGGTCGCATCCGTCACGTGGGAGGCGCCGCCGGTCAGGCGCCAGATCAGGAAGCTGTCGACGGTGCCGAACAGGAGATCCCCCGCCTCCGCCCGGTCGCGTGCGCCCGGCACGGTGTCGAGGATCCATTTCACCTTGGTGCCGGAGAAATAGGGATCCAGCAGCAGCCCGGTGCGGTCGGCCACCATGTCCGCGTGGCCCGCCTCGCGCAGCTGCTCGCAGATGGCGGCGGTGCGGCGGTCCTGCCAGACGATGGCGTTGTGAATCGCCCTGCCGCTGGACTTGTCCCAGACCACCGTGGTTTCGCGCTGGTTGGTGATACCGATGCCTGCGATATCCGCAGCCGAAACATCCAGATCCGCCATCACCTTGCGGCAGACCGCGACGGTGGTGTCCCAGATCTCCTCCGGGTCATGCTCCACCCAGCCCGCCTGCGGGTAATGCTGGGTAAACTCCTGCTGCGCGGTGCCCGCGACCTGCATTCCCGCATCAAACAGGATTGCCCGGGTCGACGTGGTGCCCTGATCAATTGCCAGAATATAGGTCATCTGCTGCCCTCCAGTCTCCTCTGACCGGAGAGCATAAACGCAAACGTGTTACCGCTGCCAGCCCCTACTAAGAATTTAGTTGAGGAACCTCGATATTGTCGATGAGGCGGATGCCATCAAGCCAGGCGGCGGCCAGAAGACGGGCGGGACGGGAGGGGGTCTCGAGCGCCTCCAGCGTTTCGGCGCAGCGCAGGTCGAAGTATTCGACGTCGCCAAAACCCGCCTGTGCCAGCGCCTTGCGTGCGGCCGCCTCCAGCGGTGCCCAGGGGTCGCCTGCGGCGGCCTTGGCGGCGGCTTCGCGCATCGCTGCGTTGAGGGCTGCCGCCTTGGCCAGCGCCTCCGGCGACAGGCGCAGGTTGCGCGAGGACATGGCAAGGCCCGACGGCTCGCGCACGGTTTCGCAGCCGTGGACCGTGATCGGGATGTCCAGATCGCGGGCCATGCGGGTCACCACCATCAGCTGCTGGTAGTCCTTCTGGCCAAAGAACGCCTGATCTGCGCCGGTTTGCAGGAACAGCTTGGCGACCACAGTGGCAACCCCGTCGAAATGGCCGGGGCGGAAGGGGCCTTCCATCACATCCGTGGTGCTGCCGCCGACGGACACATTGGTGGCATAGCCGTCGGGGTAGATCTGGTCCGGGTCCGGGACATAGATCAGGTCAACGCCATAAGGCGCCAGCTTTTCCGCGTCGCCGGTTTCGGTGCGCGGGTAATTCGCCAGATCCTCGGCGTTGTTGAACTGCTTGGGGTTCACGAAGATGGTCACGATCACCCGGTCGCAGGCGGCTTTGGCGGCCTCCACCAGCGACAGGTGGCCTGCGTGCAGCGCGCCCATGGTTGGCACCAGGCCGATGGTTTCGCCATTGCTGCGCCAGTCAGCCGTCTTGGCGCGCAGGTCAGCCAGACGGCGCAGGATCGGGGCAGTCATCTCAGCAGTCATCCTTTGGAGGGGGTCTTGGCCGCCGGGGCCTGGTCGGCAAAGACATGCTCCGCCCCGGGGAAGGCGCGCGCCCGCACGTCGGCGGCGTATTCGGCGATGCCGGCCTCGGCCAGCGGGCCAAGATCGGCGTAGCGTTTCACGAATTTCGGTTTGAAGGCGGTGAAGAAGCCCAGCATGTCGTCGACCACCAGGATCTGCCCGTCGCAGCCCGCGCTGGCACCGATGCCGATGGTGGGAATCGCAACCTCAGCAGTGATCTTGTCGGCCAGTTTCTGCGGCACCTTTTCCAGCACCACGGAAAACGCCCCGGCCTCTGCCACCGCGCGGGCATCGGCCAGCACGGCGTCGCCTTGCGCATCGCGGCCCTGCACCTTGTAGCCGCCCAGGGTGTTGATCGACTGCGGCGTAAGGCCGATGTGCGCCATCACCGGGATGCCGCGTTTGACCAGAAAGCGGATGGTATCGGCCATCTCGACGCCGCCTTCCAGCTTGACCGCGGCACAGCCGGTTTCCGCCATCAGCCTTGCGGCGTTGCGGAACGCCTGCTGCGGGCCTTCCTCGTAACTGCCGAAGGGCATGTCGATCACCAGCATCGCCTGGCTGAGTCCGCGCGCGACCGCCTGGCCGTGCAGGATCATCATCTCCATCGTCACGCCCAGGGTGGAGGTCAGCCCGTGCAGCACCATGCCGACGCTGTCGCCGACCAGCACGAAGTCGCAATGCTTGTCCATCAGCCGCGCCATCGGCGTGGTATAGGCCGTGAGGCTCACCAGCGGGGTGCCGCCCTTGCGGGCACGGATGTCTTCGGCGTTGGGCGCCTGTTTCTTGGCTGTTGCGCTCATGGCTTCCTGTCCGCGGTTCAAAAGTGGGCACGGGTTATCAATTTACGCCGCGTGCTTCCAGTGGGCGAAATGTCCCCCGCCCTTGATTACGCATGGGAAACAGGGAAACTCGTTTCCAATAGGCGCCGCACACGGCCCGCAGATTGTACACGGGGAGTTCATCAATGGCACTGAGATCATTTGTTTTTGCGGCGGGTTCCGCACTGGCCCTGGCCGCGGGCGGCGCCTGGGCCAAGGACAGCGTCACCATCGCCATGCAGCTGGAGCCGCCGCATCTGGACCCGACCAGCGCCGCCGCGCAGGCCATCGACTCGGTTGTCTACACCAATATTTTCGAGGGGCTGACCCGCTTCATGGGCGATGGGTCGGTGGTTCCCGGCCTCGCCGAGAGCTGGGAAATTTCCGAAGACGGCACCGTCTACACCTTCAAGCTGCGCCAAGGCGTCACCTTCCACGATGGCAGCGCGATGGATGCGGAGGACGTGAAATTCTCGCTCGACCGCGCCCGCGCCGAGGACAGCACCAATGCGCAGAAGGCGCTGTTTGAGGGGATCGCCTCGGTCGAGGCGGTGGACCCGCAGACGGTGCAGATCACCTTGGCGGCACCGAACGGCAGCCTGCTGTTCAACCTCGCCTGGGGCGACGCGGTGATCGTGGCGCCGGAGACCATCGGGGACATCAAGACCAATCCGGTCGGCACCGGCGCCTATACCTTCCAGGAGTGGGTGCAGGGCGACCGCATCACCCTGGCGCGCAATCCGGACTACTGGGGCGAGCAGCCGGCGCTGGCCTCGGCCACCTTCAAGTTCATCTCCGACCCGACGGCCGCCTTCGCTGCCATGATGGCGGAGGATATCGACGCCTTCGACAACTTCCCGGCGCCGGAAAACCTGCCGCAGTTCGAGGCCGATCCGCGGTTCCAGGTGCTGGTCGGATCAACCGAGGGCGAGACGATTCTGTCCACCAACAACAAGCAGCCGCCGTTTGACGATATCCGGGTGCGCCAGGCGCTGGCCCATGCCATCGACCGGCAGGCGATCATCGACGGCGCGATGTTCGGCTACGGCACCCCGATCGGCACCCATTTCGCACCGCACCACCCGGCCTACAAGGATCTGACCGGCCAGTCCGCCCATGACCCCGAACAGGCCAAGGCGCTGCTGGCGGAGGCCGGGTTCCCGGAGGGGTTCGAGACCACCCTGCATCTGCCGCCGCCGTCCTATGCGCGGCGCGGCGGCGAGATCATTGCGGCGCAGCTTGCCGCAGTGGGGATCAAGGCCGAGATCATCAACGTCGAATGGGCGCAGTGGCTGGAAAGCGTGTTCAACGGCAAGAGCTTTGGCCTGACCATCGTCAGCCATACCGAGCCGATGGATATCGGCATCTATGCCCGGCCCGAGTATTATTTCCAGTACGACAGCAAGGCGCTTCAGGAGCTGATGAGCCGGCTGACCGCGACCACCGACCCGGACAGCCGCACCGCGCTGCTGCAGGACGCGCAGGAGATGATTGCGGCGGATTACGTCAACGGCTACCTGTTCCAGCTGGCCAAGCTGGGGGTGGCCAAGGCCGGGCTGCAGGGCCTGTGGGAGAACGCGCCGACGGCGGCCATCGACCTGACGGCGCTGAGCTGGGCGGAGTAGCGAACGCCCCTGATCACGAAGGGCAGCGCCCGTCCGTTTCGCCGGAGGCAAACCTTCAGTTTGACGGGGGCGGGACAGGCGCTGCCCGGCCTTCGGCCAGGCGGTGCTAACTTTGGAGCCTGCGTCTTCTTCGCAGATACGCCACCCGCTCCCTGATTTCCTGCCGCACCTCTCCGCCCCGCGGCTGATCCCTGAGCGTGGTGAACCAATGCTCCGGCGGGTTGCGGCCCAGGCGGTTGCCGTTGAACTCCAGCCCGCGCAGCACCGCTTCGCCCGCCGCAGGCAGCCGCTCCGGCACCTCGATCCCGTTCAGCGCGGCCCAGACCCCGGTCCAGAGCCGCCCCACCGACCACGGGTTATAGCCGCCGCCGCCCAGCACCAGATAGCGCGGCGCCATGCCCATCAGCGCCCGCACCACCGCCCAATGGGCGTTGTTTGACAGGTCCAGGTGCGGCAGCGGGTCCTCCGTCACCGCATCCGCCCCGCATTGCAGCACGATGGCGTCCGGCCGAAACGACTGCACCGCGGGCAGGATCAGCGCATCGCGCACCAGCGCCATCTCGTCATCGTTGAACCCGCGCGGCACCGGCAGGTTCAGGGCGGAACCGCCCGCATCCTCCGTCAGCGTGCCGGTCTTGGGCCAGAGGTTTTCCTCATGCACCGAGATCATCAGCACGCCGGCGTCGCCGGCAAAGCCATGCTCCACCCCGTCGGAATGATGGGCGTCGATGTCGACATAGGCGATCCGCTGCGCGCCGTGGTGGCGCAGCGACAGCATCGCCAGGACGGGATCGTTCAGATAGCAGAAGCCGTTGGCCCGGTCCGGCATTCCGTGATGGGTGCCGCCCGCGGGGTTGTAGACAATGCCGCCATCCGCCAGCAGCTCCCCCGCCAGGATCGAGCCGCCCGCAGCGGTGGCCGGGCGGCGGAAGATTTCCGGGAACACCGGGTTGGAGAGGGTGCCGAGGTGATGGCGCGCACGGACTTCCGGGCTGACCGCCTGCGCGGCCTCCGCCGCCTGCAGCGCGGCGACATATTCGGGCGTGTGCCAGACGGTCAGCGCCGCCGGTTTGGCGCGGGGGGAATTCACATAAACCGCATCCGGCAGCCAGCCCAGCGCGCGGGAGAGGTCCATTACCGTAGACACCCGCGGCACCCGCAGGGGATGGGTGCGGCCATAAGAGGAGGTGCGGTAGATTTCCGAACCGATGAACAAGGGGCGGGACAGCATGGCAGAGTGATAGCCGGTTTCCGCGCGCTGCCAAAGGGCTTGCCGGACGCCCTTGGCCCGTTCCCGGCCGGATTGCGCACAACCTTTTGACGCTGCGCATTTTTCGCCGTGTGGGCTCCGTTTCTCCCCGCCCCCCTCTGGACCCGTTCCCCGCAGGCTCCTAACGTGGCCGCCATGCTGCGCTATGCCCTCAAACGCCTCCTGTCGCTGATCCTCAGCCTGGCTGTTGCCTCGCTGGTGATCTTCCTCGTGGTGGAGGTGGCACCGGGCGACCCCGCGTCGTTCATGCTGGGGGTCAATGCGCAGGCGGACACGGTGGCAGCCCTGAAGGCAGAGCTGGGGCTGGATCAAGGCAAAACCGCCCGCTACCTCAATTGGGTTGCGGGGATGCTTGGGGGCGATTTCGGCACCTCCTACACCTACCGCACGCCGGTTGCGGGGATGATTGCCGACCGGATGTGGGTATCGCTGCCGCTGGCGCTTTACGCGCTAACGCTGTCGACGCTAATTGCCTTTCCGGCCGGCATCTACGCCGCTGCCCGCCGCGGCAAGGCAGGCGATATGGCGGTGATGGGCGCAACTCAGCTGGGGGTGGCGGTCCCGAACTTCTGGTTTGCGATGATGCTGGTGCTGATCTTTGCCATCAACCTGCGCTGGTTCGGCGCGGGCGGGTTTCCGGGCTGGGAGGCGGGGATCGGCGCGGGGCTTCATGCGCTTACCCTGCCCGCGATTGCGCTGGCGCTGCCGCAGGCGGCGATCCTGACGCGGGTGATGCGCTCAGCCCTGCTGGACATTCTGGACGAGGATTTCATGCGCACCGCCCGCGCCAAGGGGCTGACCCGGCGCCAGGCGCTGTGGCGGCACGGGGTGCGCAATGCCTTGATCCCGGTGCTGACGATCATCGGGCTGCAATTCTCCTTCCTGCTGGCGGGTGCCATCATCATCGAGCAGGTGTTTTACCTGCCGGGCCTTGGGCGGCTGGTGTTCCAGGCGATTTCCGCGCGCGATCTGATCGTGGTGGAGTCGGTGGTGATGCTGCTGGTCTTTGCCGTCATCACGGTGAACTTCCTGGTCGACCTTGCCTATGCGCTGGTCGACCCGCGGCTGAGGAGCCGGGCATGACCCGCAACCTGATCCTTGGCGCTGTGCTGTCCTCGCTGGTGCTGCTGGCGGCACTGGTGTCGTTTGTCTGGACGCCATTCGACCACAGCGCGATGAACATCCCGGCCAAGCTGCAAACCCCCAATGCGCAGCACTGGCTGGGCACCGATCATTTCGGGCGCGACCTGATGTCGATGATCATGGTGGGCGCGCGCACCTCCATCGCCGTCGCCCTGGTGGCGGTTGGCATCGGCATGGGCGCAGGCGTGCCGCTGGGGCTGACGGCGGCGGCGCGCAAGGGCTCCTGGCTGGATGAGGTGATCATGCGCGGCAACGACCTGGTGTTTGCCTTCCCCTCGCTGGTGATTGCGATCCTGATCACCGCCGTTCTGGGGGCGGGCGCCATCAACGCGATCATCGCCATCGGCATTTTCAACATCCCCGTCTTTGCCCGCATCACCCGCGGCGCGGCGCTGTCCCTTTGGGAGCGGGAGTTCATCCTGGCTGCCCGCGTGGCCGGCAAAAGCGCGGCGCGGATCTCGGCGGAGCATATCCTGCCCAACGTCACCAACCTGCTGATCGTGCAGGGCACCATCCAATTCTCCCTTGGCATTCTGGCCGAGGCGGGCCTGTCCTATGTCGGCCTGGGCGCGCAGCCGCCCACCCCCAGCTGGGGGCGGATGCTGGCCGATGCACAGACCATGGTGAGCTTTGCGCCGCATCTGGCGCTGGTGCCGGGCACGGCCATCATCCTGACGGTGCTGGGGCTGAACCTGCTGGGCGACGGCTTGCGCGACTGGCTGGACCCGAAACTGAGGATGGCCCGGACATGACGCTGCTGGATGTCACCAGCCTGTCGCTGAAGATCGGCGCATTTCAGGTGCTGAAGGACGTCTCCTTCCACGTCGAGCCGGGCGAGATCGTCGCGGTGACCGGCGAAAGCGGCTCCGGCAAGTCGATGACCGCGCTGGCGGTCATGCAGCTGCTGCCGGAACAGGCCGAGGCAAAGGGATACATCACCCTGGACGGCACCCAGCTTCTGGACCAGTCCGAGGCGCAGATGTGCGCCCTGCGCGGCCAGTCCATCGGCATGGTGTTTCAGGAGCCGATGACCGCGCTAAACCCCGTGAAGACCATCGGCGCGCAGGTGATGGAGACGATCCTGATCCATAAGGCGATGCCGCGCGGCCAGGCCGAGGCCCGCGCCCGCGAGGTGCTGGAGCGGGTCGGGCTGCCCGAGGACCGCTTCCCGCTCAGCCGCTATCCGCATGAGCTGTCGGGCGGCCAGCGCCAGCGGGTGGTGATTGCCATGGCAATTGCGCTGCGCCCGAAACTCTTGATCGCGGATGAGCCGACCACCGCGCTGGACGTGACGACCCAGGCGCAGATTCTGGAGCTGCTGAAGGACCTGGTGCAGGACACGGGCATGGGGCTCTTGATCATCACCCACGATCTGGCGGTGGTGGCGGAACTGGCCGACCGGATCGTCGTCATGCGCCATGGCGAAGTGGTGGAGACCGGCGGCACCATGCAGCTGCTGCGCAATATGCGCCACCCTTACACGCGGATGCTGTTTGCGGCCTCCAGCCATCAGGTGGCACTGCCGGAACCGCCCGCGCCGGCGCCGCTGCTGGAAGTCAAGGGGGCTGTCCGCGACTACCGAACCCCGCGCAAGTCGCTGTTTGCCAAACCCGGCCGGTTCCGCGCCGTGAAGGATGTCTCCTTCACCCTGAACCGCGGCGAGCGGCTGGGGCTGGTGGGGGAGTCGGGCTGCGGAAAATCGACCCTGACCCGGGCGATTCTGGGGCTGGAGCCGCTGCAGGGCGGGGAGATCCTGCTGGATGGCGAACCCGTGACCGCCCAGCTGGATCCCGCGGTCCGGCGCAAAATGCAGGTGGTGTTTCAGGACCCCTACGGCAGCTTCAACCCGCGCCACCGGGTGGAGCGGCTGATCACCGAGCCCTTTCATATGCTGCCGGATCCGCCCGTTGGGGCCGCGCGCCGGGATCTGATCGCCGAAACCCTGATTGCCGTCGGGCTGAAACCGGAAGATGCGGGCAAATACATCCACCAGTTCTCCGGCGGGCAGCGCCAGCGCATCGCCATTGCCCGCGCGCTGATCACGCGGCCGGAGCTGATCATCTTTGACGAGGCGGTCTCGGCCCTTGATGTCTCGGTGCGTGCCCGTATCCTCGACCTGCTGGCAGAGCTGTGCGACGCCTACAGCCTCACCTATCTGTTCATCAGCCACGACCTGAGCGTGGTGCGCACGATCACCGACCGCTGCCTGGTGATGCAAAAGGGCGAAATCGTCGAGCAAGGCGGCACCGAAGAGGTGTTTTCCAATCCCCGGCACCCCTACACGCGCCAGCTGATCGCCGCGGCGCCAGTGCTGCCGGATGTCACCGATCCCGAAAGGAGCCCCCGGAATGCCTGACCCCCTCTGGTTCGACCCCGCACTCTGCCTGATTGGCGGCCAATGGCTGCCATCGGCCAGCGGCGGCACGCTGCCGCTTGTGAACCCCTCGGACGGCAGCGAAATCTGCCAGATCGCCCGCGGAAGCGCGGCGGATATCGAGGCCGCGGTGCTGGAGGCAGAGGCGGCGCTGGACGGCGGCTGGGGCCGCATGACCGCGCTGGAGCGGGGCCGCATCCTGACCCGCATCGGCCAGTTCGTGCTGGAGCGGGTGGAGCAGCTGGCCGCAATCGAGGCGATGGACGTAGGAAAGCCGCTGACCCAGGCGCGCGCCGACGCGGTGGCGCTGGCGCGCTACTGCGAGTTCTATGGCGGCGCAGCGGACAAGGTGATGGGGGAGACCATCCCCTATCTGGACGGCTACACCGTCTATACCCTGCGCGAGCCGCATGGGGTCACGGGGCATATCGTGCCGTGGAACTATCCCATGCAGATCATCGGCCGCTCCGTCGGCGCGGCGCTGGCGATGGGCAATGCCTGCGTTCTGAAACCGGCGGAGGAAGCCTGCCTGACGGCCCTGGCCTTTGCCCATATCGCCATGGAGGCCGGGCTGCCCGCGGGGGCCCTGAACGTGGTTCCGGGCCTGGGAGCTGAGGCCGGCGCGGCGCTGGCGGCGCATCCCGGCGTGCATCACATCTCCTTCACCGGGTCGGTCAGAACCGGCGCGCTGGTGCAGCAGGCAGCGGGCGCCAATGTGGTGCCGGTGACGCTGGAACTGGGCGGCAAGTCCCCGCAGCTTGTGTTTGATGATGCCGACCTGGATGCCGCCCTGCCGTTCCTGGTCAACGCAGGCATCCAGAACGCGGGCCAGACCTGCTCGGCTTCCTCGCGCATTCTGGTGCAGCGCGGCGTGTATGAGGCGGTGAAGGCGCGGATGGCCGAGGCCTATGGCGCGCTGACCGTGGGACCGGCGGCAGAGGACCTGCGGGTCGGGCCGCTGATCTCTGCCCGGCAGAAGCAGATTGTCGAGGACTATCTGAAACAGGGGGCGGACCTGCCGGTGGCGGCGCAGGGGACGATTGTGCCCCATGCGCCGGAAAGCGGCGCCTATGTGCGCCCCACCCTGTTCGCGGACGTGCCGGAGGATCATGTGCTGGCGCGGGAGGAAATCTTTGGCCCGGTGCAGGTGCTGATCCCGTTCGAGACCGAGGAGGACGCCCTGCGGATCGCCAATGCCACCGAGTACGGGCTGGTGGCCAGCGTCTGGACCCGCGACGGAGCACGGCAGATGCGGCTGGCGAAACGCCTGCGGGCCGGGCAGGTGTTCCTCAACAACTACGGGGCCGGCGGCGGGGTGGAGCTGCCCTTTGGCGGGGTCGGCAAATCCGGTCACGGGCGGGAAAAGGGCTTTGAGGCGCTCTACGGTTTCTCGCAACTGAAGACCGTGGCGGCGCATCACGGCTAGCGTCTGAATATAGGTCAGCCATTATGTCCAAATGTTTCGCGCGCGAAACATTTGGACAGTGACTCTGCCACTAATTGTATTGCGTCACAGAAAAACCGCCGCAAGACCGGCGAAGTGTTATCAGACGATTACCGCCTGCCGCTCCTGCTTGCCCACACCGAAAACCCGCTTGTAGCGGGCGATTTCCTCCGCCGGACCCATCGCCTTTTCCGGGTTGTCGGAGAGTTTCACAGTGGGCCGCCCGTTGGCCGCAACCGCCTTGCAAACCAGCGAGAACGGCGCCAGCGCATCGTCCGGAACCAGCCCGCGGAAGTCATTCGTCAGCAGCGTGCCCCAGCCGAAAGAGACCTTGGTGCGGCCAGCAAACTGCCCGTGCAGGTCCTGGATCTGCGGCACGTCGAGGCCATCGGAGAAGATCACCCGCTTTTCCGCCGGATCCTCGCCGCGCTCTTTCCACCAGTTGATCGCCACCTCGGCGCCCTTGGCCGGGTCGCCGCTGTCGATGCGGATGCCGGTCCAGCCGGCCAGCCAATCCGGCGCCCGGTCCAGGAAACCTTGGGTGCCGTAGGTGTCGGGCAGGATGATGCGCAGGTTGCCCTCATGCTCGTCATGCCAGTCGGACAGCACGTCGTAGGGGGCCTGGGCCAGTTCCGCGTCGCTGTCCGCCAGGGCGGAATAGACCATCGGCAGCTCATGCGCGTTGGTGCCGATCGCCTCCACCTCGCGGCGCATGGCAATGAGGCAGTTGGAGGTGCCGGTGAACTTCTCCCCCAGCCCCTCGATCATGGCCTGCACGCACCAGTCCTGCCACAGGAAGGAATGGCGGCGGCGGGTGCCGAAATCGGCAATCGTCAAGCCGTCGATCTCCCGCAGTTTCTCGATCTTTTCCCAGACCCGCGTCATGGCGCGGGCATAGAGCACCTGCAGTTCAAAGCGGCCCATCTTGTCCAGCACCGCGCGCGAGCGCAGCTCCATCAGCACCGCAAGCGCCGGGATTTCCCACAGCATGACCTCGTGCCATTTGCCCTCGAACGTCAGCTCATACTGATCGCCCTTGCGTTCCAGGTGGTAGGGCGGCAGGCGCAGGCCTTCGAACCATTCCATGAAGTCGGGGCGGAACATCTGCCGCTTGCCATAGAAGGTATTGCCGCGCAGCCAGGTGCTTTCGCCGCGGCTGAGCGACAGCGAGCGGATGTGGTCCAGCTGTTCGCGCAGCTCGCCCTCGTCGATCAGCCGGGCCAGCGGCACATGGGTGGAGCGGTTGATCAGCGAGAAGGTCACCGTGGTGTCCGGCTTGTTGCGGAACACCGACTGGCACATCAGCAGCTTGTAGAAATCGGTGTCGATCAGCGAGCGGATGATCGGGTCGATCTTCCATTTGTGATTATAGACGCGGGTTGCAATATCCACCGGCGGCCTCGTGCTTAAGGAGTCATTGTTTGATAGGATAGCGCGCCTGCGGGGGCAAAGGAAATCAGCCCGCGCGGCGGGACTGCGCCTGCGGCGCCAGATGCACCAGCAGGTCCAGCAGCTTGCCGCGGTTGACGGGTTTGCTCATGAATTCGTCCATACCGGCGGCAAGGCAGGCCTCGCGGTCAGAGTCAAACGCGTTTGCCGTCAGCGCGACAATCGCGGGCTGCGTCTGCGCCCGGGCGCGGATCGCGCGGGTGGCGTCCAGCCCGTCCATCTCTGGCATCGACATATCCATCAGGATGATATCGGGCGCAAACGCCTCGAACTGCGCCACGGCTTCGCGGCCGTTCTGGGCAAAAACCACCTCCGCCGGGGTGGGCTGCAGAAACTTCTCCAGCAGCACGCGGTTCACGGCATTGTCCTCCGCCACCAGCACCCGCAGCCCCTCCAGCGCGGCAATACTGCCAGCCTGCGGCGCGGCGTCGGGGGCTGCCGCCGGCTTAGCCCGGGGCGGATCCAGATGAAGCCGCACGGTAAAGCAGGACCCAAGCCCCAGGTCGGAGGCCACCGAAATACTGCCGCCCATCGCCTCCGCCAGGCGGCGCGAAATGGCGAGCCCGAGGCCGGTGCCGCCAAAGCGGCGGCTGATGGCGGCATCCGCCTGGGAGAAGCGTTCGAACACTTTGGAGAGCATTTCCCTGGGGATGCCGATCCCGGTGTCCTCGACCGAAAACACCAGACCGGTCCCCTGCCCCGCCGGTTCGGCGTCCAGCGTCACCTGCACCTGGCCGCGTTCGGTGAACTTGATCGCATTGCCGGCAAGGTTCAGCAGAATCTGGCGGATCCGCCGGTCATCGCCGTGCAGCCGTGCGGGCACGCTGTCCTTGATGTCCAGCAGGAGGTCCAGCCCCTTCGCCTCCGCCTGGGCCTTCAGCAGGCGCATGGTGTCTTCGAAACAGGCGCGCGGGTCGAAATCGGTGCAGCTGAGGCTGACACCCTCGGCATCCATTTTGGAGACGTCCAGCACATCATTGATCAGCGCCAGCAGGGTATCCGCCGAGCTGAGAATGGCGCCGGCGTAAAGCTCCTGCTCTTCGTTCAGGCCGCTGTCGCGCAGCAGCTGGGCCATGCCGATCACCCCGTTCATCGGGGTGCGGATCTCGTGGCTCATGGTGGCCAGGAAGTCCGCCTTGGCGCGGGCGCCTTCCTCAGCCGCGATCCGCGCCTGCTCAAGCTGCCGGGCGTGTTCCTTGGCGGCGGAAATGTCGCGTTCCACCGCGATCAGGGTTTCCAGTTCCCCGGCGCTGTTGCGCATTGCCACCTGACTGGTCTCGATCCAGACGTGCTGCCCGTCCTTGCGCCGGTTGCAGATTTCCACCCGCACCGGCCGGGCCTCGCGGACGCTGTCCCGCAGCAAACGGATGGTTGCGGGGTCGGTCCTGCCGCTGTTCAGCAGGTCGCCGGGCAGCCGGCCCAGCGCCTCGTCAAAGGAATAGCCGGTGAGGCGGGTGAAACTGTCATTGACCCAGGTAATCCGCCCGTTCCGGTCCATCAGCATCACGCTGTCGTTGGCATTCTCCGCAACCAGCGCCAGGCGCTTGGCCGCCATCTGCTGATCAGAGAGTTCGGCATAGGCGGCTTCCAGCTCCTGCTGCTGCTGGGCCTGCGCCAGCATATTGCTGCGCGTCCGGCCGAAATTGAGCCTGACAAAGCCCAGAAACCACAGATAAGAGGTGTAAAACACCAGCAGCCCTGCCAGGTGAAGCTGATAGGAGGCCGCCAGTTCCGGCGCCTGGAGGATTTCGTACGCCAGGAAGGCAGCCGGCATCGCTGCATAGGTGACCAGTTTGGCGACGACGGCCTGCGGATGGTAGGGCAGCACCAGCCCGGCATTGATTGCCGATCCCAGAAGCAGGCCGACGGTAAACAGCGGCTCTGCATGGATCTCCGGCTGCAGGGATTGCAACTTGACCCAGAACGGGAGCGAGGCAGCCGCGCTGAGCGTCAGCGCGTGCAGGAAGGCGGTCAGCGCTGTCAGAAGCCGCAGAACGCCCTCGCTCATCCCGCGGCTGGCCAGGTATCCGGCCCGGCGCAGCAGCAGGCAATCCACTGCGTCCCCGGCACAGGTCACTGCAAAGGCCAGCAGCGCATATTGAAACGGGACGATCAGCCCCAGGACAAGAAACGCCATTCCCACGTAGAACTGCCGGCCCCAGAACAGCCGCACGCGGCCGCGGGCGTAGCGCAGCAGCAGCTCGAGCGAGCCGTACCGTTTGTAGTAGCTGGCCAGAGGGCCGGTGGCGGCCCCGTCCGAAATATCCATCAATACGCCTTGCCGTCGGTATGCCGGCTCAGCTTATGCCGGTTATTGTTAATAAATCGGCAAATCAACTCAGGATTGAAGCACAATTCCCGCCTCTTTCATCTGGTCAAGGGCTGCCTGCAGCGAGCCATCCAGATCAATCGCCCGGCAGGCGGAGAGGTCAACGGTCACCTCAAACCCAAGCCGGGCAGCGTCCAGCGCCGTGAAGGCAACGCAAAAGTCGGTGGCAAGCCCGGCCAGGGCCAGCCGCGTGATGCCACGGCTGCGCAGGTATCCTTCCAGTCCGGTGGGCGTGGTCCTGTCGTTTTCGAAAAAGCCGGAATAGCTGTCGATTGCGGGGCGGAATCCCTTGCGGATGATCAGGTCGCCATCGGTGCGCAGATCCTTGTGGAAGGCCGCCCCGCCGGTGCCCTGCACGCAGTGATCGGGCCACAGAACCTGGGGGCCATAGGGCATCTCCACCGTGTCGAACGGGGCCTTGCCCGGGTGCGCGGAGGCGAAGGAGGAATGACCGGCCGGGTGCCAGTCCTGGGTCAGAATCACCGTGTCAAAACGGTCCATCATGGCGTTGATGGGGGCGACCACCTCGTCCCCGCCGGGCACCGCCAGCGCCCCGCCCGGGCAGAAGTCATTCTGCACATCCACAACGATCAGGGCCTGGGTCATCGGCAACTCCTTTGCTGGCTTGCACAATTTGTAACGGGACAAGTGCCGCTTGGGAACTCCCGCTGGACGTCGGCGGGCTGACGCAGGTGAAAACATACATGCAAAGCCCTTGTTTTATTGGCCCCGCGCAGGCGGTTCTTGGTCTTGAAAACCGCGCGCCATGGTTCTAAGGCCGGGGCATGTACACGATTGCTGCCCTCTATCACTTCACCCGTTTCCCCGATCCCGCCGCGATCCGGCCGGCGCTCCTGGACCTGTGCCGGGCGCAGGATGTCAAAGGCTCGCTGCTGCTGGCGCAGGAGGGGATCAATGGCACCATCGCAGGCCCGAGGGCCGGCATAGATGCGGTGCTCGCCCATATCAAATCCCTGCCGGGCTGCGCGGGTCTGGAATGGAAAGAGGCCACTGCGGCAGAGCCGCCCTTTGGCAAGATGAAGGTGCGGCTGAAGAAAGAGATCGTCACCATGGGCCAGCCGGACGTGGATCCGCTGGCCTCCGTCGGGCATTACGTCGAGCCGGAAGAATGGAACGACCTGATCCGGCAGGACGATGTGGTGCTGATCGACACCCGCAACGATTACGAAGTGGCAATCGGCACCTTCGAGGGCGCGATCGACCCCAAGACAGAAAGCTTCCGCGATTTCCCCGCCTGGTGGGAGGAGAACAAAGACCGCTTCCACAACAAGCGTGTTGCGATGTTCTGCACCGGCGGCATCCGCTGCGAGAAGTCGACCAACTACCTGCTGGGACAGGGGGTGGAGGACGTCTATCACCTGAAGGGCGGCATCCTGCGCTATCTGGAGGAAATGCCCGCGGAAAACAGCACCTGGGAAGGCGAATGCTTTGTCTTCGACAACCGGGTGTCGGTCGGCCACGGGCTGGTCGAAGGCCCGCATGAGCTGTGCCACGGCTGCCGCCGCCCGATCCTGCCGGAGGACAAGGCGCGGCCCGAATTCGAGCAGGGCGTTTCCTGCCACCTGTGCATCGATCAGACCTCGGAAGAGGACAAGGCGCGGTTCCGCGAGCGGCAGAAGCAGATGAAGCTGGCGCGGGAGCGCGGCGAGGATCATCTGGGCAGCATCCCGCTGTAAGCCTGAGCCTGAAAACAGACATTCAATGGTGCTGCACCTGTTCGGCCGCCTTGCCGCATTGCGGTGAGCGGCTGCCCGGGCAGGCAGGCGCGTGCCTGCCGCTTATGCGACGGGGCAATGGCAACGGCCAAACCTGACAAAAAAAGGCCGCTGCCCGGATGCGCAGCGGCCTTTTCATGTTTGTCACGGGCAGTCAGCGTCAGTTGCTGTTCAGGCCCAGATAGCTGCGGGTGCTGGCCAAGAGGCCCTCGCCATGCGCCGGGGCCAGCAGGCCTGCGTGATCCTCGCCTTCGGCTGCGGCCATGTCGGGCAACTGGTGGGCGATGCCCTTGTGGCAGCTAATGCAGGTCTTCTCGCCGGTGAACAGGAAGCGCTCATGCGCGTCCGCCGCCCGCTTGGACTGGCGGGTGATGTCCATCGACTCGTCCGAGTGGCAGTTGCGGCATTCCAGCGAGTCATTCGCCTCAAGCCGCGCCCATTCGTGCTGCGCCAGTTCCAGGCGGTGCTCCAGGAACTTCTCCCGCGTGTTGATGGTGCCGAAGATCTTGCCCCAGACCTCCTTGGAGGCCTGCATCTTGCGGGCGATCTTGTTGGTCCAGTTGTGCGGCACGTGGCAGTCCGGGCAGGAGGCCCGCACGCCGGAGCGGTTGGAATAGTGGATCGTCGGCTTCAGCTCCTCGAACACGTTGTCGCGCATTTCATGGCAGCTGGTGCAGAAGGCCTCGGTGTTGGTGACTTCAAGCGCGGTGTTGAAGCCGCCCCAGAAGATGATCCCCATCACAAAGCCGCCCATGGTCAGGAAGCCGAGCGAGAAATAGGCGCTGGGACGCCTGATGATCCACCAGAGCCGTTTCAGGAAAGCAATCATCAGTCCGCCCCGCCCTGTTTGGAGTGGACGTAATCCAGCACCTTGTCGACATCGACGAACTCATTCTCGACCAGCGGCCGGGCGTTGGTCTGCACCACATGGCACTGGGTGCAGAAATAGCGCCGCGGGCTGACCGCGCCGAGGGTCTGGCCCTCGCGGTTCATGAAGTGGGTGACCGAGATCATCGGTGCCTGGCTGATCTCCACAGCGGTGCGGCTGTGGCAGGTCAGGCATTTGTTGGAGTTCAGATCGACCTGGTAGTTGTCGGTCTTGTGCGGGATCAGCGGCGGCTGATCCGGGTAGTTGCGCACCTGGCGGATGTCGGTGTTGACGATGCCGGGGATCTGGGTGGCTTCGCCCTCCTGTTCCAGCGGCACGCCGTTACGCAGCGTGGACACCTGGGTTTGGGCGAAGGCCGTGGTGGCCAGAAAGACCGGAACAGCCAGGACGGCGAGACGGAGATGTTTCATGACGGGCCTCACACTGCTTCGATACGGACTGCGCATTTCTTGAAGTCCGTCTGTTTCGAGATCGGATCGGTGGCATCCAGCGTGACCTTGTTGATCAGCCGGCGCGCATCGAACCAGGGCACAAAGACCAGCCCCTTGGGCGGCTTGTTGCGGCCGCGGGTTTCCACGCGGGTGCGGATTTCGCCGCGCCGCGAGATGATCCGCACCTCGGTGCCGCGCCTAAAGCCCTGGGCCTTGGCGTCGTCGGGGTGCATGTAGCAAAGCGCGTCAGGCACCGCCTGATACAGCTCCGGCACCCGCTGGGTCATCGAGCCGGAGTGCCAGTGCTCCAGCACGCGCCCCGTCGCCAGCCACATCGGGTATTCATCATCCGGGCTTTCCGCCGGCGGCTCATAGGGCAGCGCAAAGATCACCGCCTTGCCGTCGGGCTTGCCGTAGAATTCATAGTCCGCGCCGGGTTTGACGTAGGGGTCCGAGCCTTCCTTGAAGCGCCAGCGGGTTTCCTTGCCGTCCACAACCGGCCAGCGCAGGCCGCGCACCTCATGGTAGGTGTCGAACGGCGCAAGGTCGTGCGCCTTGCCGCGGCCGAATTCTGCGTATTCCTCGAACAGGCCCTTCTGGATGTAAAAGCCGAAGTCCTCGGATTCGTGGTTGCCGTATTCGCGGGCCTTCTCGGACAGCTGGTATTTGTCGACCTTGCCGTTGGCGAACAGCACCTCGAACAGGGTCTTGCCCTTGTACTCGGGGTTGGCGTCGAGAATTTCCGCCGGCCAGACCTCATCCGTGGTGAAGCGTTTGGAGAATTCCGCCAGCTGCCACAGGTCGGATTTCGACTCACCCGGCGCGTTGACCAGCTGGTACCAGAACTGGGTTCGGCGTTCGGCGTTGCCGTAGGCGCCTTCCTTCTCCACCCACATGGCGGCGGGCAGGATCAGGTCGGCGGCCTCTGCCGTCACGGTCGGATAGGCGTCCGACACCACGATGAAGTTGTCGGGGTTGCGGTAGCCCGGCAGCCCTTCCTCCATCATGTTGGGGGCGGCCTGCATGTTGTTGTTCACCTGCACCCAGTAGCAGTTGATCTTGCCATCCTTCAGGTCGCGGTTCTGCTTCACCGCGTGGGAGCCGACCCAGCCCGGAACGGTGCCTTCGGGCAGTTGCCAGATCTTTTCGGCATAAGCGCGGTGGTCCGGGTTATTGACCACCATGTCGGCGGGCAGGCGGTGCGAGAAGGTGCCCACCTCGCGCGCGGTGCCGCAGGCCGACGGCTGGCCTGTCAGCGAGAACGGCGAGTTGCCGGGGGTGGAGATTTTGCCGGTCAGCAGGTGGATGTTGTAAAGCAGGTTGTTCACCCAGACACCGCGGGTGTGCTGGTTGACGCCCATGGTCCAGAGCGACATCACCTTGGTGTCGGGATCGGCGTAGAGCTTGGCGATCTTCTCCAGCGTCTCTGCCGGGACGCCGGACATTTCCGCCGCTTTTTCAAGCGTGTATTCGGACACGAACCCGGCGAATTCCTCAAAGCTCATATCCGTTGCGCCGCCGGCCTTATCGGCGTTGGCGGCGGCCTGCTCCAGCGGGTGTTCAGGCCGCAGGCCATAGCCGATGTCCTGATTGCCGCGCTTGAAGTTGACGTGCTTGGCGACGAAGTCCTTATGCACCGCATCATTCTGGATGATGTAGTTGGCGATGTAGTTCAGGATCACCAGGTCGCTGTGCGGCGTGAACACCGCCGGAATGTCCGCCAGGTCGAAGCTGCGGTGGGTGAAGGTCGACAGCACCGCCACCTTCACATGCGGATGGCTGAAGCGGCGGTCGGTGATGCGGGTCCACAGGATCGGGTGCATCTCCGCCATGTTCGAGCCCCACAGCACAAAGGCGTCGGCGTTCTCGAAGTCGTCATAGCAGCCCATCGGCTCGTCGATGCCGAAGGTCCGCATGAAGCCGCCCACGGCAGAGGCCATGCAGTGGCGCGCGTTCGGGTCGATGTTGTTGGAGCGGAAGCCCGCCTTCATCAGTTTCGACGCGGCATAGCCTTCCCACACGGTCCACTGGCCGGAGCCGAACATGCCGATGCCCTCGGGGCCTTTCTCGGCCAGGGTTTTCTTCCACTTCTCGGCCATGATGTCGAAGGCTTCGTCCCAGCTGACCGGGGTGAACTCGCCGTTCTTGTCATATTCGCCGCCCGTCTTGCGCAGCAGCGGCGTGGTCAGGCGGTCGGCGCCATACATGATCTTGGACAGGAAGTAGCCCTTGACGCAGTTCAGGCCGCGGTTGACCTCTGCCTGGGTGTCGCCATGTGTCGCGACCACCCGGCCCGCCTTGGTGGCGACCATGATCGAACAGCCGGTGCCGCAGAAGCGGCAAGCGGCCTTGGACCATTTCAGCTCGGTCAGATTGGCGTCGGTGACAAGGTTCTGCGCGGCCGCGGGAATCGGCAGCCCGGCGGCAAGGGCCGCGGCTGCAGCGGCCTGCGCCTTAATGGCGTCACGGCGTGTAAGTCCGGTCATTGGGGGGTTCCTTCCTGAAGGGCGAGTTCCTGGGCATCACAGGTCTGATGGAAGACAAGCGCCGCGCTGGCGACGCCGTCGAGAAGCTGGATTTTGGCCAGGGCATCGCCAATGGCACGATCACTGTCCGCTTCGAACAAAACGATGATTTTGCCCGAGGGATCGGTTTGCGAGATTTCGGCGTTGGGCATGGATTTGATGGTGTCCAGCACGGCCGCCATGCGGGCCGGGTTGCTGCGCACCAGCAGGCTGGAAATATGAAGCTCGTTGTTCACCCGTGGCTCCTTTGCTGGCGGGGGTCGCGGATCGCGATGGCGTCGTTGGGGCATGTGGCAAGGCAGGCGCCGCAGCCGGTGCAGGCATCCGCATCAACCAGAATGGCGCCTGCCGGGCGGACCGACAGATCCATCCGCAGGGCGCGCGGGTCGCAGATATCGGTGCAAAGCTGGCAGGTAATGCCCGCAGCCAGCAGGCAGCTGCTGCCGATGTCCACGGTCACCGGCCAGGGCGCGGGCTGCGCCAGGTCGAACACGGGTTCCGGGCAGGCCTCGGCGCAAGCCGCGCAAAAGATGCATTCGCCGCCGTGGAAATTGATCCGCGGGCGGCCCCGGCTGTCGCATTCGATAACCTCTTCCGGGCACGCCTCCACGCAGGCATTGCAGCTGGTGCAATGCGCCTGCACCCGCGCCTCGTCGGTCCAGGGCGGGCGGAATTCAGGCTTGGGCCTGGCGACCCGTCCGGTCAGGAAGGCGCGCCGGGAAGGGGCTGTGCTGGCATGGGCTGGCATCGGCCTGGCCTCTTAACCTGCGGGCGGGCCCAGGAAGATCTGGGAGATCCAGATAATCAGGCCGTAACCGCCGACAATTCCCACCGCCAGAACCGGCGCGAGGATGACGGCGAGAAACAGGAAAGTGTTCCGCTCTTCGGCTTTGGTTGGCTGTTCGGACATATGCGTCCTCCTTGGCTCACGCTTTCTCAGCGGAACACGCCAGCCAGGAAACGATCATCTCAGATGCTGCTTTTCCAGGTCAGTCGCGCTTCGCTGGACCGGAGAATGCGAAGGACCGGCGCCCGGCACCTTGATCTGAGTCATTTTCTAAGTGGTTGATTTGGAAATTCAAAACATTCAAATAATCGAAAGTAAGAGTTAGTTGACGAAGCGCAAACTCTTCCGCTGCTGGTTGTTAAGTATTTCCAAAAGTAGAGACGCGCTGCGGACAAAGCGGCCTGACGGGCGCCGGCCCGCCGCCGCAGCCGCCGCCTGACCACGAACCGAAGCATGTGCCCGAAGGACCTCAGCTGAAGGCCGCGGGAAAGCAGAGACAGCTATACCCGAGCCACGCGAACCGCCTTGGCGGATCAATTTGACTGCGCAAAACCGCTTGGCTGAGGCGAGCCCGTTACCGAAGTCCTGAGCCTAAACGCCGATCGCCGCCGCGTTTCAGGTATCGCTTACAGTGTTGTTCTGTTTGGCAAGGAAGCGGACCAGACGCACCAGGCGACTGCCTGAGAATGGTTTTTCCAGAACTGCGACCTTGCCCGTCCGGTGCCAGGCCTCCGGTACTGCGGCGGGACTTGCCGTGGTGACGATGACACCGGCAAGACCAGCGGAAGTCTCCAGCGCTTCGTCGACGAGCGAGCAGACCTGATGTCCTCGCCCGAGATCCAGATCGGTGATCAACAGGAACGGCTCTGCCCGTTGCGAGATGAGCTGCCGCGCATCCTCTTGCGACGCGCAGTCCGTGACGTCGCACTTCAGGCGTGTGAGACTTTGAAGGGTCGCGGCGCGCACCTCGGGATCGTCTTCGAGAAGGACAATGCTCACCCCGTCAAGCGCGGTGGTCCCGACCGGCGGACCTGGCAGCGCACCGGGCTGCCCCTCGATGGTCTCCGCCAGCGGCAGCGGCAACGAGAACCGCACGCCACCCGCCTCGGGCCGATCAATCGTCATCCGGCTCTGCATCGCCTGCGCAAGGGCAAAGCAGATCGACAGGCCCAGGCCATAACCAGCCCGGCTTGGCCTGGGACCGGACATATCCGGTTTGCCGCCATCCAGAACAAAGCCGGGCCCATCATCTTCGACCGTGATGGTGCAGCTTTCCTCTCCTGTATCGCAATGAAGTCTGATTTGCCCGCCGCCCGCATACTGGATCGCATTGGCAATCAGGTTGCCCAGGATGCGGTAGAGGGCCTGAGGGTCGCCCAGCACGCAGAGGCCGGATGAGGGCTGCGTGATGTCCAGAGTTGCGCCAGCCAGTTCGGCACGTTTGCCGAACGCGGCCTGGATGCGTCCGAACAGTTCGGCCAGCCGGATCGGCTCCTGCGCCGCGGTAAAGGTTCCGGCCTGCAGCTTTGACAGGTCGAGGATCGAATTGAACAGCTGCATCGTTTCCTGCGTCAGCCGCGCCAGCTGATCCAGGGTTTCGCACGAGGCGGCATCCAGCGCGTTGCGGTCGATACCGCCGATCAGAAGCCCCATGGCGTGCACCGGCTGACGCAAATCATGGCTGGCCGCGGCCAGAAGCTCTGACTTCGACCGGTTGGCCTCCTCCGCCTCCAGCCGGGCGTCGCTGGCCAGCCGGTTCAGCGCGACAAGACGGCCCTCGCGTTCAGCGATCGTTGCGGTCAGGTTCGAAAAGGCCGCCTCGATCAGGGTGATCTCATTGCGCCCGACCGGATCGGGTTCGCGGCCGCGCCCCTCGTACGAGCGGATGCGCTGGGTCAGTTTCTGCACCCGGCCGACCACCTGCTTGTCCAGGAAGGTGTAGATGAAGGCGCTGATCGTCGCAAAGACCAGGAAACTGATCAGGATCAGGTACATGTTCGTCCGGACCAGAGACAGGATGGCGTCGCCGCGCTGGTTGGCCCCGGAAATCAGGCGCGAGGACATGAACCGGGTGCTGTCGGCCAGGCGATAGGACAGCTGGATATGGTTCTTGAGCCGTCCGCGAAGCACGGTTTCCGTTTCCAGCAGGGTTCGGCGCATCGCCAGCATCTCGTGCCCGATCGCCGCCAGCGGGCGGGTCGGATCCGGGGCGAGCAACGCGTCAAGCCGCTGCCCCAGCCCGTGAAGCTCGCGCGTCAGGTTCGCGGCATCAAGTTCCTGACGCCAGAGCAGGAAGGCCAGCCGCGCGTCCGTGCTGGCGGGCGCCCTGGTTGCCCGGTCCGACAATGCGGTCATCCCGGCCTGGCTGCGCAGGCGCAGGGTGTTCAGTGCGACCAGGCTGTCCAGGTTCCCGGAAAGCTGGGCCAGAGCGGTTTCGATATCGGTATATTCGCCGGGCCGCAGGGTAAAACCGCTCAGGTCACGGCTTTGCCGTTCGATCGCGTTAAGCTGATCCTGAAGCTGAATGAGGGTGGTGGCGGCGGCAATCTCGGTGTCGGCGGATACCAGCAATCCGACCAGGCTGGTCAGCCCAAGGATCTCGGCGTTCAGCCGGGTTGCCACGGTCGCCTGCGGCAGGTCCTCGTCGACCAGCCGCTCGAATTCCCGGCGAAAGGTCTGGGCGCCGTAGACCGAGACAAAGCCGATGGCAAGCGCCCCAAGAGACATGCAGAACAGCGCCAGAAAGACGATCCGCCCGACACTGACCTGCACCCTTCGCATCATGGCGGTGTCATCGGCAGCGGATACATCAGGCCGCCGTCCGTCCAGAGCGCGTTGCGCCCGCGCGCCATCCTCAGCTCCGACCCGTCGCCCAGATTGCGGCTGAAGATGTCGTCGTAATTGCCGACCTGGCGGATCACATCCGCGCCCCAGGTGCCGGCCACGCCCAAATCGGCGCCCGCAGGCAGGGGAAGGCGGGCAATCTCTGCCGGGCCGCTGGTCTGTCCGATCCCGGCTGCCTCGGCGACCAGGGTCAGGTTGATCACCCAGCGGACGATCTGCTCCCATTGCCGGTCATCCTCGCGCACGACCGGTCCCAGCGGCTCGTTTGCGATCTCGTCCTCGAGCAGGACAAAATCGTCGCGATAACCGGGGCGGCTTGCCATCATCGCGGCAAGATCGCTGCCATCGGCGGTCACCGCCTCGCATTCCCGGCCAAAGAACGCCCGCCACCGTCCCGCCTGCGAGGCGTATTCCTGAATGCCGATGCCGCCGCCCAGACTGTCGATCCTGTGGCGGATGTTGGTGATGCTGGTGGTGCCGGAATTGGCGCAGACCGTCTTGCCGGCCAGATCCGCCAAGGTGCGGGCGCCGGTATCGGCATAGACCAGCACTTTCTGGCTGTCGTAAAAGGTGATGGCCGGGAATTCGAGCGCGGCGTTCACGTCCCGGTCAAAGGTAAAGGTGGTGGTGCGAAACAGCACGTCCACCTCGCCGCGGGCCAGAACCTCGAGCCGGTTCAGGCTGTCCAGCGGAACAAATTCCACCGCCGTCGCATCGCCCAGCATGGCCGCCGCGACCGCGCGGCAGAAATCGACGTCGAACCCGGTCCATTCGCCATCATAGCGCAGCGTTGCAAAACCCAGATCATCGCTGCCGACACCACACAGCAGATAGCCGCGATCCCGGATCGCGGCGCCGGTATCGCCCTCGCCAGCCTGCGCGCCCAGCGCCCCCGCCAGCCAAAGACCAAGTGTCAGCGCGCTGCGAAACCGCATCACCGGCCCTCGATCTCATCTGCGGTAAT
Source organism: Leisingera daeponensis DSM 23529 (assembly GCF_000473145.1). NCBI lineage: Bacteria > Pseudomonadati > Pseudomonadota > Alphaproteobacteria > Rhodobacterales > Roseobacteraceae > Leisingera > Leisingera daeponensis. Next base: position 3,159,157 of record NZ_KI421500.1, on the reverse strand, counting down.
GCCCTGCGCGAACAGCGCTGCGGTCAGGTCGCCCTGAGTAATGTTGAGATCGACGATGTCCTGCACGACCGGTTTTCCCCTGTAGCTGACCGGCAGGCCACAGGCCCGCAGCATCAAGATGTCATTTGCCCCATCGCCGATGCAACAGGCCATTTCCGGTCCGATACCCAAGGCGGCGCATTCGGCCAGCAGCACCTCGCGCTTGGTCTCGGCGGTACAGACCGGCAACGTGAGCGCGCCGGTCATGACGCCCCGCTCGATCACCGGATTGTTGGCCACCACATGATCGAACCCGCAAAGCCGGGCGGCCTCTTGCGCAAAGATCCCGTAGCCGCCGGTCACCAGAACCGTGCGGGCGCCTGCTGCGCGCATGGTCTGCACCAGCGCCCGGGCACCGGGGGCCAGCCGGATGCGCTGGCAGAGCGCCTCGAGCTGGGCCAGCGGCGTTCCCGCCAACAGCCGGGTGCGTTCGGCAAGCGATTGGGCAAAGTCGAACTGGCCCGCCATGGCACGGGCCGTGATTGCGGCGACCTCGGCGCCTTGGCCGCGGTCCTCGGCCAGCAGATCAAGCATCTCGTCGAGAATGATCGTCGCTTCCATATCCGCCACCAGCAACTTGCACTTGAACGGATTGCCGCGCAGAAAACAGATATCCAGTCCCTGTTGCGCGGCCAGCTCGCGCAGCCTGGCCCGTTCGCCTGCTGGTTCCCCAGGGGGCGGCAGCATATCGATCATGTAGGCCGATGAAGACGCGGCCATCGCCCCATGCGCCGCCCCGGCAGAGGCGTCGACATAGCTGACAAAGCCGGCGGAACTGGCCGCGCTTGCGCCGTTTCGGCCCGGTATCACCAGAAATCTCGTCATCGTGCACTTCCTCTCCTGCCCTGAACGCCTCAGGTATGACCCCATCGCGGCGAATGACCAATACGCCTGAATGACGAGATCACGCGGGGGGCGGAGCGCCGGAGCGGGTCTGGCAAGATGTTGATAACAAGGCGATAAAATCTCCTTCATTCGGAAGGACTAGTCCTTTTGTGCCGAGTTGGGCGCTCGGTCAGGGCCCGAAACCCGCCCGCCTCGTCCCTCAGGCCAATATCCCCACAGCGGGCCTCTACCTAGTCTCGCTCTCCAAGCCGGCCGGTGCCCGCAACAGGGCCACAGGGCCGCGCGTGACGCAGAACTGGGAGGATAGAATGGGGAATAAAGAAACACTTGCGATCCTGGCGACAGCAGTTGCCACGATGGCGGCCAGCGCCCATGCGGGCAAGCTGGAGGATGTCCGGGCCGCGGGCGAACTGGCCTGTGGTGTCAGCGAAGGCGTGCCGGGCTTCTCGAATCCGAACTCCGAAGGGGTCTGGACCGGTCTGGACGCGGATATCTGCCGCGCGGTCGCGGCAGCAACGCTGGGCGATGCAAACGCCGTGCGGTTCGTGCCTCTGGCCTCCAAGCAGAAGGTGCTGGCCGTTTCCAGCGGCCAGGTCGACATGACCTCGCGCACCACCACCTGGACGATGAAGCGCGACTCGGCCGAGGGCGTCGATTTCACTTCGGTCGTTTATTATGACGGTCAGGGCTTCATGGTGCGCGCCGACGCCGGTGTGACCAGCGCCAAGGAACTGGACGCGGCGACGGTCTGTCTGACAACCGGCACCACGACCGAACTCAACATGGCCGATTTCGCCCGCGCCAACGGTCTGACCCTCGAACCGGTGGTCTTTGAGGGCAAACGCGAGGCGGTCGAGGCCTATGCCTCTGGCCGGTGTGACGCCCTGACCACGGATGCCAGCCAGCTTGCGGCCTTTCGCGCTGGCTTTGCCAGTCCGTCCGACCACAAGATCCTGCCCGAGATCATCTCGAAAGAGCCTCTCGCCCCGTTTGTCGCCCATGGCGACAACCAGTGGAAGGATGTCGTGACCTGGGTCGTCTACGGCCTGATCACCGCCGAGGAACTGGGCGTCACCCAGGCCAATGTCGCGGATATGGCGGCAAGCTCGGCCAATCCGGACGTTCAGCGTCTGCTTGGAGCGTCGGGTGATACTGGCGGGCTCCTTGGGCTGAGCAACACGTGGATGGCCGACGCGATCAGCGCGATCGGCAATTACGGCGAGATCTATGAGCGCAACCTGACGGCGACGCTGGGTCTGGAGCGCGGCGTGAACGCGCTGTGGAGCGATGGCGGCATCCTCTACGCGATGCCGGTTCGCTGATCGCGCCGATCCTCGATCTGAAACGCTCACGGTCGGCCCTTGGGGTCGGCCGTCCTCTGAAACAGATTGGTGAATCCTGATATGCCTTCATCCAAGAAAACGGCAGCCTGGTCCCCGGGCTCACTCCTGTCGCAGGGAGGGGTATTGGTCGTTGTAATCGCGATCCTTTATGTCCTGTTCTCCAACACGCAGGAAAATCTGGCCATCCGCGGGATCGAGAGCGGGTTCGCCTTTCTCGGGCACGAGGCAGGCCTGCCCATCGGCGACAGCCTGATCGACTATTCCCCGACCCGCAGCTACGGATACGCCTTTCTGGTCGGGATCCTGAACACGCTCTTCGTCTCGGTCCTGGCCATCGTGTTCTCGACCCTGCTGGGGATCGTTATCGGCGTCGCGCGTGTGTCGCGCAACTGGCTGCTGGCCAGGGGCGCGGCCATCTATGTCGAGACCCTGCGCAACCTGCCGCTGCTGCTGACGCTGTTCTTCATCTACACGGTGGTTCTGGCCGCGTTGCCGCATCCGCGCGATGCCATTGCGCTGAGCGACGGTGTCTTTCTGTCCAAACGCGGATTCTACCTGCCGCGGCCGGTTGCCGAAGACGGGATCGGGCTGTTTCTCGGGGCCTCTGCCGTCGCGCTGGTTCTGGCGGTGATGTTCTGGCGTTGGGCCAAATCCTACAAGGTGCGCACCGGCCGTTCGGTGTCCGGGCTTCGCGGTGCGCTGGCGATCTTCCTCGCCCTGAGCGGGCTCGCCTTTCTGGCCAGCGGTCAGCCCCTGACCAGCGAATTGCCGGTCTACCAGGGCTTCAACTTCAAAGGCGGTCTGTCGATCAAACCCGAATTCGCCTCGCTGCTGATCGGCCTGGTTCTCTACACCGCGGCCTATGTCGCCGAGAACGTGCGCAGCGGCATCCAGTCGGTTCATGCCGGCCAGATCGAAGCGGCCAATGCCCTGGGTGTTTCCAGCGGCGTGGTGACGCGGATGGTCCTGCTGCCGCAGGCGCTGCGGGTGACCATCCCGGCAACCACCAACGACTATGCCAGCCTGGTCAAGAACAGCTCGCTCGCCGTGGCGATCGGCTATCCCGACATGGTTTCGGTCGGAGGCACGATCATCGGCCAGAACGGTCAGGCGATCGAAATCATCGCCATGTGGATGGCGGTCTATCTGACCATCAACCTCATCATCTCGCTGGGCATGAACATGCTGAACGCCCGTGTGCAGCTTGTTGAAAGGTAACGCAATGCCCCAAGATACCATCCTGTTTCAGCCCATGGCCGCGCGCCCGGCACCCGCGTCCCAGTTCGGACCAATCGCCTGGCTGCGCGCCAATCTGTTCGGCGGCTGGAAGGACACAGCGATCACGCTGTCCCTGCTGGCGGTGCTGCTGGCCGTTGTCCCCAATCTGATCGAGTGGCTGCTGATCAACGCCACCTTTGGCGGCGACGACGAGACATGCCGCCAGAACGCCGGTGCCTGCTGGCCCTTCCTGCAGGCCAAGTTCCAGGTTCTGATGGTCGGCGTCTATCCGCAGGACCTGTCCTGGCGCCCCGCCATCGCCGCGCTTGCGCTGCTGGTTCTGGCCGGGTTCACCTATGCCGACCGGATCCGCGGGATCGCCCTGATCGTGGCCTGGGCGTTGCTGCCGGTCTTTGCCCTGATCATGATCGGCGGCGCCTTTGGCATGCAGGAAGTCGACCAGTCGCTTTGGGGCGGGTTGATGCTGTCGGTGCTGCTGGCGCTGGTCGGTGTGATCGTGTCGATTCCGCTGGGCGTTCTGCTGGCGCTGGGTCGGCATTACGGATCGCCCGCGGTCAAGGCGATCTGCGTTGCCTTCATCGAGCTGGTCCGGGGCGTGCCGCTGATCACCATCCTGTTTATGGCCTCGGTGATGATGCCGCTGTTCCTGCCGCCGGACCTGGTGATCAACAACCTTCTGCGCATCCAGATCGGCATGATCCTGTTCTCGTCCGCCTACATGGCCGAGGTCGTGCGCGGCGGGCTGCAGGCCATTCCCAAGGGGCAGACCGAGGCCTCGCTTGCGCTGGGTGTGTCGCCGGCCCGCACGATCATCTTTGTCGTGGTGCCGCAGGCACTGCGCCATGTCCTGCCCCCGCTGATCGGACGCTGCATCGCGCTGTTCAAGGATACCTCGCTGGTGATCATCGTCGGCCTGCTGGATTTCCTGGGCATGGTCCGCGGGGCGGCACTCGACCCGGAATGGCTGGGTTTCCAGGCCGAGGCCTATGTATTCGCCGCCTTTGTCTACTGGCTGATCTGCTACAGCCTCAGCCTTTACGGGCGCGCTCTCGAACGTCGCGGACCTGCCGGTTCCAAGCGCTAATCGAACTCTGGAGACACCAATGACTGTCAAAATCGAAAGCCATATCGCATCCGGCGAAACCGTCATCGAGATGCAAAAGGTCAACAAATGGTATGGCGAGTTCCATGTCCTCAAGGATGTCGACCTGACCGTATCCAAGGGCGAGCGCATCGTCATCTGCGGCCCGTCGGGGTCGGGGAAATCGACCCTGATCCGCTGCATCAACCACCTGGAAGAGCACCAGGAAGGCACGATCACCGTAAACGGCACCGTGCTGAACGAGAACATGAAGAACATCACCCATATCCGCCGCGAGGTCGGCATGGTGTTCCAGCAGTTCAACCTGTTTCCGCACATGACGATCCTCGACAACCTGTGCTTTGCTCCGGTCTGGGCGCGCAACATGCCGCGTGACGAGGCCGAGGAAACCGCCTGCCGCTATCTGGAGCGTGTCGGCATCGGCGCGCAGAAGGACAAATATCCCGGCCAGCTGTCCGGCGGTCAGCAACAGCGCGTCGCCATCGCGCGGTCGCTGTGCATGAACCCTTCGGTGATGCTGTTCGACGAGCCGACCTCGGCGCTTGATCCCGAGATGATCAAGGAGGTGCTGGACGTGATGATCGAGCTGGCCGGCACCGGCATGACCATGATCTGCGTCACGCATGAAATGGCCTTTGCCCGCTCAGTGGCCGACCGGGTGATCTTCATGGATGGCGGCGAGATCGTTGAAGAGAACACGCCAAACGCGTTCTTCGACAATCCGCAGGTGGATCGCACCCAGAAATTCCTGAGCCAGATCCTGTCGCACTGACGCAGTTGCAAGCAAAAGGGAGGGCTGGCCATTACCAGCACGGTCGTACTTGTGCAGATCGTCGGATCTGTCGCGTTGATGCTCTGGGGCATTCGCCTTGTCCGCACGGGGTTCATCCGTGCCTTTGGCGGCTCGCTGCGGCACTATCTGGGGCTGGCGATCAGCGGCCGGCTCACCTCGTTCGGGGTTGGGCTGGCGATCACGGTGTTCCTGCAAAGCAGCACCGCGACAGCGCTGATCATCTCGTCCTTCGCCTCCAAGGGTCTGGTGCAGACGCCAGCGGCGCTTGCGGTGATGCTGGGGGCGGATGTGGGAACGTCGATCTCGGCCCAGATTCTGTCGTTCAACCTGTCCTGGCTGGCCTACGCGGCCATTCTGATGGGCTTCTTCCTGCACGGGCGGGGCGGGCGCTTCGCGACCCGCCAGATCGGCCGCGCCATCGTCGGGCTGGGCATGGTTCTGCTGGCACTGAGCCTGATCCGCATGTCCTCGCAGCCGTTGCGAGAGGCCGACGGGCTGGCCTATGTCCTTTCGGCGCTTGAGGGCGAGGTTCTGCTGACCCTGTTCCTGATGGCGGTGCTGACCTGGCTGGTGCATTCCAGCCTGGCGGTGGTGCTGCTGACCGCCTCGCTGGCCAGCGCGGGCATCGTGCCCGCCGGCACCGGCTTGGTCATGATCCTGGGGGCCAATATCGGCGGCACCATCCCGCCGATCATCGCAACGCTCAGCACCGGCCCGCAAAGCCAGCACGCCGCCCTTGGCAACGCGGGATTCAAGCTGCTTGCCAGCCTGCTGGTTCTGCCGTTCCTGCCCTGGGTGGGTGAACGGCTCCAGTCCTTTGGCGGCGACGCGCAGGTGCTGGTGAATTTCCACCTGACGTTCAACCTGCTGGTGGCCACGCTTTTCCTGCCCTGGGTGCAGACCGCCGCCGCACTGCTGGCGCGCGTCTTTCCCGATACCGGCGCCGGCGCCGTCGAACCGGTCACGAAATATCTGGACAAGGAACTCATCACTTCGCCCGCCCTGGCCCTGACCAGTGCCACGCGCGAGCTTTACCGGGTGAACGAGCGGATCGAGGATTCCCTGGCCCTGCTGTCGGGCGGCATCGCCGCACGAGATCAGGTCGATGTGCATGGCGCTCAGCAAAATCGCGCGCGGGTTGCCGCGATGCTGGAAGAGTTCAAGTTCTATCTGACCGATATCACCCGCGAGGAAATCTCGGAAAGTGACAGCGCCAAGGCGATGAACCTGTTGCTGATCGCGACCAATCTGGGACATGTTTCAGAGCTGGTGACGAACGCGGTCGAACTGACGGCCTCGACCTCGCAAGAGCAGATCCGGTTCTCGGATGCCGGAACCGCCGAGCTGCTGGAGATGCTGGAGCTGATCCATCAGGGTATCCGCCTGGCATTGTCCGCCGCGCTGCTTGGGGACGCCAAGGTGCGCAAGACTCTGCAAAAGGGCCGAAAGGAACTGGAGCGGATGGTGGATGAAAGCCGCCAGGCCCATTTCACCCGGCTTGCCGATGGCACCCTGTCCTCGATCAGCACCACATCGTTGCATAACGAACTGCTTCGGGATTTTTCGCGTATCTACTATCATATTTACACCGCATCCAAGATCGGAGGCCGGGACAGCTCTGTCATGATACGCGGATAGCCATGGAACCAGCGCGCCCGGGCTGCTAGTCCTGCTGCGGAGGGGAAGAGGGCAGACAATGACCGTTGTGTTGATCGTGGATGACCATCACCTGATCCGGGCAGGCGCCAAGAACCTGCTGGAGGGCGCCTTTTCGGGCATGCGGGTCGAAGGGGCCGAGACGGTATCGGACGCGCTGGCCTTTCTTGGCGCGGATAACACGGTCGATCTGATCCTTCTGGATGTCCACCTGCCGGATTCCGAGGCAATCGACGGGCTGGTCCGCCTCAAGCGGTTCGATCCCTCAAATGCGGTGGCGCTGATCTCGGGCGATACGGATCATGACCTGATCAGGGCCGCGCTGGAAGCCGGAGCGGATGGGTTCATCCCCAAATCGGCCGATCCGCAGGTCTTGATCCATGCGGTGTCCCTGATCCTCGAAGGCGAGATTTTCCTGCCCCGTTCCTATCTGCAAGGCGGGATGCTGGCAGAGGTGCCGGCGCCTCTGGACACTTTCGAACGGCCCGAGCAAAGCCTCACAGCCCGGCAACGCGATGTCTTCGAGCTGATGTGCAAGGGGTTGGCCAACAAGGAAATCGCAAGACTGCTCGACCTGTCCGAAAGCACGATCAAATCGCATGTATCGGCCATCTTCAAACAGATCGGCACCACCTCACGCTCGAAAACGATCGCGATCTTCCGGCAGGAAGGGGCCGCCCTCCCCTCCTCATCCGAAGATTGAAGGGGCCGGCTGCGCCGATCCGGCGTGCCTATCTTGAGAGGCGGCAAGGGGCGCTTCCTCGGCAAACGGTGTTGTCACGTTGACCCGCGGAGTTTGCCAGTTTGCAGTCCGGTCGTTTCAAGAGACGTTTGCGGCGGAGTTCCGCGCCTCGAAAGCGCTCCAGCACCGGAAGAAGCCGGGCCATCATTGCGGGGGCCACTGTGGAGGGGGCAAGGAGCCGGCGCCCGTTCCTCAGCACGATCTCGAGTTGGACGTCAGGGGCGTCATGCCGCCCAGCTCGCCGTCGCAAAATTGACGCCGCCGTATTGTCAGCAGGGAACGCTGCGTATCCGCGGCAGGAGGGACTTCGATATCGGGTCTGACCTTATGGCCGGCCATACCGCCGGACTTATCATCAGCGCCAAGATCTCGTCAGCCGGCCTCCGCCGGAGGCATACACTGCTTCCCTATCTGCATCGGATTGTGAACAGGCTGAGGCACGAACGTATGCGTGCTATGCGGATCCTGGCCAAGGACCTGAGCGAGCAGTTGTTTCCTGACCGCGCTGCCCCCCCTTTCTTTGTTGTTCGCCCGGCGGCAATTTTGTGATCGAAGAGCGGATTACCTCAGGCGCATTGATCGCGGTTCTGGCGGCGCACAAGGATTTCCCGTCGCCGCTTAAGGAGCTGTTGCGTTATTACCAGCAACTTGAGGACACCGGTATCCGCCGTGGGGTTGCTCTAGGTTTTCTCATCAAGAGGTAAGAAGGTCGCGTTGGCATTCTGACGCGACGGCCCTGAATCAACTGTGCCGGTGGTGTTCAGCAGGATCTTCGCCGGCGTGTGCGGACACAAACCGCCCTAGATAAAGGCGTTGTGCCAGCAAGGCCACCAATACGGTCACAAGGGCGACGATGACGATCAGATGATCGGAACGCCACTTGAACAGCGTGAAGGCCGCAAGGACGGCTGCGTCGAGAGCCAGCGCCGACAGGATCACCCAGCTTCGGGCACCAATCTGGTGCCGAAGGTTGCGCCATACCCCCCAATGCACCACCATATCCATGACGAGATAGAAGAACGCGCCAAGTGAGGCTATTCGACCAAGATCAAACAGTACGGTCAGAACGCCTGCGATCACGACCGTATAAATTAGCATGTGCGACCTTATCCCGCCCGGCAGGCCAAAATGGCTGTGCGGAATCATCTTCATCTCAGTAAGCATTGTCAGCATGCGAGATACTGCAAAAACGCTGGCGATGAGGCCCGATGCAGTGGCCACCATTGCGAGCACCACGGTCAAATAGAAGCCGGCCCGGCCCAGCACCGGCTGCGCTGCTTCGGCCAGAGCATAATCGCGGGCCTGCTGAATCTGCGCAGGCGTCAGAGCTGAACCGACGGCTAGTGCCACCAACAGATAAACTATGGTGCAAATCCCAATCGAGATGAGGATGGTGCGCCCAACATTGCGCCGAGGGTTTGTAATCTCGCCACCACTGTTGGTGATCGTGGTGAACCCTTTGAATGCGAGGATCGACAGCGCCACCGATGCGGCAAACCCTGTGAGCCCGTCTTCCGAAAAACGGGCCTCGACCGGCCAGCTTTCCATGCCGCCGGCCCAGAGAGCGGCGATGCCAAACAGCGCGATACCGCCGATCTTGACTGCCGACATCACCACCGACCACAGCCCCACCGACCGGTTTCCAGAAACGTTGACCAGATAGGCCATCACGATCAGGGCCACTGCAATCACTGGCACCAACGGCCCGTCCTGAATGCCGAAGGGGCGCAACGCATAGGTGGAAAAGGTGCGCGCCACCAGGCTTTCGTTGATGACCATCGAAAGCGCCATCAGCACCGAGGCCGCCGCCGCTACCGCACCGGGGCCATAGGCCTTGGTCAGGATCATCGCGATGCCTCCCGACGAGGGCCAAGCGTTCGACATCACAATATAGCTGTAGGCGCTGAACATCGTCACGACCGCGCCCAGCACAAAGGACAGTGGGAATAGAGGCCCAGCGAGTCCTGCGATCTGCCCGGTCAGAGCAAATATCCCGGCCCCGATCATCACCCCGGTGCCCATGGCGACAGCGTTGGTCAGGCTGATACTCCCGGCTCCGCCGGTTACTGTTCCGGGTTCATGTTGCTGCATTTTCATAGAAATATTTCCTGTTTCCGAAGCAGTGCCGGGCCAACAATGCCGGCGGCGCGTGGCGGATCGAAGCATCGTGGTGAGTCGCACCAACCGCCTCAAATGCCTGTTCGAGAGTCAGCACATCGGGCAGAGTCCGGATCGGCCCGCTTTGACAAGGACTTTCCCGCTCCCGTGCCAAGCAATATCTTGAACAATTGGGCCACCCGCCCAGGTCTGACCGGCAAGAAGCTCTGAACCGTGTCGCAAGCAGGTCCTAACTCTTCGGCCAGAAAGGCGGGGCCCTTTGCTGACCGGGCCATGTCTCGCATCGCCATCATATAGTTGGGGCTGGCAGACCTTTCGATAAATCCGGCGCCCCGCCGGATCACCGTCCCGGCGACTGCGGCCGGGGTTTTCCCGGACAGGTTGACCACGATATCGCCGCGTGCGCAGGGAATGTCTGACTGCGGGTCTGCAAGATTGCGCAACAGATGCGCCGTGCCGTCCAGCAGGGGGTGTCGCGACACCGTTGCAACCTGGTCAGCTTCCGGCGCGCGCAACACGCGGACGAGATACTGGCCGACAACACCTGTGCCGCCCAGAACCCGAACCGTAGCGATTTGCGCGCCGTGCATCAAATCTTCGTGCCCCGCAGGCGCAGCGCGTTCAACACCACGGAGATGGACGAGGCGCTCATCGCGAAGGCGGCGAACATCGGACTGATCAGGATGCCAAGGAAGGGATACAGCACACCTGCGGCCACTGGCACGCCCGAGGCGATGTAGATCAGCGCAAAGAACAGGTTCTGACGAATGTTGCGCATCGTTGCGCACGACAGACGGCGGGCACGCACGATCCCGTCGAGATTGCCCTTGATCAGGGTAAAGCCCGCGCTTTCGATGGCGACATCCGCGCCTGTTCCCATGGCGATGCCGACATCGGCCTGCGCCAGTGCCGGTGCATCGTTGACCCCGTCGCCCGCCATGGCGACCTTGCGACCTTCCTCCTGCAACTCGCGGATGATCCGCGCCTTGTCCTCGGGCAGCACATCGGCGCGGATCTCGTCAATCCCCAGCCGCGCGCCAATGGCCTTGGCGGTGCGCTCGTTGTCGCCAGTAGCCATAATGATCCGAAAGCCCAGATCGTGCAGTGCTTTGAGCGCGGCGGGCGTCGTTTCCTTCACCGGGTCGGCCACGCTAACCAGCCCCGCAATCTCGCCTTCCAGAACGACGAACATGACCGTTTCACCTTCGTCACGCCGCGCATTGGCCTTGCCGGTCAGCGCTCGCGCCTCAAGCCCCATATCGGTGATCAGCGCGAGATTGCCCAACGCCACGGCGCGGCCGTCGACCACGCCCGTCACACCCTTGCCGGTCACGGCTTCGAAATCGCTGGCATTGGCCATATCCACACCGCGCTCCTCAGCCCCGCGCACGATGGCTTCGGCAAGCGGGTGTTCCGATCCGCGTTCCAGCGAAGCGGCCAGTCGCAGAACCTCTGCCTCGTCATGCCCCGGTTCGGGCAGGACCGCGACCAGCTTTGGTTTGCCTTCGGTCAGCGTTCCAGTCTTGTCCACGATCAGCGTGTCTACCTTCTCGAA